>JAJDNX010000007.1 GCA_022340485.1 Gammaproteobacteria bacterium | reverse complement strand
ATTGCATGGGTTGGCCGGACCGAAGAGGCGCTGAAGCAGGCCGGGGTAGCGTATCGAACCGGATTATTTCCGTTTGCGGCAAGCGGACGCGCACGCGCCATGCAGGAAACCGACGGCATGGTAAAAATACTGAGTGACGCGACAACGGACCGTGTACTGGGCGTGCATATACTCGGTGCGTCGGCTTCGGAACTGATCGCCCAGGCGGTCACGGCCATGGAATTCGATGCCAGCAGTGAAGACATCGCGCGAACGGTTTTTGCCCACCCGACACTGTCAGAAGCTTTGCATGAGGCGGCGCTTGCGATCGATAACCGGGCCATCCATACAGCACGTACCAGGCGCAACTAGATTCTTTCATTCAACAGGAGTAGATATAACCTGTTGAACAGGCCAGCAGTCAAACCACGCTGCATTGCGCTGGGCACGATGGTTGCGATGACACTTGCAAACGTGTCGGTCTGCGATGCAACGGAAAATCCGTTCACAGTGAAACCGATTGCCAGCGGCAAGCTGATGCTGGCAGAGGGCAAGGGCGCTGAAGCTTAATGCGCTGAAGTGAAATGTGGCGCAAGTATGACCGTTAGAGGAAACTGCGGCATGGGCCGCATGGATGCAGACGGTGATGACAATATCAGCGGACGGATGCCGACGCAGGCGTTGCGGGGGTGAATGATAAACACTCAGAAAGATACCGCGCTCGAACTCGTAGCGAATCTCCGACAGGCGTTTGGAGGAAGTTTGCTGCAGGGGTCCGGGTCATGTTGTCTGGCTTGTATTGATCCCCTCTCCGCAACTATTGCCTTTAGGGTGAGGGTGCCAGGAAATCACCATTCACATGCTCACCTGTATTAAGTGAGGGCAAGACACTAGAGATTGTCGCAGCTAACGACATAGGCCCACTGCGTGATTGATCACTACAGCTGCAGCGGACTTCTCTGGGGAGCCCGCGCAGCTAAGGCCAGCTGCTGCCAACGTCGTGCCAACTAGTTCTTTTTGGCGAGTTTGAGACGGCAATTACCGTTCGTTGCGATCGCCAGTATTGCGACATATCCAATGGCAGCCATGAAGCCTACATAAGCGTAGATTGACATTTCATGCTTTAAAAAGATCGCAATGCCAAGCGCACTGAGCAATAGCAGTAATAACAGTATCTTCAGGGCACAGGCAACTGGACAGATCCTTGCACGATGCAGGATTTCATTCATAACATTTGACATACAACCTCCAACTCCTATAACAATGGTTACCGGGTATGATCCCGAAAAATATGCGGTTGTCCGTGACTGCGTTCAGCCCGTGAGGCCACTCCACAATAAGTATAAAAACAGCGGCACGATCGCCATCATGACAAGCATCATCAATGCTCCAAGCATGCACATCCAGATATCATCACAGGCCATGTAGTACCTTCACGCATCCGTCTGATATTGACTTGTTGCACATGATAGGGAACCTTGCACGGCGGGTATGCGAAACCGGTCGAATATTGTGACACCGGTGCGAATCGGTGGCATGAAAATATGTCTGCCTGTATCGACAAGCTGCGTGCTCAGCGGCGCTGATGAGAGGGCCCGCCGGCATGTCCGAGACTCGTTACTGCCCATTGTGAAGACCTCCATGTGGATGGCTATATATTACCAGTTAATTATATAAATATAAACTTAATTGCAAGCACCGTGCCAATCCCGTCTAGGGACAATAGGGGCCTGTTACTTATTGATATAAAGAACAAATACTCGGTACGGAGTGCTGGACAAGGGGTGTATGGTGCCTGGTAAATGCACAGGCTTGGGGCATGTTTGCATGTGGTTGGTGCAGGGTTGTGATGACTGCCCCGGGGATCCGTCATTGCCCTTGCGGATCCTGATGCCTGCCATTGGTGCAGGAGCGGCATCTGCTCGCCCAGCCCGTAGCCAATGCCATTAGCGCATGCAGAACGCGTGCGAGCGCATCCGTGTGGTAAGTTCAGTGTCGCGGAGGGTACGCCCGTTAACGCCCGTGCGAGGCGCATTCCCCTCTTAGGTAAACCATACTGCCGGGGTGTTGCCTGGAGCCCAGCTCGATCCTGTTCGGATCCAGGGACTTGTCAAAGTCATAACCGGCCAGCCACTCTGCAGTCGATCTTTCCGTAACACATTGTCCGTATCCCCCGGTCCCGCTGCTAGGGAAGCAGGGTCGATAGCTGCCATTGGCGGAAAACACCAGTTGCGCCCGCTCCTCGCCTGTCATGGAACACCAGACGCCCTCCAGAAACTGGTCGTTGAGGCGTGACTTGGTCTTTTCATCCGCTTCCCTGGCGGCGGCGGCTTGTTGCTGCTGTTCCTGCGACGGGGGTAGCATCATCTCGAGAATGCCCAGAGTCTGCATGGCGGTTGCATCGTTGCCCTGGTCACACATCCTGGCGGCCTGGTCACGAAACATTTGCATCGCGTTGCGCTGGTTGCTGTCGATCTGCGGACTGGCCATGCGCAGATCCAGCTCAGCCAGTTTCTCTTTGCAGTCGGCACCTGCCTGCAGTGACAGTAACATGATCATCAATGTGGCGGCAGTCAAAACGAACCCCTTGTGCATGATCGAATCCTCCGGTAAGCAGGGATGGTTATCTGCAAGGTGCTGCACCAACACAAGGCTGAATTCTTTGCAGGGTGCAGCAGGATGGTACCTTATTTTCAGGAGTTCCGTCCGGTAAAGTGTCTGCTTCTGCGGACGGCAGCCACTGGCCCGGAGGATGTGCTATCGCTGCATGTCGGCAATAGACCCGTTGCAGGTTCGTTCCCTGAAGCTGCCGGGTAGGCTCCGATGCGGCAAGCTGTTGATCTCACCAGTGCAGGGCGCGCAGGCGTGATATCTTTTTGTACTGGTGGTCTCCCATGCGCTGCAGGATGTCGCTAAGGATGGATACGGCATAATCGATATAGGGCCCCTTGTTGAGCATGACACATTCCGCACGCGCCGCCATGGCGGCATCGGTAATTTCCGGGCGAGAGGCAAGGCCGTTCTTGGCCAGTGATTCAAATACCTGGGTCGCCCAGATGACCGGCAGATGTGCCGCCTCGCATACCCAGAGAATTTCCTCCTGAATTTCCGCCATACGGACACTGCCCAGTTCAATCGCCAGGTCACCACGGGCAACCATGATCCCCAGTTGAATGTTATGAGCCAGAGCCCCGCTGATAATATCCGGCAGGTTTTTTACTGCGCGGGCGGTTTCAATCTTGGCAATGACCGCTATATCATCCGCACCATGAACCCTCAGTTGCTCCTGCAAATGCAGCACATCCTCTGCACATTCTGCAAAAGACAAACCCACCATGTCCGCATGCTGGCTGACAAACTGCAGGTCCTTCCTGTCCCGCTCGCTCAGTGCCGGCAGGTTCAGGCGGGTCTCTGGAAAATTCAGGCCTTTTTCTTGCTTGATGCGTGCGCCCCGCGGGCCGGCGCGATTGACCTGCAATAGCACCGCATCCCCGCGCTTCTCCCTGATGACGGTACCGATCTTTCCATCATCAATCCAGACGGTCTCGTTTTTATGCAATTGCCTGATGATGTCGGGATAGCTACAGGTAATGACCGCCTTTACCGGGACATCAAACAGGGCATCATACACTTCCGGACTGCCACGCTTCTTGCTGAGAACCAGCCAGTCGTTGTGATGTACCCGGGCATGCTTTTTGCTGCTCTTGCTGCCGGCCTTGTCCTTGCTGGTGATGATGTGACGGGTACGGATCTTGTGGCCACCCAGGTCCATGAGGATTCGACAGTTTCGTTCCTGAAGTTTCGCCGCAAGTCGTATGTTGATGATCATGTTATGCCAGGTTGCGCTGTCATCATGGGCACAATTGATGCGAGCGGTATCCATACCGGCGGCTACCAGCTGATTGACCAGCTCGAAATTAGCGGCGGCCTCACTCGGCATGGTAACCATGATGTACCCGTCTCGTTGCGCGCGTGCCTTGCCGAATAGTTTTTCAGCACGCTTTCGCAGCAGGCGATGGCCCGTTTCGTAATCCACGGGAGGGTGGTTGTTCCTGTCACCACTGGACTGTTGCAATACTGCGCGGGCGAGTAGGTTGATAACGCGCTCGATGTTATCGAGGACATGGGGTTCGCCCCGACCGAGGGAAGACAATCCCGCCTTTGCCAGGCGTGCCTGCAAGGGACGCAGGTCTTCACGTCGCATGACAATATAGTGCAGCAGGTTCTCTAGGCTAAGCAGGCATTCGCTGTGCGTGTTGTCCACGGACAGTTCGGCCAATTGTTTCACGGTCCCCGACAGGATGCGCTGTTTCAGCTCCAGAAGTTCATTGAGCAAATCATGAAGAGGATCATTTGGTGATGGTAGTATGGCCAGGCTGGATGTCATGGTTCTCTCCCTGTAACGACTGCACATGGATTATGTGCGTGCTACATGACTCGGTGATTACAGCTTTCAGGCAGGTGCGGAAGGTCCAGAAAGAATTCGCTATGCGGAAATTCTGACGCGCTGCTAGCAATCGCCGTGGCGACATTCCTTGATGATTGCTAGATCACATTCGGGAATCCAGTAACCGCCGAATCGTTGATCTTCGGTCTTCAATACCCATTCACCCGGGAGTGGATCATCTTCGTCCATTTGCCACGCGTATGTGAAGACCGCCTCGGTATCGATGACCTGCAGGAGTTCCGGCACAAGGTCGTCAACGATCTTTGGCCGGAACCGCGCCAGTACCTTTACTCTGCAGTTTTTGTTCATGCAAGCAGACCTTCCAGATTGTTGATGGTGGGTAGAGTAGCAATCAAATATGAGCGGGTTGTTAGCAAGCAAAATAAAATCGGCTGCAATACAAGTTGCGGTGACTTGTAGTTGCACAGCGTGCACAGAACACGAAGTAAACTGGCAACAACAGTTGTCTGTGGAATCGATCCAGAGAGGGGCTTACGGTGGGGGTGGCTCGGGGGGATGCCCGCGGGTCGAGGTGGAGTGCTCCGGTTATGCGGTAGTGGGCGCCGTATTCTGGGCCCGGCTAGATCAGCGGACTCTGTATCTGCCACCTCTGCTCCGCAACGGTCCATGCCGGAATCCTGTGGACATGCCGGCCACCTTTTATGAGAGGCCGTCGCTGGCAGCCTTCTTTTTATAACCGGCCTGTATTTGCCTGAGGTTCTCCTTCGCCGGGGTATAGTCTGGCTCGAGACGCAGGGCTTTGCTGAAGTGGTGGATGGCCGCTTCAGGATTGCCCTGATTTTGCATAATGATGCCAAGCGCGTTATGCGCCCGGAACAGTTTCGGATTAAGACGCAGGGCCTCTTCGGCGTGCTTCCGTGCTTCGTCATACCGATGTTGCCTGATCAGAAAATAGGCAAACACTACACGGGCATACTGATTGTCGGGCTTGAGTTGTACTGCCGCCTCGTAATGCGTGCTCGCAGCGCTATCGTCTCCCTTCTGTTCAAGCAGTTTTGCCAGTGCACCATGCACGGAATAATCATCGGGCTTGATTTCCAGTTCCGCGAGACAGTGCGAGATCGCCTTATCCGTTTCACCCTGCTTGACGTAAATCATCGCCAGTCTGGCATGCACACCGGGCAACTCCGGGGCAATACGCTGTAACTCATCCAGGTAATAGATTGCCTCGTCATATTTTTCCAGAACATAGGAAGACCTGGCGAGCCGGTCATAAAGAACCGGGAACGGGCCCAGTATCTCCAGGGCCTGCTTGAACAGGTGATTCGCCTCTTCAAATTTCCCTGCCCAGTCAAGTACCTTCCCCAGGTTCATGTAGGCAACACCTTCCACGCGCGGGTCGAGTTGTGCAATCACCTCTTCCCGGAC
>JAJDNX010000016.1 GCA_022340485.1 Gammaproteobacteria bacterium | reverse complement strand
TTCATCGGTTGTCTTGCTCCAGGCGATTTCACAGGCCTCCTTGCCATCGGCTGGGATCTTTTTCTCGAATACCCGGCGTACTGGCACATGCAGAGGACTGGTCACGAAGGTAATCACGCTACCCATCAAATTCAGCGGGTTTACTCCAAGACCAAAATCCTCGAACAATCCATGGACCTTGACCGGTGTTGCAAGACTGAAAGATTCAGGCTTATTGGCTTTCGGCTTGGCGAGAATATCGATCTCACCTTTCTTGAAGTCCACATCCGCCTTGACGGTCATAACGACATCCCGCTCGCGCGGTTGCAAACTGAATCCCAGCTGTACACCACCGCCCGGGATATCGACACGCAGTGGTTCTACCGCCAGGCGACCGTCCACCAGTGTGGCCTTCAGCACACCGGAACCCAGTGCATCATTGCCGGATAAAACCTGCCGGGCCTCGATGGCTACAGTAGCATCCAGACTGTTCAACACCTCAAAGGAGAGCTGCTCACGGTTGTCAGTGCCGGTGGTCTGTTTCCGGGTTGATGACTCCATGGTCTGATTGGCAGTGTCCTCCTTTTGTGCCTGCCTCTTGGCGATCTCCCCAATGCCTTCTCGGCCGAGGCTTCCACACCACCACGCAGCCAGCCCAGATCGATCGTCACACCGAGCAGTGCCATCACGAGGACGCTCGCCAGGGCAGCCGCGGCAATGCCGAGAACCAACAGTACAATCCAGCGAAGGATGGAACGCATAATGGCTTACCCGGCTTGTTGCGTTGAAAACAATAAGGCCCTGGATCGCTTGTTATTCGTTATTTCCCGCGCGTGTGGTTACCCAATACCACTCTGATAATCAAACCACGGCACTCCAGTTCCCCGCTACGCTGCAGCCGCAATGAGGGATGAGTCATCGGGGCTGAGTGTCTGCGGCAACAAAATGAACCTGCAGGGAACCGTGTTCATCACGTAATTTCAACCCGCTATCCGTCAACTCCATCACACGCGCCTGTGACAGTGCGTGCAGATATTGCTGCTCCTGCTGCATGATGCCTTCCGGTTCTGCACAATGCTTGCGCGTTGACATGACCGGACCCATGCGGATGTGCTCGCCGGTGATTTCGTACGAGGCATGAAAGGTGTTACAACCGGTGTGCCCAGTGACCTTGCCTGCCTTGAAAGAGGCAGTTGCCCGTCCTGTCGTTGCTGCGCTGACCACACCCCCCTTGCCGTTATTGATACCAACAGCCCGCCAGGGGGTGTTTTCCAGCATCAATGGCTGGAGGGCCGTATACTCCAGAACGGCCTGATGGTTCTCATCGAGCAGCTGCATGGAATGGTCGGTTAACTGAAAGCCAGCCGCGCTCTCCAGAAGAGCCAGGTACTGGCGTTCCTGATCGGATACAGGCTGTGCACAGGCCATCATGGTCATGCCCATGTTGGGTGCAAGATGGATTTGATCAGCGGCTGTGGTCTTGTACGTACCGAAGTAACGATTGCAGCCGGCACTACCACTGAGTTTGCCGCCGCTAAATTGCACCGTCACCCGGGTGTCCTGTAACACCGGGATCAGCTGACCCGAGGCGTCACGATAGCGATCGAGTTTCCAGCCAGGCCCTTCCAGACTGGGTGCTACCTTTGTCATCAGCGTGAGCTCATTACTGTTGATCGACGCATCGCCTTCTTTCGGTGATGGGGAAAAAGCGGACAGTACGAGGGTGTCGGGCAGCGACCGCGGCAGTGTGACATGGATCTGCCACTTACCCGCTGCAGCAATGTCATCCAGTTTCATGGTGGTCGGCTGCTGCAACAAGGGCTCCCCGCCACCAGCGTCTGTAATGCGCACCACCACGTTGCCTTCGAACAGTCCCCTGCCGGTACCACTGACCAGCAGCGACTGGCCAGGCTCCACGATATCGTTCGAGGCAGGCGTTAGGATATTGATGTAGCGATCAGCGGCCATGCTAACACCGCTGCAGAAGCAAAAAAGTAAAAATAATCTGAGTTTGTACATTTCGATAGCCTTCTTCTTTTCTATGAGACATGAATAAATACAAGGGCTAGCGGGCCTGCCCCTGGCCCTCAGGGGGCACAAATAACTCATGCAGCGCCTTGCCCAGCGGCTTGAGGAGTTCAGGTACCTCGGCATCCATCACCTGGTCGGTGATCCACTTGCGATCCTTCTCCCCCATGACTGCCGTGACACACTCACCAAAATAACGCTTCATGGCATAGCCCGGCTCACCATCCGGCATCGGACACTCGGCATAATTGGCACCACGCTCGTTGAAGAGCGCAATCAGTGGTCGCCGATAGTCACCCTTGCCCTCCGCGTCCGTGCGGTTTTCCTGCATGGTATCCGCCAGGTGAACTGCCAGCGAGGTGATAAACTCCTGCCGTTCTTGCGCCTCCAGCGTCTCCGATTTTTTGCGGTCTGTCAGGTGCAGCAGAAAGGCGAGAAACTCCGCAATCACATCCAGACGCTGCGAGCGCGTATCGGTCTGGAAGCCTTCATTCTCGAGGTTTAGCAATCCTTGCTGAGCGATGCGCCATAGAATAAAGGCAGCCGCACCCCCGATTTCATCCAGCGTGCGCTCCCGGCCCTTGTTGCTCCATTTGCTCTTGACTCTCACTGCCTGTCTCCCAGATGTGGATATCCTGCAGATTTGTTCAGGTTATCTGTTTTGCCTTCTCCGGGTGCATACACCTCTGCAATCCATGACGGCAGCAAACCCAAGTAGCGGCAATTCAGGCTGCATGCTAGCATGGACCTATCGATGGTTTCAGCAAGGTGATTGCCGTGTCCGTTACCGTTACCTCAGGCGCAGCCGCAACGCCTGTCGACCTTAGCAAGCTTTTACCCACACTGGATGCCGTACGCATCAATTGCCATATCGCTGATGCAAAACACGCAACCGACTACACCCTCTGTGTGTACCTGCTGAAGATGCGTGAATACTTCCGCTGGGAACACGACATACCCTTCACCGCCGCGTTGCCACACCAGGAACTCAGCAACTGGCTGACGCAGCGGGAAAACCGCTGGGAATCTCTGCAGGAGCAGGGATTCAGACAGGTGCCGGTGCTGGACAGTCATCATGACCCGTTTGCTGCAGAAACCATCAATGAGTCACTCAATAAACTCGGCTACGTGTACAGCAGCGGTTATGGACCGGGACTGAAACCGATGTTTTTTCTGGGGGCACTGGAATCACTGGACACCCGCAACGGCTATACCGTGGTGGTTTCCGGACGGGAATTCGCCCGTGACCTTGCTTCCCCGCCTGCCATGAGCCAGGGCAAGACTATCTATGTGCGACGTGAATCGCTGCGCCGCATGTTGTGGGAAAAGGTCGAGGAGTGGCGCTGGAACCGGCCCGCCAATGCCATGCAAAACGCACTCGACTGTTATGATTTCGAAAATGCCGTCGACCAGTCACTCGATGCCATGACCGAAAATGAACTGCAGTCCGCGATCCTGCACGAGATCGGAGAAGTGCAGGCCGGTGAACTGCTTGGTGAAGAATGGGAAAAGATGCTTGCCAGCCTGCCGCACAGCAAGGCAGAAATCATGGTGCGCGCCGTGCGCGATCATCTCGCCGATGCCCTGTCGACACTCCCCGGCCTGCTGGCGGACAGGAATCCTCCCTCGCTGCACTTTTACGCGGCAAACATGACCAACATCCGCAAGGACCTGTTCCCGAAACTGATGACGGCCTATGAAATATGGGCAGTCAGCGGCAGTACGCAGGAGCTTGAACAACTGGCTGAAGAGGCTGCCGCACACTGGCAGATGCTTGCGGAAAAGATACTCCAGCTATACCGTGAACAGGATGGTGAATTCCCGTCGCGACTGATCGCGCTGATCGAGACCCATGCGCTCTAAACCCCACTAAGAAATCTCCAGATCCCATGTCCAGTCCAGCCGCCGAAAGCAGGCCACCGCTTCGATCCATTACCGAGGTAAAGGAACATACCTTCATCTTTGAAAAGCACAAGGCATTGCCCCTTGATATCTGCAATGAAATGATACGCCGCTTCGAGGCACATCCCGAGGAGCAGTATCCAGGCAGGGTTGGACAGACGGTGCAGCAGGAAACCGGCGTGAAACGCTCGACAGATCTGGTGGTCAGCGGCAAGGAACACTGGAAGGACATCGACCGCGAGTTGTTCCGCTCACTGGGTCTTGCCATTCATGAATTCCGCGACACCTACCCGTTCTTCAGGGGGCCGTTCAAGGACAGCGGCTATGCGATTCAGCGCACCAACCCCGGGGAGTTCTATCACTGGCATATCGATGGCGGCAGCCACGAATTCAGCCAGCGGCAACTGGTCGCCGTCTGGTACCTGAACGACGTACCCGGTCCGGGGGGTGAAACCGAGTTTTCCTACCAGGACGTGCAGATCAAACCGCAAGCGGGAAAATTACTGCTGTTCCCGCCTTTCTGGACGCATGAACACCGTGGCAGGACCCTGGAACAGGGGGTGAAATACATTGCGACCACCTGGGTGATCTTTGCCTGATAACCTGACGGGTCACATGAACATCCGCGAACCGTTGAGCCGCGATGACTTTCAACGCTACTACGAGTTGCGCTGGGAGATCCTGCGCGCACCGTGGAACCAGCCCCGCGGCAGCGAACAGGATGCGCTGGAATCATCCAGCCATCACCTGATGGTCACAGATGACCATCAGGCTGTAGTCGCTGTCGGTCGCCTTCACTTCAACACGACCCATGAGGCGCAGATTCGTTACATGGCAGTGGCTGCCGGGCAGCAACGCAAGGGAATTGGAACCCGGTTATTGAGGGC
>JAJDNX010000123.1 GCA_022340485.1 Gammaproteobacteria bacterium | reverse complement strand
ATCCGCTCCTATGTGCGCCGCGAGGGGCGCATAACTGCCGCACAGCAACGTGCCCTGCAAGACCTGTGGCCACGCTACGGGCTGGAAGCCAACGCACCTCTGGAGATGGCCGCCATTTACGGTCGGCATGCACCCTGCACTCTCGAGATCGGCTTTGGCAACGGTGACGCCCTGCTCAGCATGGCCGAACAACAGCCCGGATGTAACTTCATTGGCATTGAGGTGCATCGCCCCGGCGTGGGCCGACTATTACAGCAACTGCATGAGCGTCAACTGGGCAACGTTCGCATCATGCGCGAGGATGCCGTGCAGATACTGAATACCTGTTTCGTGAATAACACCCTGGACCGGGTGTTGCTGTTTTTCCCGGATCCGTGGCACAAGAAGCGTCATCACAAACGCCGTATTGTACAGCCAGGCTTTGTCGAACTGCTGTCCAGGAAGCTCAGGCCGGGCGGCAGCCTGCACATGGCCACCGACTGGGAAGACTATGCCATTCACATGCTGGCGGTCATGGGACAGTCCGCGGCCTTCCGCAACACGGCCGCTGATGGGAATTACGCGCCGCGGCCTGACTACCGTCCGGTGACGAAATTCGAACAGCGAGGCCAGCGCCTCGGGCATGGGGTATGGGATTTGCTGTACGAACGGGTTTAGCACCTCGCACAGAGAATAGCGCGCCCACCTTGCGTAACAAGGTTTCCTCAGCTCTCCGCAGCAACCGCCATGACCATTGCTGGCAGACCTTCCCGATGGGGCCACGGCCACAAGCCAATGTCCTGCTGACCAGGCTGGGCATCCTGCAGCAACTGGCTAACGGTCACGTCAGCAAGGATCTCGAGGAGCCCTTCAGGCTGGCGGGAAAGAGACTTGGCGTGGACATTGTGAAGCTACGGAGCAAAGGAAAGATCTCATATCTAGTTGTTTTACTGTGCCTTTTTCACAGTCGCACCGTCCGCTTTACACCGCTACTTGAGTCCGGGAGTGTAATAATGGTTCAATACGCCGCTTCGGTTCACCCATAGAACCTTGGCAATGCGGTACCCAGCTGTCCGGAATCAGGTCAATTGACCTGCCATGAATCCAAACTAACCTGATTTTCCCTTAGGGTCGAGGAGCTTTTCATGTCCAAAAAACATCCAGTAATCGCTGTTACCGGTTCGTCCGGTGCCGGCACGACCACTGTCAAGGTGGCGTTTGAGCATATCTTCCTGCGCGAGGGTGTAAATCCCGTTGTGATTGAAGGTGACAGTTACCACAAGTACGACCGCGCTGCCATGAAGGTTGCCATGGAAGAGGCCGGGGCGGCCGGCAATCACAGTTTCAGCCACTTCGGCCCGGAGGCCAATGTATTCGACAAACTCGAAGAGACCTTCAGGACCTATGGTGAGACCGGCTCCTGCAAACGCCGCTATTACCTGCATAGTGAAGAGGAAGCAAAACCCTATGACCAGAAACCGGGTGAATTCACCCCCTGGGAAGACATCGAGGCCGGTACCGATCTGCTGTTTTACGAGGGTCTGCACGGCGGTATCGTAACCGACACGGTGGATGTAGCCAAACACGTTGACTTGCTGATAGGTGTTGTACCGATCGTTAACCTCGAGTGGATTCAGAAGATCTTCCGGGATTGCGAACAGCGCGGTTACTCCACAGAGGCCGTCACCGATACGATCCTGCGACGCATGCCCGACTATGTCCATTACATCACGCCACAGTTCTCTCGTACTGACATCAATTTCCAGCGTGTGCCGACCGTCGACACCTCCAACCCGTTCATCGCCCGTGACATACCGACACCGGACGAGAGCTTCGTGGTGATTCGTTTCAAGGACCCCAAGAAACTCGATATCGATTTTCCCTTCCTGCTGAGCATGCTGGACGACTCCTTCATGTCGCGGCGTAACACCCTGGTTGTTCCTGCCGGAAAAATGGGCTTTGCCATGGAAATCATCCTTGCCCCGATCATCGAGAACATCCTCGAAAACCGTAACCGCTGAGTAGCTGCGGCGCATCTGTCGGGGCAGGGTTTTTCTGCCCCGATCCGTAGTTCTCAGGTCCCTCGAACCGCCACTAATCCACGCAAGAACACGAAAGTTTTCCTTCTAGGATATTTTCTTTGGCGATCTTGCGTGGTTTCCATATCGATACGATCTGCTGGTTAGCTGCTCCGGATAATCATCAAAAAGCGACATAGCCTTGCCGCACCAGGCGCTCTATTTCAACCGGCCCCACAGGCACCTGCTCGATAAAGGAAGGTATGTCATCCCGCTCGATGCCGCGTGCATCCAGCATGGTTTGACAGATTTTCACGTCGACGACATCAAAGGCATCCAGGCGTGCAGCCTGGTCAACAATATCCTTGTACTTTTCATAGTTGCCGATGGCGAAGAACTCCACTTCAGGTCCGTGCAGCACCAGTACTATACTGGCCCCTTGCCCCTGTGCCTGTGGCCGCATCGCCAGATCCTCTGCACGATCAAACAGCACCTTCAGCCCTTCGAGGGTATGAACACTGATATCAATGACCGTCCTGACTGACTCGTCATCTTCAGGCAGGGTTGCAGGGAACTCAACGACAGCATTACCCGGCAGTACCTGCTCTCCCTGTCGCTGGACAGGGTACAGGTAAAAATAGGCCAGCAGTATTAGCAGGCCAGCCAGTACGAACATGAACAGCTGTTTCATAAGAACCTTCCCGCGGTTTGTAGACTGTCCAGCCTGAAACATTCTAACTCCCATCCGGCACCGCGGTAACAGTAGTTTGCTTGATGAAATCAGGTAGAATGCACAGTCCTATGAACCGGGACCAGACACCAGCACTGGAACATACCCACAACCGGCGCATTGCTGCCTGGCTGTTTGTATGCTGCTTCATGGTGTACGCCATGGTCATCCTGGGCGGCGTGACACGGCTGACGGGGTCCGGTCTTTCCATGGTTGAATGGGACCCGATCTTCGGCATCCTGCCCCCTCTGGACCAGGCCAGCTGGGAAGAGACCTTCAGGCTTTACCAGCAATCACCGGAATACCAGAAGATCAATATCGGTATGGACCTAGAGGGCTTCAAGGGGATCTACTGGTTTGAGTATTCACACCGGCTGCTGGGCAGAACCATCGGTACGGTATTCCTGTTACCGTTTCTGTTTTTTCTGGCAAGGGGCTGGATACACCGACCACTGGTTCCGAAACTGCTGACCCTGTTTGTGCTCGGCGGCCTGCAGGGGTTACTGGGTTGGTACATGGTGAAAAGCGGCCTGATCGATAACCCGCATGTCAGCCAGTACCGGCTCACGGCTCACCTGGGACTGGCCATCCTCATTTACGCCTATATGTTTTATGTCGCGCTGGGACTTTGGCTCGGCGAACGGCGTACCGCGAGCATACCCGCCGGACTGCGTTACGCCACCACGCTGTTGACGGGACTGGTGTTCATTACCATTCTTTCCGGTGGCTTTGTCGCCGGCCTCAAGGCAGGCTTTGCCTACAACACCTTTCCACTCATGGATGGTCACTGGATACCCGAGGTGATCTTCATGCAGAGCCCGCTGTGGCGTAACTTTTTTGAAAACATTGCCACCGTGCAGTTTGTGCACCGGCTACTGGCGACGCTGGTATTCAGCAGTGTCATCTTGCTGTGGATTGCAGCGCGTCGCTACGCGTTGCCTGCAGCGGTGACCACCGGACTGCACCTGATGCTGGTAGCCGTAGTGCTGCAGGTCAGCCTGGGCATATCCACCTTGCTGCTGCATGTACCCGTGGCCCTTGCGGCAACGCACCAGGCAGGTGCACTGCTGTTATTCACGATAATGCTCTATACACACCACCGGACCAGCTACTCCTCAACGGACGGCTGAAGACCGCTGTACCAGGCGGCCAGGTTGGCGATGTCCTCATCTGTCAGCGGCTTTGCCATCACTGACATCATGGGATCCGTCCGGCTGCCATCCCGAAAGGCCTTTAGCTGCTTGACCAGGTAGCCTGGCTGCTGGCCAGCAAGATTTGGCCACATGGAATTACTGCTGATACCGGCCACCCCGTGACAGCCGGCACAGGTGCCGGCCCTCGTCTTACCCGCCAGCGCATCAGCCGCCTGCGCGGCACTGCCAAGCGCGGCTACAGCTCCGAGTAGTATTCCGCAAAAAAGCATTTTCATCATCGATACTCCAAAAAAAATGGCGTGCCAGTGGCACGCCATTCCATGAACTGCATTTCTGGGCCCAGGCCCCAAAGAACCTGCTCCCGGTATCAGCCGATAAAGACTACTGGCTTTGGCTGACCATGTACTCGATAGCCGCCTTCAGATCTTCATCGGAACAAGACATGCAGGCACCCTTCGGTGGCATCGCATTCTTGCCGTTGATCGCGGATGATAGCAGCGCATCCATTCCGGTAGCGATACGCGGTGCCCAGGCCTCCTTGTCACCCAATTTCGGGGCACCTGCTGCACCCGTGGCATGGCAGGCCTGACAACTGGCCTGATAGATTTGCTGTCCATCAGCAGCGAACACAGAACCGCTGACACTCAATAAAATACCTGCAATTAACGTACCGGTTACTTTTTTCATTATGGCTTCTCCACAAGCTTGATAAAAAATGGGGATCCCGTGCAAGGTTGCCACAAGATCCGTAGCGTGAGTATATTTAAGATAGCTAATATACTTCAACCAAAAATTTATATCTTTTTTATTTACAGTAACTTACATATCGCCAGTCAGTCGCCAAAGAGACGTTGCCACCAATGGCGGCGATTTCGCGGCATGGCGAGCGGAGTTTTCAGATCCACCGGAGGCAGTTTCGAGAGTATCCAGCCCGGCAAGGGTGGATGGGTACTGAAGCCGCAGGATACACCAAGGTTGT
This sequence comes from Gammaproteobacteria bacterium, assembly GCA_022340485.1. Taxonomy (GTDB): domain Bacteria; phylum Pseudomonadota; class Gammaproteobacteria; order UBA9214; family UBA9214; genus UBA9214. The sequence goes on along the minus strand of JAJDNX010000123.1, from coordinate 56,190 downwards.
TGGGGTCAAAGATCTTCACAAAGCGTGGCGCTTCCATGGAATCCGCAAAGACCACGCCGCAGTAGTCTTCCTCGTGCTCACTGCGCAATAACTGATCAATTTCCGTGAGGAACTTCTGCAACGAGGCCGCGCTGACCGGTTGTTGTGGTGGCGGTTCACCCACTGCATAGATATGCCAGCCACCGTCTGCATCACGACGAAGCACCTTCCACAAGGCGTCCAGCTGCTCCCAGCGCAACACGTTTTCAAAGCGGCCCTTGAAGGCCGACCTGAAGGGTTCTGTTGGCTGTTCAGTCACAAGCACCTCGACGCAACATGCGGTTATGGAAAAGCCATTATACTATCGGTAGGCAAATACCCGCGATACGTCACGACTATGGATCCGGACTTCTGGCATGAGCGCTGGCAAGCCAATCAGATTGGCTTCCACCAAAGCGAGACAAACCGCCATCTGCTGCGTCATTGGCCGCAACTGGATTTGGCAGCAGACAGCCGCATCCTGGTGCCGTTGTGCGGCAAAAGTCTCGACATCCTGTGGCTGCTAGAACAGGGGCACCCTGTGGTTGGCATTGAAATCAGCCGACTCGCGGTGGAAGCTTTTTTTGCCGAAAACAGGCTGACACCCGAGGTCTATGAGGAGCCGTTTGGGCGCCGTTATGTCGTTGACCAGCTCGAAGTACTGTGTGCCGATTTCTTCTCACTCACAGCAGAGGATACCGGGAAGGTGGCTGCCTTCTATGATCGCGCTGCGCTGATTGCGCTCACCCCGTCACAACGACCGGGCTATGTCGAACATCTGACCCGACTGCTTGATGGTGGCACCACCGGACTGCTGATTACGCTGGACTATAATCAGTCTGAAATGAGCGGCCCGCCTTTTTCGGTACCCCGGGAGGAGGTCTATCACCTGTTCGAGCCGGCATTCAGCATAGAACAACTGTTCGAGTTCGATGCGCTTGAGGAAAATCAGCGCTTCAGGGAGAAGGGGGTGACGACTCTGTCCGAGCATGCCTGGCACCTGAGACGGTCACAGGCATAGGCAACACCGTGAATGGCGACTGCAGTCTAAATCGTGCAGTCTCTCCTTTATAACCCAGACCCGTTCGGAGTTGACATATGAAAACAACACTTCACCTCGTACTCGCAGTGATGCTCCCCGCCCTGTTGTGGCTACCGACTTCTGCTGCGACCGATGTATCGCCAGCACCCAATGGCATCACGCTGCCGGAAAATTACCAGGACTGGCGCATGATCGGTTCATCAAGCCGTCTCGACAACAATACCTTGCGTGTCATTCTTGGCAACGACATTGCCGTTGCTGCCGCACGCGCTGGCAACACCAACCCCTGGCCGGATGGCGCCATACTGGGCAAACTGGTCTGGAAGGACACTACCCACGCGGCCTGGCAAAAGGCAGTCGTTCCCGGCGAGTTCGTGCATGCAGAATTCATGTTCAAGGATGCTAGAAAATGGAGCGAAACCGGTGGCTGGGGTTTTGCCCGCTGGACCGGGCTGGAGCAGCAACCCTATGGAAAGGATGCAGATTTTGTTAACGAATGCTTCGGTTGCCATACCCCGGTGAAAAGCAATGATTATGTGTTTACTCACCCGGCCAGCCTCCCCGGCAGATAAAAAAATGGCGCCCAGGGGCGCCAAAGGGGGAAGTGAAAGCGCGCCTAGTCTTCGAATTCAACCTCGTCGGCAATACCGTTTGCAGGAAAATCGTCCTCGAAGGCGATCCGATCTGCATCATTGACCTGTGCGCCGAAATCATCGCCACGGATACTTGCCTCGTCTGCATCTTCAAACTCGGTTGAACCATCCGTTACGATTTCGATTCCAAAGATGGAAACTACGCCCGCCAGATTGCTAACCAGGGTGGGTGGCACATCTGCCGGCCCATGCAACTCGATATCACCCGCTTCTTCACGCTCGATCTGTGTGGCGACGATACCGCCATTGCTATCCACATAGCCCTCGACATTGAGGTAGTCACCCGCATCAATATGGTCGATGGAAAACGGCTCCTCTTCATCGCGTTTATCCTCGATTTGCGTCTGGCTATTGCTCGAGATGGTCAGATAAGGCTGACCCGATACAACCTGCAGTGTGACCGTGCCGGCCAAACTGTTCTTGCTGACAACGATCGCACTCACACGGACATCACCTCCGCGTTGCTCAACCTCCCTGGCCTGCAGTATTCCGTCAACGATCGAGCCCTCGATCTCGACCTTGGCATTATTGGCAATGCTCGTTAGCAGTGCAGCTGGTTCAAAGGTTGCGTTTGCAGCATTCACACGCTGGCCTGCCACCCTGAAATCACCGCTGCCATTGAAGTCCGTCACGATTCCTTCAAGGCTTATCTCATCCACATCATTACCAAAACCACCCTCCTCGAGCTCTATGCGCCTGGCCGCGATGGAGGTCACCGTCTCCAGCGTACCCTGTACCTCGACGAACTGGCCATTCTGCACCGTACCTGGCAAGTCCTCGAAGGCGGTTGCGGCATCAAAACGAACACTGATGTCATCCAGCATGAAGGTATCGATTCCATTGAAGCCGCTGACCTCGCCCTTGATCTCCACATTACTGACGCCCGGGACCAGTACTCCGTTTTTCTCCACGCGGGTAGCCTGCAGCACTCCGTCCGCACCAAAATAGCCACTGACTTCCAGCAAATCATTCTCTGCGAGACTGCCATAGTCAGTTGATACGAATACCGTGGTGTTTCGGTCGACCACCACCGTGGTGCGGAAGATCGCAAAGGTTTTGGTGACCATATCCTGGTCTGCCACGATCGCGCCCACTGGTCCCTCGACGTCATCATCGTACACAATGCTTTCTGCAGTACCGGTTACACCGTCAGCATTCACGGTACCGGTAATGGTCACCACCATACCGATTCCCAACACCGTGTTGTCGTCCCTGCCATCACTGATATCGATCACATCATCAACATCCCGGCTTGCACCGTCGGTTGCAAATTCGATGCCGTTGACGAAGACGCTGCCAAAGCCGGACACGGTACCCGAGGTCACGCCGGTACCGCCAATACCGCCGCCGGCCAGTGAGCTACCGCCACCGCTACCACCACATGCGGTGATGAAAACACCCAATCCAAGCACAGCGGCGACAATGATCCCCTTCTGTAGCTGGCCTATCATGTCTATGTCTCCTCAGTTGAATCCTGTTCGTAGTAATAAATACCCAGGCTGATGGTTTTGCCCCCGTCACCACTGTCCTGCAACTCATGGCTTGCATACTGCCTGTCCAGCTGTTCCAGCAGTGTCTGTGCCTTTCTGGCAGATATTTTCCTGAGTTTTGCCAGTGCGGCCGGATCGATGTTGTCGTAGGAAACCTTGCGTTGGAACAACAGCTTTTCTGGTTCAGCCGTCAGGTTATGATCAATGGTCGAGATCAGTTCAAATACATCACTTCCCAGAATGTTCAGCTTCTCTGCCTGGTCACTGCCGGTGATATAGGCATGGCGTACCAGGCGAACCTTGCCCTCGATCTCTTGCACGCTACCGGCCTCGACCAGCGTGGAAAGCATGGCCCGGGTCGGTATGTCACCACTATATAGCTTGACCAGCCCGTCAAATGAATGTGGTTCCCCACTCACCGGCAGTTCGGCTGGATTCCCTTCGGCATCCAGGAAGCGTGTGTCATTCATCCACCCGCTGATCACTCGCACGGCACGGTTATAACGCGCCTGGGAAGACCAATCATCGGTCTGCTGCAACTCATGCAAGCGCGCCACGTCCTTGCGCGTTAATCCGGTCAGTGCAGAAACACGGGATAACGTCTGTTTCTTACCCTCTGGCGGGAATTCATCAAAGGCCACATCCACAAACACCTTTTTCGACAGTTCCACAAATGCCCCATGGGCGACCCCGTTGCGCAGCAGAATGCGGACCAGCGGACGCAGCAGCAGTCGAATCGCAGAAAACAGGGCATGTTGCTGAGATGCACTCATTTCAAAACCGGCAGCAGTGAAAACTGGGTCACAGAATCGGGAAGGATTCAGCCAGCACATTTATAGCCATGCTAGCATCAAACTCATTATTTGGGAACCTTTTCCCATAATTCTGCCTGTGATCAATTGTCGACACAATGGCCAACCATCCTGAAATGAAATTTTAGCCTTCACGAACAATGAGTTCATTGGGATGTGCCAGAATTCCGAGACAAAAAACTAGCGCAGCTACTCTTGCCATTGCCAGCATTATCGGACGAACCTGGTGCGGGATTGGTATAGAGGGTGAAACGGGCAGCGGTCAACCAAATCCGGCAGGACCTGACACCCCCGGTCTCGTGACCGGCCCAGGGAAAATAAATGTTGACGGAGCAGGGACTCGAAACAGACGCCAGCCGCTGCTCCAGGGGTGTCCTAGGCGGTGTGCCAGCTACAACAGGGTTGTCGTCGAGGGACACCCGGTACTAGCGGGTATTGTTGACATCATAAAAGATTGAGCGCAGGTCACTTTCCCAACGGTCAAAAAAGACCGGGTCCACCGCATCACCCGCTATGGCAGCATACTGCTTCGGGTTGATGGTCACCAGGATAGTCTGGTCGCCTTCGGCAAAGATTGATATTTTGGGGGGTAAATAGGGTGTCAGCTGCGGCGCCTTTTCCGTCAGTTCCCTGATCTCATCGATTTTGCCGGCAAACACGATGCGGTACTTGTCCGTCTTGTAACCCATACCAGTCAGGCCGATGTCGATACGCTGTACCCGTGACACGGTATAGCCATGCGCGGCAATCGATTCCTGCAATGTCAGCATGGCTTCCGGGAATGCCTGCATTGACCGTGTCATGATCATGTCCTCCGCAACAGCCAGTCGCGGCAACTGCATCAGACTTGCAGCAACCAGGATAACGCCAAACCAGCATTTCATAGTGTCGCATCCTCCAGGATCGAGGCGTACACATCATACATCCTCTCACAAAACTCGCTCAGTTCATCATTATTGAACAAGCGACTCAGGTACAGGGGGTTGATGGTGGCTACGACAACCTTGCCAGCGGATTCCGTCACGGTAACCTGGCAGGGCAGAAACATACCGATTCTCGGATCGACAGCAAGTGCATCAAAGAGAAACTTGAAATTACAAAAGTGCAGGATCACTTTTGAAGGATCCTCATCACCTTCCTTGACGAGGCCATGCTCAAGGGTATCTTCCCTGATCAGGACAAAATTCTGGCTGACAATGGCCTCTTTGAGGTTGTCGATCGTTTCTTCCAGCGTATAGGGTGACTCCGCCGAAATGGTCGTCTCGGCGGCCGTTACCAGAGGCTTCACGGGCAATGGTTGCTGTTCAAAGGTACGTACATAACTGACCAGGTCTTCGAGGTCCTGCTCGGAGAGGCCCTGCACCAGAAATGAGCGCATCGGTGTTCCCTCACGACCATACTGCAGGGTATGCCGGATCATTTCATCCGATGCCGCTGCCAGGAAGCCGGCATTGTTCAGTGCCGGCGCAATAACCGGGAGCTCTCGTTTGCGCGAGAAGGTTACCCCGGTTCCCTTGCCGCCTTCACCATCGGCACCGTGACAGCCAGCACAATAGCTGGCAAAAAGCTGCTTGCCATGCTGCACATCCCCCTGAATGGGTTTATCGGAAAAAACAGGGGCCGGCTTATTGGACCAGCCGCGGATAAAGCGCACGATGGCATCGATCTGCGCATCACTGAGCTGTCTGAAGGCAGGCATCACCCGACCGGGCCGGCCATGGCGGATGGTGATACGCAGGAAATCGTTGTCTACGCTGTCCAGAAAGGACGGCAGGGACAGCGGCACACCGACGCCACCTCCACCGGTGTCGCCATGACAAGCCGCACAATGCGCCGAATACAATTCCCCACCCCGGGGGGCACCCATCGCCTCAATGGTTATTCCCAGCAACAGAATACAAACTATCCAGCGAATCACCTCATCCCCTCGCCACATCTTTTTCTCTGGTCATCGTAGCAGTGAGTCTAACGTGAATGACTAATATTCTCACCAATGGGAACAATAGCCAGATAAAACTGCCACTATCTTGACGCAGGTCAATTCATTTTGTTCTTGGTTCTCAGAGAATTGGTGCCGTCATCTAAATGACGCACTTTAGACTAAAAACAGGAGGTATCTTGATGAAGACATTGAAACTTACACTGGCAGCAGCCGCGCTTGGCACTCTGGTCGCGCTTCCAATGACATCCGCACATGCTTGGGGTGGCTGGGGCCCATGGGGTAATCGTGGTTACAATGATGGCTGGGGTGATGGCTGGGGTGATGGCCTTGGCGATTTCTTCGGTGATGGCGATTTTGGCTTCAACATGTACGGTAGCGGTAGTGGTCGTGGCCATGGTTATGGACGTGGTTATGGACGTGGTTATGGCGATTACTATGGTGGCTACGGTCCGTATGGCTACGGTCCATATGGTTATCCTGGTTATGGATGGGGTGCTCCCTATGGTTATGCCCCTGTAGCACCGGCTGCACCGGCGGCTGCACCGGCTGCACCGGCTACCGCTCAGTAGTCGCTACTCCTGACCAGCGCATGCGTTTTTATACGCATGCGCTGGAAACAGCTGGCCGTCTGGTGTATAAGACGGAAGTCGCAGGCTGGCAAATGCCAGCCTGTTTTTCTTCCAAACACCCAGCACAATTACAGAGGCCTAAATGAAAGCTAATCTACTGGCTATTTTTCTTGTTCTCGTTCCCACATTCGCAAGCACCGTATTCGCAGCACCCTACTCACCTTACCCTTCTTATTATCCAGCACCCCAGTCTGACTCATCCGCACCGGCGAACATCGTCAAGACGGGCATTAACAAACTGACCACGTTCATCCGCAATGGTGGCGCCCAGAACCCCGAGCAAGCCAGAATTTTTCTGGAATCAGAAGTGGCACCCTATTTTGACTTCAACTATATGGCTCGCTGGGCAGCCGGCCCGGCATGGCGGACCATGACACCCGAGCAACGTGCCGTCATGCAAGAGCAGCTGACGCAGGCCTTCATGACCACGCTGGCACAGAAGCTCACCAGCTACACCAACCAGCCCATCCGTTACTTCACACCACGCGGACAAGGCACCGATGATGTGCGGGTCAGCGCCTGGATCATGCAACCGAACGGCATCCCCACCAAGCTGGAGTTTCGCTTCTACAAGAGCGAAGCCGGCTGGAAGATCTTCGATGTAAAGGCCGGGGGCAACAGTGCCGTGGTCTACTACCGCAACCAGTTCCGGAGCCTGTACCGCCCGGGGATAGCGACTCGCTACTGAGGCAGAGACACCTTGCCGGGCGCGCTGGCGAATGATTTAAACATACCGCTAGCGCTGCCGTTAAATCCTGAGAGCTGCCCATTGGTGATCCCTGGGCAGCTCTTTACTGATTTAGTCCAAAGGAAACCCGGCAATGACACCGTATACCAAAACGTTAATAGGGCAAGTTACCAGAGTAGAAACCGGCGCACTTGAGGCAACACTGGTAGAAGCCACTGAAGGCCGGCTGCCACGCATCGCCATCCAGCATGACAGTGACATGAGCGGCCAACCGGGCTCCTATGTTGCAATCACACAGGGCAAGATCAAGCTGCTCGCAATTATTAAATCCATCCAGGAGATCCCTGCAGCAAGCGGGAACGGTACCCGCAAACACATCAAGCTAATCCCGCTCGGTGAAGTCTCTCCCGGTGGTGTTTTCCAGAACGGCATTACAAGTTTTCCTGTCACCGGTGCAGAAGTACACACCGTAAGCAAGGAAGAAGTCGAATCCATCTTCGTCAAGTTCCGCGCCCAGGGTTATTCCGTCGGGGTTGCTTCCGCCGACCACTCTATTGATGTCTGCCTGGATCCTGCCGCCCTGTTTGGTCGCCACTTTGCCATTCTCGGACAGTCTGGCGCAGGCAAGTCATGGACCGTTGCCAACCTGCTGCAGCGCGCAGTCAAGTCGATGCCCAAAGCACATATTATCCTTCTTGACCTGCATGGCGAGTACAGCTGGGAAGACAATCAAGGTAATCGTCAACATGCGTTTGACAAAAAGGTTACCCGTTATATTGATGCACGGGAACTGGAGATCCCCTACTGGCTGATGACCTTCGCCGAACTGGTGGACCTGTTGATCGACCGCAGCGATGACAGTGCTTCTTCGCAAATCGCTTTCCTGCGTGACAGTGTGCATGACCTGCGTAACAAGTCCAACAGGGAACTGGAGCTGGGTGATATCTCGATAGACTCCCCGGTCTACTTCTCGCTGACTGAACTGTATTCTTACTTCGAAGAAGCGAACAAGATGACGTCCAACTTCGGCAAGCAAAAGGGCGCACTTGCCGGCCTGTTTGACCAGTTCCTGATGCGCCTGCAGAGCCGTATGAACGACATGCGTTACGATTTTCTGCTGCAGCCAAAGCACCGTACTTCTTCCGGCTCCATGTCAGGGTTGTTGCGCGACTTTGTCGGCCTTGGTGACCCCAGGGCGCAGGTTACGATCATTGATCTGAGCTCTGTGCCCTTCGATGTGCGGCCGGTGGTGACCGCGCAGATTGGTCGACTGGCGTTTGAGTTCAATTACTGGAATCCGAAATTCAAGGAATTCCCTTTGCTGCTGGTGTGCGAGGAGGCTCATGCCTACATCCCGCGTGAAGGTGGTTCGCAGTACGAAGGCACCCGTCGCTCCATGCAGCGCATTGCCAAGGAAGGGCGTAAATACGGCGTCGGCCTCGCAGTGGTGACACAGCGACCACATGAGTTATCAGAAACCGTGCTGGCACAGTGCAGCACGTTTGTATGTCTGCGCCTCACCAACCCGGACGACCAGAACTATGTACGCGACCTGGTGCCGGAAGCTGAAAGTGATTTCATCAATGTGCTGTCATCGCTGGGCCAGGGCGAAGCCATGATCATGGGACTGGCGGTACCGTTGCCAACCCGGGTACAGCTCTACAAGCCTGACCCACCCCCGAACAGTTCCAGTGTCGATTTCTTCCGCCACTGGGTGACCGGGCCTAGCGACCTGGATATTGATGATATTGTGGATCGCTGGCGCCGCCAGGACCGCCAGCACCGCTAGGACTCTGGGGCTCAATGGGTCCCAGCGCGGCTGGCAGTCAGGAAGCCCCCTGCACTGCCAGCACCCCCGAACGACCCGGCACCTGATCCCATACCACCGGCCTGGTCGGCAGCGCTGCCTGGTCGAGCGTCGCAAAGGTGTCGCGCAAGGTTCCGAGCGTATCGCCCGCCGCCTGCCAGGCACCCAACAGGCGCTGCATCACGGGAGACAACGCCATACCCTCCAGTTCCGCATGCAGGGTATAGACATGACCATCGGGCAACGCCTTGCGACTGGCATCAAACACTACCTCGTGTACATTCGCAGCAGACATATCATCACTGCCAATCAATTCGTCCAGTGTCGGCAGTGTGGTAGGAATCTGCACACAGCGGGAGGCGACACCCTCCATTAGCGGGTAAAAGGCCGACTCGCCGCGGACATCGCTGGCATAACGGAAACCAAGCTCCTCTTCCAGGGCCAGAGCATGTGCATTGATCTGCCAGCCCGCCGCACCGATCACTTCTGCGCGGTGGCCGAAAACATCCTGAAACACATCCATTGCGCGTTGCATTTCATGCCGCGTCCATTCAGCATTCCTGTTTGCCACGAAGTCTTGCCAGCGTATGTGGTCATAGCAATGAATACCGACCTCGTGGCCGGCTGCCAGCACATCGCGCATGATGTGCCCTGCGCGTCGGCCGATATGTGGTCCGGGTAACAGCGTGCCATACATCAGCGTCTTCAGACCGTAGTGACTGGCAACCGAGGTGCGTCGCACCTTGGCAAGAAAACCCGGGCGAAATACCCGCCGCAGCGCACGACCGGTGTGGTCCGGTCCAAGGCTGAACAAAAAGGTTGCCCGAACCTGGTACTGGTCAAACAGCCGTAACAGCGCTGGCACTCCTTCCTGAGTGCCGCGCAAGGTATCGACATCAACCTTCAGTGCCACCTGCATGTGCTGCAGAACCTAATCCAGCAACGCACGCGCTTCGGAAACCTCGTGACGGTAGGCGTCGAAAATGCTTCTGAGGGCATCTCGCACGCTCACCTGAGGTTCCCAGTCCAGCTCCTTTCGGGTATTTTCAATCCAGGGCACGCGTGTCTGGATATCCTGATAGCCTTCGCCGTAGTATCTCGAGGAACTCACATCGACCAGCGTCACCTCGCTGGCCCCGGCGCTGTATTCGGGAAACTCCATCGCGATCTCCAGCATCATCTCGGCCAGCTCGCGAACCGAAAGGTCATTCTGCGGATTACCGATATTGTAGATCTTGCCTGTCGCCACACCGCCCTTGTTCTCGATGATCTTCAACAGTGCCGCGACACCGTCACTATAGTTGGTAAAGCTGCGACGCTGCTTGCCACCATCAACCAGCTTGATCGGCTCACCACGAGCAATGTGTCCCAGGAACTGGGTGACCACCCGCGAACTGCCCTCCTTGGGTGTATGCAGGCTGTCGAGTCCGGGGCCGATCCAGTTAAATGGCCGGAACAGGGTGTAGTCAAAACCCTGCTGCTGGCCATAGGCGGCGATGACCCGGTCCATCAGCTGCTTGGAGCAGGAATAGATCCAGCGTTGCTTGGTGAGGGGACCCAGTACCAGTGGAGACTCGTACGGATGGAATTCACTGTCTGTGCACATGCCGTAGACTTCAGAAGTCGATGGAAACAGGACCCGTTTCCTGTATTTGACACAATGGCGCACAATCGGCAGGTTCGCCTCGAAGTCGAGTTCGAAAACCGCCAGTGGATTCTGCACGTAGGTTGCAGGTGTGGCGATGGCCACCAGCGGCAACACCACGTCGCACTTCCTGATGTGATACTCGACCCATTCATGGTTGATGGTGATATCACCTTCAAAAAAATGGAAACGTTCGTTATCCATCAGGTCGGCAACCCGCATTGATTGCATGTCCATTCCATAGACATGCCACGAGGTGCTTGCAAGAATCAGTTTCGACAGGTGGTGACCGATAAATCCATTCACCCCGAGGATCAGAATATTCACATTAGTGCTCCTGTAACAATTTGCTTCAAGTAAGATCGACTTCTGCTGCGCCAAACCGCGCCTGGAAACCCCGTTCATCCAGCGCCTTGCCATCAATGGCAAGGGCGGTTAGTTCAAGTCGTCGCTTGTCTACGCAGTCTGCGCGGCAATGGCCATCCTGCCAGTAGAGCCGCGGCGCCTGGCCGAGGGCCGGCAGGGCACGGTAATAACTGCCCAGAACCTGCAGCCTGGTTCCCTTGATGATGAAAAACGCACCTGGATAAGGGGGTGCCACTGCACGGATCAGGTTATGAATGGTGCTGGCCGGTCTATGCCAGTCGATACGGCCATCTTCCGGCCGACGGCCACCAAAATAGCTGCCCGCGGACAAATCCAGTGCAGTCTCCTGCGCAACTCCATTCAGCAGCAACGGTACGCACCGTAGCAATAGCTGTTCTGCCGCACAAGTGACTTTTCGAAACACCACATGCGCGGTGTCGTTCGGCAGAATAGCGACCGCCTGCTGGCCCACCAGCGCTCCTGCATCGGGCTTGATCTCCATGCGGTGCAGGCTGGCACCGGTCTCCGTCTCTCCTTGCAGCACGGCCCAGTTAACCGGCACCCGGCCACGGTACTTCGGCAACAGGGAGCCGTGCAGGTTGTACGCACCGATCACAGGGATCTGCAATAGCTCCGCACCGAGCATATGGCGATAGTAAAACGAAAACAGCACATCCGGCTGACAGGCGCGCACCCGCTCAACGACATCAGCTGCATTGGGATCCGGGGGTGCAATCACCGGGATATCGTTAAGCGCCGCCAGTTCAGCGACACTGGAAAACCAGATGGTTTCAGCCGGGTCGTCGTCATGCGTGACGACCAGTCGAACATCCACGCCCAGTGCAAGCAATACCGACAGTCCCCGAACACCGACGTCATGGTAGGCGAACACCACGGCTCGCTTTGCTATAGCACTCATGCGTCGTTGTCGTCCTGTGACGACTCTCCCGCTCCCAGTACCGTACCAATGAGAAAGCGTGGACGCTGGCGCACCTGCACATAAATCCTGCCGATGTATTCACCCAGCATACCGATACCGAATAACAGGATACCGATCAGAAAAAAGGCGATTGCAAACAATGTGAACAGACCTTCGACTTCCGGTCCGATCATAAGCCGGCGCACGCCCAGGTAAATTACGAACAAAAAGGAAATAACAGCAATCCCCATGCCGATCAGCGAAAAAATCTGCAACGGTACAATCGAGAAACTGGTCATCAGGTCAAAGTTCAGATGGATCAGCTTGAACAGGGAATATTTTGACTGGCCGGCGGCGCGTTCCTCGTGCTCCACGACCACCTCGACCGGATTACCCGCAAAGGTATAGGCAAGTGCAGGAATAAAGGTCTGCGACTCGCGCGAGTCGAGTATCGCCTGGATGATATTCCGGTCATAGGCCCTGAACATGCAGCCCTGGTCCGTCATCTGTATGCTGGTAATTTTCTCACGCACCCAGTTCATGGCACGCGAGGCCCAGTGGCGCCAGCGACTGTCATGACGAATGTTGCGAATGGAGCCCACATAATCGTGGCCCTTGTCTACCGCGGCCAGCAGCTTGGGAATTTCCTCGGGCGGGTTCTGCAAGTCCGCATCCAGGGTAATGACGTATCTCCCCTGCGAATACTCAAAACCAGCCGTGAGTGCCGCGTGTTGTCCGGCATTGGCACGCAGCAGCACCACGCGTGTTACCTCCGGCCTTTCATGGTATTGCTTGCGTAACAGTCCGGGCGAACGGTCATGACTGCCATCATCAACCAGCACTACCTCATAACTGCGTCCAAGACCATCAAGCACCGGGTACAGGCGGGTGAACAACAGGGGCAACACGTCCTGCTCGTTGTACACCGGGATAATAATAGATAGATCGGGCTGTGGCGTGGAGGTCATTACAGTATTCCTTGGACAGGAATCCGGGTCATATCTGACCCGAGACAATGGCCGTCACTGTCGCACACACATGATCCACATCTGCTTCCGTCATTGCCGGGAACAATGGCAGCGTCAGTGTCTGTGCCCCGATCTTTTCTGCAACGGGGAAATCACCCTCGCTGTAGCCAAACTGGCGGTACAGGGAAAACAGATGCATGGCAGGATAGTGAGTACCCACGGTGATGCCGTGCTCGCTGAAGTGCGACATTATCTCGGCCCGGGTTTTACCGAGTGCCACGTGGTCAATGCAGACACAGAACATGTGCCAGCTGTGACCTGCGTCATCAGCCGGCAGCACCAGCGTTTCATTGACTGGCAATAACTGAAAATAACGCTGTGCCAGTTCGCGGCGACGCTGGTTGAAACGGTCGAGCCGCATCAACTGGACCATCCCGACTGCCGCATTGACATCCGGCAGGTTCATTTTTCCACCCCAGACGGTGACATCAATATTGCCGTCAGCGTCGCGCTCTATGCCATGAAATCGCAGCCGTTCCAGTCGCTTCATGAAATCGGCATCCGTGCTGGCGACAGCTCCACCCTCGATGGTGGTCATGTTCTTGTTAGGATGAAAACTGAAACTCACCGGGTTACCGCTGGCACCGATTTTCCTGCCCTGATACTCAGTGCCAATTGCCTGCGCAGCATCCTCGAGCAGCAGCAACTGATGTTTTTCAGCCAGTGCATACAGGGGCTCCATGTCCACGGCCAGGCCGGCAAAATGCACCGGGATAACCGCGCGCGTAGCCGGCGTCCATGCCGCTGCGACCGCAGCGGCATCAAGATTACGACTGTGCAGGTCGACCTCGACAAACACGGGGCGCGCACCGGCTCGCAGTACCACATTGGCGGTCGCGACAAAACTGATCGCCGGTACAATGACCTCGTCACCCGGACCAATACCCGCCGCAAGCAGGGAGGCTTCCAGTGCACTGGTGGCAGAATTAAAAACCCGTACCTGTACGTCACCGCCAATATAGTCTGCCAGCGCCTGTTCCAGCGCCAGTGACTTCGGTCCGGTGGTGATCCAGCCGGTTTCGAGTACCTCGCGAATCGCCTGCAGCTCATCCTCTCCGATCGTAGGTCGCGTGAACGGCAAGGTGGTCATGCGCGCGCCAGTACCGTCACGCCGAGAATGATAATCCCGATACCAAGCAAGCGGGCTGGAGTAAGTGCCTCGCCAAACAGGGCATAGGCGGCGAATGCATTGACGATATAGCCGACAGACAACATGGGATAGGCAATACTGACATCCACGCGGGACAGCGCCAGTATCCAGACAATCACACTGATACCGTAACAGCCCAGACCGACCCATAACCAGGGCTCCGTCATTAGCTGGCTCGCCGCTGGTAGCATGTTGCTGACACTCAATTCGATGGCGCCGCTGTCTTTTACACTGGCCTTCAAGGCCAGCTGTGCGATGGCATTCAGCAAAACGCCGATCATGATGAGGGTAAAGGCTGGCAGTGTCATCGCGGCATTATATAAGACGCCAGCAGGAAATGCCCGCGGCTATCGGTACTGGCAATATCCGGCCGGCTACCATGATTTTCATGGTTTCGCCACGGCTGTGCGCCGCGGGCTGCTGTAGATGATGCGTAGCGGCTCCAGCAATGGCCGGTATTTCTCGAGATCATGTGCACGAAATACCGCAACGGCCTGATCAGCCGCGTCCCAGCGAGCACGGAATTCCTGTTCGCTGCCGATCCAGCGATCCGGCTCCAGTTCGATACCCATCTTCATTTCGTCGGTTACGATCACCAGCGTCAGTGTCTGTTTCAGGTAGAATGCCAGCGACTGCGGATAGCTGGCGAGGGCAAAGACCTCGGTACCTTCCGGCACATTGGCGCGGATGGCGCGGGCCAGGTCATGACTGGAACGGGAGGCAGACAGCGACTGGAAGCCCAGCAACAGGACTTGTGCAGCCAGTAATGCCAGCAGGGCAATGGCGGTAATGTGGCCGGCACGCAAGTTACGCACAGCATTCGCCAGTACGGACGCAACCATATACAGGCCTGCCGCGCTAAAGATCCAGGGCCGATAGGCGTGATACATTTCGGCGCTGATCACATCGCTTTCCAGCAATGCCACCTGCCACCCGGTTAGCAGCAATACCACGGACATGATAGCGAGCAGCCACCCGTCAACCCGGTGATAGCCCTCCGTGGCCAGCCGCCTCCCGGCCATGATCGCTACTGCCGGCATCATGGGCAGGATATAGGAGGGCAATTTTGACTGACCCGCAGAAAAGAACACGAACACCAGCAGTGCAAAGGACCACAGGAAACGCTCGCTATCAAAAGCCGTTTCACCCGGGGAACGGCTGCTAAACCCCGGCCGCAGCAGGCTCTTCAGTGCCAGTGCCACCCATGGGAAGATACCCAGTAAAAACACCGGCACGAAATACCAGGGGGATCCCTCTCGCTGATGCACTGTCGAGGTGTAGCGCTGCAGGTGCTCGTGGATAAAGAAAAACCGCGGGAATTCCGGATTGGCAAGGCTGACGGAGATAAACCAGGGTGCGGTAACCAGGAGGAAGACCAGCAGGCCCTTGATCAGGTGCAGGTTACGCCACAGTATCCAGTCACGGGCCCACAGGCTGTAGATCACCACGGTTGCCGCCGGCAGCACCACGCCGATGAGCCCCTTGGACAGGGTTGCCAGCGCCAGGGCCGTCCAGCCAGCCAGCATCCAGTTACGCAACCGTACCGGATTATCACGCGAACGCTGCGCCAGCACCAGGCAACCGACCCCCATAAACAGGAAAACGGCGAGCGACATGTCCAGCACCAGGTAGTGCCCGTCGATGAAATACAGCAAGCCGCTGAGGGTAATCAGGAAGGTGTAAAATCCGGCGGAACAACCATAAAGCCGCAGTGCGAGGAAGCCGGCCCAGAGTGCACCCAGAAATCCTGTCAGCGCCGGCCACAAGCGCGCCGTGGTGCTGCTATCGCCAAACAGTGTGTAGGCAACAGCCGTGGCCCAATATTGCAGTGCTGGCTTCTCGAAGTACTTGAAACCGTTCAGGCGTGGGGTAACCCAGTCACCACTGGCCACCATCTCGCGCGGGATTTCTGCATAACGTCCTTCATCAGGCTCTACCAGGTCCCGGTGGCCCAGCATGGCAAACCAGATGATCGCGGCCAACACCATGACCACGGCAAACAACCGAACACTCAAGTCCCTGCGTCCTTCTGTCCAGGCTCAACTGGCTGCTGCTGGCCTGATGCTGCGTCCGGTAATCGCCAGGCACTGAGGTTGTATTTGCTGCGATCCCCTTGCCATTCATACTCAACCTGCCGGAGCAGCGGCCCAACCTCCATCAGTTCGGGAAAACGGCTGGCAAGCTCGTCGATATTCTGCTGCTCGACAATCAGCACCGTCGTATCCCCTACCTCGTGCAACGATAACGCGTCGAGTAGCGGGACGGCATAATCCTGACCGAGATAGAACACCACATCGGCACGTTCATGCCGGTAAAACGCTACCCGGTCGTCTCCTCCCAGCTGTTGCTTCAACTGCAGCGCAAAGGCCTTGTCTTGCCGGAAGTTGTCGCTATAGGGCAAGACCACAGTAAACAGTGCCCACATCAACAACACGGCCGCAGCGACCAGTCCGGCAAACTGTACACCCATTTGGGCAGTGCCAGTATACCCAGCAATCCGCGCACGCTTGACCCAGATCAAGGGTAACAGCAGCAGCAAGCCCGCACTCATGAGCCACATTGCAGCGCTGACCGGCATGTCCTTGTAGATCAGCACCAGCGGACTGGCCACCAGCACCAGACCTGCCACGGCCAGCAGGGCCTGGGTAGCCGCAAGCGCAGCCGAGCGCAGGTATCCGGCGGGCCCCTGCAACAGATAGGAGGCCATCAGCAGGGAACAGAACGGCACGATCGGCAGAATGTAATACCAGCGTCGCGAGCCAGACAGGGTGAAGAACAGGAAAACCAGTAAAATGGCTTCCAGCAGCCAGCGCTCCTGCCACGCTGCCTCGCGGTAGTTACGCAGCGCAAAAACCAGCGCGGCAATGAATACGAACACCCACGGCAGCAACAGGCGCGGCACGTGGTAGAGATAACTGTACACCGGGTCGCGATGATCGAAGGGCTGGAAAAAGCGCACCACGTTCTCGCGGATCACCAGATCCAGCCCGCTCAGTTCATTCCGTGGTAGCAAATAACCTTCGGGCAACGGCAACAGGGCAGCGCCCAGATAAGGCAACAGGAAAAAGGCGATCCCGGCCAATGCCGCCAGTGCATGCGGGAGATTGAGGTGCAGCAGCAGTCGGCGCTCCCGCACCAGCCATGGGAGCAGCAACAGTGCCGGAACGACAAATGCCGTTAACCCCTTCATCTGCGCCCCTGCACCGCAGATCAGCCAGAATACCAGATAATGGCGAAATGCACGCGAATCGCGATAGCGGAAGAACCAGGCGACCGCAAGCATGATGAAAGCCGCGTTGCCCATATCAGCAGCCGCCGTGTGCGTCCAGAACAAAAACCCGTAGCTGCTGAGCAACAGCCACAGTGCAATCCAGGCAACCTGCCGGTCCCAGAGACGGCGGCCGATACTGAACGTGGCCCACAGCACGATAATGCCGGCCATAACACTCGGGAGACGTATGGTAAATTCATCCAGCGTCCCCGTGATCCATTCACTGACCACGATCCACCAGTAGGAAAACAGTGGCTTGTCGAAGTAGACGGTGCCGTTAATCACGGGATGGAACCAGTCCCCGCTCTTTAGGATATTGCGGCTGATTTCGGCCCAGCGATCCTCGGAGCCCCACAGGTTGCGCGCTCCCAGCCCGCCAAAGAGCAGCAAGCCGGCAGACATCCCGAACAGGATGACATTGCGCAAACTACCTTTGGGGATCGAGATCGGCATCTGGTTAGAGGCTGGCGGGTTGCAGGAAAGATTGTCCGGAAGCATTGAATCCCATCAGGGTCCAATACTACTACACAATCACGGGCTTACCCATGAGAAGGTGGAATCTGACCGCACTGGCCTGACAACAGGCCGTAATCATTCCTGATCGAGGAATACTAGCTCGCGGCTTCGGCTTCGTCGGCTTGTGTTTCTACGGCGAGTTCTTCGTAACCAAGCAGATGCAGCACCTGTTTACGCGCCGCCATGCCATCGGCGTAACCGAGTTCCATGAGTTCCTTGCAGTAGGGTGCATCAAACATCAGGTAACTCATCAGGGGACGACCCTCGCGGGTGAGGGCGCCGATTCCCTTCAGGAGAAGGCGCACGGAGCGCGGAAAATTACCCACATAGCGTGCCACGATATCACGGATATCCATACTCGGCGAGATCACGAGGTAATCGATCTGGCGCAAAGAGGTGTCATGGTATTTCACCCGCTTGTCGCGGGTCTCGGTAATGGTGTGATTGATTCGCCGCAGGCGTTCGATATCGGCATCCAGGCTGTCCATGAAAAGGGTATCAAAGATATAACCGGTTATTTCTCCGAACGTCGGGAAGGGAATCTTCCTGGCATCTTCCGGCGGTGTATCCGGGCGCGGGTTTCTGACGCCAATGATCAGCAGGCGGTTTGCACCGAGGTGCAATGCCGGACTGAGTGGTGCCGTTTGCCGCATGGAGCCGTCACCAAAATATTCGTTGCGCAGTTTTACCGCGGGGAACAGTACCGGTATCGCCGATGAGGCCATCAGATGGTTTAGTGTCAGCTCGGTCGGCTGCCCGATGCGGCGCGTTCGATTCCATGGCTTCAGCCCCTGTTTGCCCTGATAAAACGTGACCGACATGCCACTGGTGTAACCGGAGGCAGTAACCGAGACTGCATCCAGGCACCCGGTATCGATTGCCTGCTGGATCCGCGCGAAACGGATATGGCTTTCAAGCAACCTGCGCAGCGGCGAATTGTCCAGCACGGATCTTGGCTGTCGTTTCACCCGGCCGATGCCCATGAAGGTTACTGCCCAATGGAAGCCACTCTTGATCGCGGTCCATGAATCGGTCCTGAAAACCTTGCCGACATGAAAATTTGCCCAGACACCGTAAAGCCGGTCAACGCCCTCCTGAAAGCGGGTCGCACTGCTGGCCAGCAATACCGCATTGAGGGCGCCCGAGGAAGTCCCACAGATAACTGCAAACGGGTTTTCAACATCCTCCGGCAACATATCGCCGATTGCCTTCAGCACACCTGCCTGGTAGGCATTCCGTGCACCGCCACCCGGCAGGATAAGGCCGGTTACGGGTTTATCCTTCTTTTTTTTGAATGAGAGCCAGTACATTTTCCCGATTGTTACTTAATACCGCTTTATTCAGCTCATATCGGCCAGGGAGTATGCATAGTTAGCCACGGCATTACTCATATACAAAATACCTCCAGGCCCCGCGCCTGGCTACTATCCACTCAGCATCGCCTGTATCTTTGCATTGAGCCGGCGAGATGTGTCTGCAGGTTTGTCCCTGCAGGAATCCACGCTGAGCGCAGCGTTGATTTCCCTTGGCAGCAACGGATCCTGTGATGCCAGCTGCGCCTCCAGTACCTCGATACCTGCTTCTGATGGATCCTCACCTGCAGCCTGACGGCGCCGTATGCGTGCATACAGTGTCTCCTTGTCTGCTTCGAAATGCAGTAGCACGAACGGTACAGACAACGTGGCTGATAACTGGCGAAACTGTTCTCGCCGCACCAACTGCAGGAAGGTCGCATCAACAATTACCGGGAAGCCGGCTGCAATCACCGTGCCCGCCAGCACGGCAAGCTGCTCATAGGTGCGCTCACTGGCACCCGCAGAATAAATTCCTGCCCTGATACCCGACTTCGTATCGGCTCCCGCCGCGAAACCATAGAGACGTTTACGCTCAATATCGGAACGTAGCTGGATAGCACCCAGTTGTTCAGCCAGTCGAGTGGCAAAAAATGACTTGCCCGTTCCCGACACACCGTGCGTAATAATCAGCGCTGCTGACGGTGTTTCGACATAGCGTGAAGCCAGATCCATGTAGGTGGCATATTCGTACCAGGCATCTTGCTCATCGAGTGTGGAGGAAGCCTGCAGTGACCGCAGCACAGCCACCTTTGCGCGCACCAGCGCCCGGTAGACTACGTAGTAACGCAGCACCGCCAGACCCGAATAATCCCCCGTGTGTTGCAGATACGCGTTCAGCAGTCGGCGTGCCAGGTGCAGATAACCACGGTCACGAATATCCATGAGCAGGAAAGCAACCTCGCTCATTACGTCAATCCAGCGCAGTTGCGGGTTGAACTCTATACCATCAAACGGGGTGATCCGGTCATCTATGATTGCCAGATTACCGAGGTGCAGGTCGCCGTGACATTCCCGAATAAAGCCTTCATCACGACGCCTCTCAAGCAATGCCCGACGGTCTTCAAATTCCTGAAGGCACCAGTGCTCTATCCTGTCAAGCAGTTGCAGCTGCTGAGCTTCATGCAGTGCCGGACGGATATGTTCAAAATTCTCCATGACCCAGTGGTGGATGTCGTCTGGCCGCCCGAATTCTGAGTGCTTGTCTGCGATCTCGACTGCCGCATGCATGGCGGGCAGCAGTGCTGCAAGTGCGTCGATGTGTTGCGATGAAAGTGTGTGCTGTGCTGCCAGCACACTGAGTAACGCGGATTGGGGAAATTGTTTCATCCTCACGGCATACTCGATCGGCTTGCCGCCGCCCTGCAGGGAGGGCTGTTCGCAAGTGCCGGTGATGGCGACCACATCAATGTAAACGTGTGGTGCAAAACGCCGGTTCAGTCGCAATTCTTCCTGGCAATAAAAGCTGCGCTTCTCCAGCGTCGAGTAATCAAGAAAACCGAAGTTGACTGCCTTCTTGACCTTGTAGACATACTCTCCCGTGAGGAAGACCCAGGAGATGTGCGTCTCGATCAGTTGTAGCTCAGCGACCGCATGTCCGTAAACAACCGGGTTCTGCAGCGCCGCAATCAGGGGCAACTGCGTGGTTACCGTGTTGTCATTTTGCGGTTTATGTCCCAAGGGTCCTGCCTTTCCGTGACACTCGAATTCCCTGCAAGTGTAGCAGCAATAAATCTTCCGAAGACACACCAGTGCGATCACTCATGATCACCTTGACATGGATCAACACCGGCGGGAACAACCCTGCCTATACTGAAGCCGGGCCGTGATACATGCAATCACCGGCCGTCTCGTTTATTCACAGAACACAGGGGGAAAACCCATGAATGCAGGAGCACTCTGCAACCGGAACGTGGTTACTGCAACCCGTGAAACCAGCATCTCCGCGGCAGCACGCTTGATGCGCGACAGACATGTTGGGAGTCTTATCATCACCGAAAAGCGGGACCCTGACATCGAACCGGTCGGCATCCTGACTGACCGGGATATTGTCGTTGAAGTCCTTGCCGAAGATGTTGACCCGAATATCGTCACCGTCGGCGACATCATGACCAGCGCCGTGCTCAAGATCAATGAAAACGACAGCATCCTCGAAACCGCACAGCGTATGCGAGCCCGTGGCGTACGGCGGGTTCCGGTTGTTTCAAACCAGTGTGAACTGGTCGGCGTGCTGGCACAGAATGATATTCTGGGGCTGTTGAGCGAGGAACTCTCCCTGCTGGTCAAGCTAACCGCACGAGAGGCCGAGCAGGAGGCCAAAAAACGCCCCTGAGGAATAAGCGGCTGCCAGTGCGTCAACCGCATGCTCGCAGGTCAAATGCCGCGCGCAGGATCAAAACGGTACGGGTCGTTCCCGGTCGAGCCGTAACGGCAAATAGCGCAACCCGTCCAGTGGAATAACCCGCCTCGTTTAAACAGCAACAGAGACCAGAAAAAAGAATGACACCGCGTCCTAATCCGGATGCAGCTGTCAGGCTGGCAAAGTTTACCCTGCCAGCCTGACCCTGCAGATGCGGTAATCAGTACCTCGGGGGTACCGGTGGGACGGGCGGCCGCATGGGAGTGCGCATAGACGGCTGCATCATGCGAGGTCTTGCGGGGGGTTGCGGTGCAGCCTCCTCGCCAAACAGTTCATCCCGGTGCTCCTCGAGATAGGCCATGCGTTCTTCAGGGCTCATGTCCATTAATGTGGCACGCATGGCCATTATCCTCTTGCGACGCTCTTCGGCCTGCTGGCGCATTTCCTCATGACGACTGGCAATGTCTACCTGTTCATCCAGCATTTCCTTGAGGATCTCATCCTGGTTTTCAA
This sequence comes from Gammaproteobacteria bacterium, assembly GCA_022340485.1. GTDB lineage: Bacteria > Pseudomonadota > Gammaproteobacteria > UBA9214 > UBA9214 > UBA9214. The sequence goes on along the minus strand of JAJDNX010000123.1, from coordinate 33,990 downwards.
CCAGATAATTGTGTCTGTCTTCAGCACGATTACGGATTTCTTCCTGCTGCTTCTCGATTTCGGCGAGGCGTTCCTCGCGCTGTTTCAGATAGGCTTCCATGCGTGCATCCAGGTACTTCTGCCTTTCCTCGCGCCGCTGTTTTGCCAGCGCTTCCCGCTCCTGCCGCTGTTTTTCGAAATAGGCGCGCTGCTCTTCGCGATACTTTTGCAGCGCCTGCTGGCGCTCTGATACCGGAGGGGGTACCTGCATGGGATGCTGGGCACGCATGCTCTCCATCTCCGCCTGGCGCTCCTCGATCAGCTGTTCCAGCTCTGCCTGGAGTTGTTCACGCGTATCCACCACCTCTTCCTGGTGCTCTTCGATCGCCTGCTCCATCTCTGCCTGACGCTCTGCATGCATTCTCTCCATCTCCGCCTGATGCTGTTGGCGCATCAATTCGGCTTCCTTGGTACGCTGATCAAATTGCTCACGATAGGCGCGGATACGTTCTTCCATAGGGTTCAATGGTTCAGCTGCAGGTGCGGGTGCGACTACCGCAGCAGGCTCGGGAGCAGGGGCAGCGGCTGGCTCTGCGGCAGCGGCTGGCTCAGTGGCAGGCGCAGGTGCTGGCTCTGCGGCAGCGGCTGACTCAGCGGCAGGCGCAGGTGCTGGCTCTGCGGCAGCGGCTGGCTCTGCAGCAGGTGCAGGCTCAACGGCAGCGGCTGGCTCTGCGGCAGGCGCAGGCTCAGCGGCAGGTGCAGTTTCCTCGGCCTGGACAGCTGGCTGCAGCAGCATTACCGCAAGGATGCTAAAAAAAAGTGGTTTTAACGACATAACGATTCTCCTTTTTAAATTGTTTTAGTCTTTACTGGTCACGCACAAAGTATAGCCTACACGAAAGATCATACTGCCATGAAGACACCTGGAGCCACCCCTGGCCTGCTGAAACCAGGTTCAGTGACTGGTACCGGCAGAACGTTCGATTTTATTATAGACATTATATTTACCCGAAGGCTTGTTCATGGGGATACGCTTGACCTCCACAAGCGTCGCTGCATCGTAGACCACCAGCGCACCCTCAGTTTCCCACAGACTGACAAGGGCATAACGACCGTCACGGGTGAATTCGACATGTGCCGAGGTCTTGCCAGGCTCGGGGCGCAAGGTCTTCACCATTTCGAGGGTGCGCTTGTCGAAAACATGCATGGCGTCCTTGTCCGGACCAAAAAAGACATCCGTCCAGGCATACGGTGTATTTTCATGGCTACGCATGAAAAATCCCGGTCCCAGGGTCGGTATCTCGCGGATCACTTCCCAGTTTTGCATATCGATCACCGTGACCTTGCTGTCCTTCAGGTTCGGCGTCGCCAGCACCGGTCTACCCTGGTACTCCCAGGTGATACCGGAACCCAGGTGCGGCATGCCGGCAAGGGGCAATACTGCAACACGCTTGCCACTCTCCAGATCCACCACCTGTCCGTTCTGCTGCTCACGATCAGCGCCAATCAACAAGCGATATTCCTGGTCAAAAAAGAAATCATCCAGAACCTGCTGCAGACGAATCTTCCTGACAGGATAATCCTTTGTGTCATATCGAATTTCCCATACTTCCGGGACATCCTTCAGGGCGGCCACAAAGCTGCCGCGAGGCTCTGCCTGGTAGACGGCACTGACGCGAGAGGGTTTCCCCTCCACATCAAGCACGGGAATGATTTTTATCAGGTGAAGATCCGCGGCATCCAGCAACACCAGTGAATTCGGCAGATAGTTACCGACCAGCAAAGTGTTACCGTCACCGGATATTGCAACATTGCGCGTGTTTATGCCGGCGCGCACCTCAGCCACAATTTTCAGGTTATACAGGTCAAACTTGCTTATCCAGCCATCACGTGAGGCAAGGTAGGCGTAGCGGCCATCCGGTGAATATTTAATGCCGCCGTGCAGTGCATAGCGTGAGGCAAACCGGTGGATGGGCTGCAGGCGATCACCATCCAGCACCGTCACATGATGATCCCCCGCCTCTACGACCATGAACAGATTCAGCGGGTCGGCAGTAAACACCGGCTTGTCCGACAGTTCCTGGGGGGAGTACAGCACGGTACGTGTAGCGTTGATGGACTCACTATCCCACGTCAGGTCCGCATCGGGTGGCGAGTAGATGAATGCAACCAGCTGCTGTATGCCTGCCTCATCCAACTGCTTGCCGAAAGGCGGCATCTGTGTCGCAGGTCGACCCTCCCTGATTACATCGGCAGCATCTAGCTTGCGCAAACGACCCAGGTTCGACGGCAACAGTGCCGGACCTGCACCACCCAGACGGGTGGCCCCATGGCAGGATGCACAAAGACCTGCATACAAGCGGTTGGCGGTAATCGAAACAGGTGAATCAGGATCTTTTTCCTGTTGCAGTGCACCATCTGGCTGGAGTTTCCAGTATGACACCTCTGCAAGCGATCCGCTTAGATAGTGAGATACAACCAGCCTTGTCTCATTATCCGAATACACAATGGAGTAGTACTCGTATCGCTTGAAGACCTCCTCTATATTTTTTTCTGGTGGAGGTTCCCAGGGGGTCAGGGAAGGATTGAATTCTTCATAGTAGTGTGGAGAACCAGCCTCGGTAGCGGTGATAACTGTTGCTGCAGTCAGTAATGCACAACCGATGCAGATGGCAAGGAACCAGGTACTGACAGGCTGCCTTACCACGGCATGATGCTGTTCATGCGGCCCATTGGTTTCATGCTGTTGCTCATGTCACCCATTTCATAACGGATGGCATCGCCGGTAATGGTCATGAGACGCATATTCTGGTTCATGCTTTCCATTGAAAGGTTCATGCCATGCATATTGTTCAGCATCGGCTCCAGGTGTTCCAGGGCGATCATCCTATCGGCCATGGTCTCTACAGATTCGGACATATGGTAAACACGACGCGTCATGGTACGCACATTTTCGGACAGGTAGATGACACTCTCCGAAATATGACTGAGGTGTTCCCCCATATTCGGGTCCATGCCCTTCGCCAGGGTATTGATGTCCTTGCTCAGGGTATAGATAAGGAAGAAGCCATAGGCCGCCAGTACGACGAAGGCAAGCATGGCAGGATAGACAATCAGTTCCCAGCGACGGGCGCTGGCCTCAAACACGCGGACAAAACGATCCATGGAGTCCCCTTCGGGGAAGCCTTCGGATGACGTTGTGTTTCCTGAGGGCTGTTTGTCCATATTTATTATTTTATCATTCATACTGATACCATACAGAATCTGTTACCGCCCTGTATACGACATGTGTACAGGCTGTGGGTTCACACCGGATCCATTAATATCCCTAATTTCTGCATCAGTCAAATAACAGGCAGGATCCTCGGCCCATGGATCCCCGGTCAATTGCAAGGCCCGCACCCGGGTATTGCCACCGCAGATATCAAAGTAACGACAAGTTCCGCAACGGCCTTTAACCCGGCGTGGATTTGCTTTCAGACCTTTCATGATCGGGTCCGAGGTATCCTCCCAGATCGCCGAGAACGGCCGCTGACGGACGTTTCCGAGGCCGTAATGCCACCAGAAGGTGTCCGGGTGGACCTCGCCCAGATTATCGATGTTGGCGATATTGACGCCGGAACTGTTGCCACCCCATTGTCGCAATTTAGCCGCAATATGGTCAGCCTTTTCAGGATGATGCTGCATGACCCAGTGCAGCAGGTAGACACCGTCGGCATCATTGTTACCGGTCACGAACTCCGTGTCATTACCGCGCCGTGCGTGCCTGAAGGCAGTCTCAAACAACAGGTCCATGGCACCGCGTGTGATCGCGTGCTGCACGTCGCTGTCGCGGTTGCGGTTACCGCGCCCGGCGTAGTTGAGATGGGAAAGATAGAACTTGTTGATGCCCTCGTCGGTCATCAGCTGCAGCATGTCAGGCAGCTCGACGGCATTGTCCTCGGTCATGGTGAAGCGCAGTCCCACCTTGATACCGCGATCCCGGCACAAACGGATACCCCGCATCGAGGCGTCAAAGGCACCTTCCTTGCGACGGAAGCGGTCATGTGTATGCCGACTGCCGTCTATGCTGATACCGACGTAGTCATAGCCGATGGCAGCAATGGCATCGATATTGCATTCATCGATCAAGGTGCCGTTGCTTGATAGGCCAACATAAAACCCCATCTCCTTTGCACGTCGTGAGATATCGAAAATATCGGCTCGCAACAGCGGCTCACCACCGGACAGGATCAACACGGGCACCCCAAAAGACTTGAGGTCATCCATGACCGTGAAGACCTCCTCGGTTGACAACTCGCCCTTGAAATCGATGTCTGCAGATATCGAGTAACAGTGCTTGCAGGTCAGATTGCAGCGCCGTATCAGGTTCCAGATCACCACGGGACCGGGTGGAGCGCGCCTCTCGGCAAGTGCAGTGGGTGACAGCAGTTCCTGCATGAATTGCGAGACTCGAAACATGCGACTACTCCCTGATCCTCAGGCCGGTCTTCTTGAGAATACGCTTGCTATACAGCACCTCGTGGCTGCGACAGTGCTCTCCAAGCAGGTTTGCGATCGCAGCTACCTTTGCCACGATATCCTCGCGACTGCGGCCATGCACCATGGCAAACAGGTTATAGGGCCACAACGGCAGATGCCGCGGTCGCTGGTAACAGTGGCTCACATAATCCAGTGCACCTACCTGTCTGCCAAATTCAGCAATACGGTCATCGCAGACATTCCACACGGACATGCCATTGGCCGTGTACCCCAGGGCATAATGATTGGGAACGGCGGCGATGCGACGGATGATGCCACGTGCCTGCATGGCAGCCACCCGCTGCAGCACCTCGCCGGTTTCGAGACCCAGTTGCCGTGCCAGCACGGCATAGGGCTCGGCGACCAGCGGCAGGCCGGCTTGTGTGGCAACAATGATCTGCCGGTCCGTTGCATCCAGCAGCTGGCCATCAGACTGTACCTCGTTCGATGCATGCGGATGGCCGCTCATCCTCATCCCCTAAACGGCCAGCTTCAGGCCGATATAAAACTCTTCCTGCTTCGGCATATCATAGACCCGGCAGCCACTTAGCTGCTCGATGTCGCGGATAACGGCAAGCGCCTGTTCCGGTCGCTCCGTGGCAATCACAAACCACATGTTGAGCAAATGGTCACGCTCGTAATTGTGCGCCACCTCGGGAAAGGCATTCACCTGCGCGGCTACAATGTCAAAGCGCTCGACAGGGACCTGCATGGCACAGAGACTCAGGGCGCCACCCATTTTTTCTGCATTGAACATCGGTCCGAAACGGCTCAGGACCCGGTCATCAAGCAGGCGCTGCAGCCGTGACAGTAATTCATCCAGGGAAAGATCGAGTGTTGCCGCGACCTCATCAAAGGGACGTGCACAGACAGGCAGGCCTTCCTGCAAGCGGTTCACGATGCTGGCATCGATGCTATCCATGCGCCTTTTTCCGACTAGGAGACCCGTGCAGAGATCCCGTCAACTTGCCGGTTTCCACATAATGCGCACCGCGCTGCTTGAAACTGCGGCCACTGAACAACACCGTATGCGGAAACTTTTCCAGGCCATGTAGGGCAACGATCTGTTCCAGGCGCCGCAGCACACTATCCCGCTCACGGCCATGGATCATGCAGAACAGGTTGTAGCGCCATTCCGGAAGCCGCCGCGGGCGCTGGTAACACAGGGTGATACAGGTTTCCCCGGCCAGTAGGGCACCGATATGCGCCACCTCGGCATCCGGGATGTCCCAGACAACCATGGCATTGGCATTGTAGCCGAGCGCACGGTGTTTGACGACCACGCCCATGCGTTTAATCATCCCGGCTTGCTGCAGTGCCGCCAGCCGCACAATCACCTCATCCTCATGCAGACCGAGCCGGGCAGCAATTGCAGCATACGGTCTGGCCACCAGCGGCAGGCCTCCCTGGATTGCGGCAATCAGCTCACGGTCTTGCTCGCTCAGCACCATAACGGAAATCCCAGGTCAATATAAAACGATCTTTCCAGAGGCAGATCAAGGACCTGCAAGCCGGTCTCTGCCTCGATCCTGCCCAGCACGCGTTGTACCTGCGCCTGATCCGGTGCCGTGACCACGAACCACAGGTTATAGTGGTGTTCGCGTTCATAGTTGTGATTCACCGCTTCGAAATTACTAATATATTCTGCAACTTGTGTAAGATCTTCCGCGGGGACCGCAAGCGCTGCCAGGGTACTGGCACCGGCACGCTGCGGTGCAAATACCGGTCCCACACGACTAATCAGACCCCGTTGCTGCAGTGATTCCAGTGTCCCGATGACCTCATCTTCGGTCACGCCCTGCTGTTCGGCGATCCGTGCAAAGGGTGAGGCACACAGGGGAAAGCCGCGCTGATATTCATTTAGCAGGCATTTCTCCAACCCTGTCAGGGTAACCGGTGTATCCAGGATCGCGAGTGGACTTGTCGCCTGTGAGGCAGCTGCTGCAGGTTTTTGTTTCCTTGACATGATTACAGTCCTGTCCGGTGTGCCCTGGCAGTAAAGAAAATCCCGCTGGGCTTTTCAACCTTGAGCTGTGCCACGCGTGCAAGACTCGCCGTGTCATAGACCTGTACCTGGTCGTCATCCCGAACAGACAGCCAGAGGGTTTCACCACGCGGCGCAAACTCCATATGCAAGACACCCTTGCCAGGTTGCAGGGTATGCACCACCTGCATTTTTTGCGTGTCGATGACCTGCACGGTGTCATTCAGCGGATGGGCGAAGTTCACCCATACCTGGCGGCCATCCGGACGCGCCACGACGAACACCGGTTGCCCGTGCACAGCGATACGGCCAACTTCCTGCCAGCTGTCACTGTCCACGACCAGCACCTCATGCTGACCTACCGCCGGGATAAAGGCATAGCGTCCCGCCATGGCCCAGCCTTCCAGGTGCGGCATCTTGTAGACCGGCAATGCCTCCTTGCCGCGGCCATAATGGTCCATGATGCGCCGCACACCCTCCTGTGGTTCCCACAGATCCAGCAACGCCAGGCCATCTTCGCCGAACAGGCCAGCAATATAATAGCGGCCATCCGGTGTAATCAGGGCGTCATAGGGGAGCCGGCCGATGTCACGGTACGTAGTCACCACCGGCGCAGCCCGGTCAGAGAGGTCGGCTATCCGTATCTCACCGGCATCATAGAGCGTGTAGACGAACTGCTGTCCTGGCGCATCCACCAGACCGACGACCTTTGAGGGTTTGCCGTCTTTCCCTATCGCCGGCAAATCAGCAACCAGTACCAGGGAGTCGGCGTCAAATACCTTCACACCACCCGGCGTGTAATTGGAGACCGCGACCAGCGAACCGTCCTGTGAAATGGCGCCGCCGATGCTGTTACCGGCCTGTACCACGCGTTTGTCGAGTGTGCCACAAAGCAGGTCAACCCTGGACAGCCCTCCATCACGGCCAAAGATATACGCATAGCGCTCGTCACGGGAAAACACAACCGAGGCATGCGAAAGATCACCGAGACCGGTGACCCTGAACAGTCTGGATCTGGCCGTGGTATCGAGGATTTGCACACTGCCAGTGGCACGCTCGACCACCACCCCCAGGTCACCGGTGCCACGAATCAGGCAGTCTGCGTTCGCGATTTGACTGCTGCCAGAGAGAAACACCAGGGACAGAAAAATCCAACCGCAGTCGCGCAAAAAGCTGCCAGGAACCTGTTGCGGGCGTCCGCTCCCGAAAATGGTGGCGCTGAAGAAAAAGAGTTTCCTGACCCCGTTTTGTGGTGAGGTGTTCACAAGCCCTCCCCGCGGCGCATCGCCTCGATCAACCATTGTGCATCCTGTTCGGACAACTCACCGCGCCATGGCGGCATGGGGGTACCCGGGCGGCCATCCAGAATGGTACCAAGCAGCAGTTGCTGTGATCGATTACTGAGGGATTCGGGGAGTAACGGCGGTCCCAGCCCACCCTTGCGGGTCATGCCATGACAGGAACCACAGTCATGTTTCAGCAAATAAAGCAGTTCAGCCTGGCGGGCGCTGTCCGGTGCCGCGAATACTGTGGCACCCATGCCAGAGAGCACGCAGAAAACAACCGCCATAAATCTGGATTGCATCATTTCGTCAGCTGATCTTTATGTGGCTACAGGCTGTGCCTCAAAAAAAACCGGGAAGGGGGATGCCCCCTTCCCGAACTCACAACACAAGTACTCAGTAGATGTCGTGCATGGTATTGTAGACGTTGAACTTGCCGGTCGGGGTAACCAGGCGCTTGTCCTTGATGACTGCCTTCAGCTTGCGCGTCTTGTCGTCCACAATCACGATCGCGGACTCTTCTTCCTTACCACTCCACACCGAGAACCACACTTCATCACCGGCCATGTTGTACTCAGGCTGGACCACGCGCTTGGGCCCCTCACCCTTGATGCCGGCCCAGTCGGCAATCGGCAGCACCTCATAGCCCTTGTCGAGGTGCTTCACGTCAAAGACGGCAACGCTCTGGCTGATCTTGGTGTCTGGATTCAATGGGGTATCCACCCACAGGTTGTTCGACTTCGGATTGGTCTTGACGAACAAGGAACCACCGCCCTGGCCCTTCAGTGTACGCACCACCTTCCAGGCATATTTGGGATGATTGATCGGGTCGGTCCCAATTTCCGTGACGTTCTCATTGCCCAGTGCACTGGTTACCCAGACCGGACCGTACTTGGGATCGTTCAGGTTGGCACCGCGACCGGGGTGCGGGATCTCGTTGACATCAACCAGCGCCGCCAGCGTGTCTTCCTTGGAATCGATCACCGCCACCTTGTTGGACTTGTTCGCCGCCGTCAGGAAATAACGGTGTGTGGAATCCCAACCACCGTCATGCAGGAAGCGCGCGGCACCAATCGTGGTCACCTTGAGGTTCTCGATATCCTCGTAGTTGACCATCAGGACCTTGCCGGTCTCCTTGACGTTGACGATAAACTCGGGATGCTCATGCGAGGCGACGATCGCCGCTACCCGGGGTTCCGGATGGTATTCCTGGGTATCCACGGTATAGCCGCGGGTGGATACGATCTTCTTCGGTTCCAGGGTAGCGCCATCCATGATGACGTATTGTGGCGGCCAGTAGGAACCGGCGATGGCGAACTTGTCTTCGTAACCGGGGTACTTGGAGGTCTCGACGGAGCGAGCTTCCAGGCCGATCTTGATCTCGGCGACGTTGTCGGGTTTCTTCATCCACAGATCGATCATATTGATCTTGGCATCACGCCCGATCACGAACAGGTAGCGGCCCGAGGTCGAGAAACGCGAAATGTGCACCGCATAACCGGTTTTGACAATATTGATAATCTTCTTGGTGTCGCCGTCGATCAGGGCAACCTCTCCGGCATCGCGCAGCGTCACGGAGAAGATATTCTCGATGTTGTACTTGTTTTCCTTCTTCTTGGGACGCTTCTCCGGTGGTACCAGCACCTTCCACGTGGCCTTCATCTCTTCCATGCCGAATTCCGGCGGGATCGGCGGTTCGTTCTGCAGGTACTTGGCCATCAGTACCACCTCATCCGCGCTGAGTTCACCCGAGGTTCCCCAGTTGGGCATGCCTGCCGGCGAACCGTAGTCGATGAACACCTTGAGGTAATCCGTCCCCTTGCCAAGCGTGACATCCGGTGTCAGCGGCTTGCCGGTTGCACCCTTGCGCAGCACACCATGACAACCTGCACAACGTTCGAAGTAGATCTGTTTTGCCTTGGCGAACTCGGCCTCGGTCAGTACCGGGGCGCCGGGGGTTAACACATCGACGGACTCCTGCATGGGCACGGGCGCCCCCTTGTAGCGCATCTCGCCCGGCGTCGTTCCCGGGTGCTCGGAACTCTTGGCGGCGGCGTTCGCACCCACTGTGAATAGCGAGAGTGCGCCCAATGCGGCCAGACACACGACTCGGGGAATTGCTGCTCTTTTCATCGTCTTCTCCTCATTTAGACCATTTTCCTGTATTGCATCCTACCGTGATGGACCACGCCAACCTTAACCTACATCAATTTTTGCATGACATTCTGCATGGTTCGTTCAATCCGCTATTTTTCCCCCTGGGCTGGTGGCTGCCCCTGCTGCCTGGATCCGCTCCAGCGCCTTTTGACTCTTTTCCCTTCTGATACGCTTTTCCGACAGTGGCGGGCAGTTGTGATCATCCCAGTAGGTCAGCTGGCAGTCCAGGCAGTAGTGACATTCGTTCGGGTTGATTTCACCGGTCGGCCGAATCGCCTGCACCTCGCACTGCCGGGCACAGATCTGGCAGGGCCGGCCACATTCCTTACGCCGCCGCAGCCAGTCAAAGATGCGCAGTGGCGCCGGGATCGCCAGTGCCGCGCCCAGTGGACACAGGTACTTGCAAAAGAACTTGCGATTGAACACGGCGATCAGCAACAGGCCCAGGGCATACAGCAAGAAGATTCCGCCACGGTCGAAGTGCATCACGATGGCCGTCTTGAAGGGCTCCACCTCGGCGGCCCGGGCGGCATAACCGATGGACTGCAACGACAGGCCGAACAGCGCGATAAAGAGGATGTACTTGATGGCAGTAAGGCGCTCGTGCACGACATCCGGGAACTTGTATTCCGGGATCTTCAGCCGCTGCGCCAGCTGGTGAAGCAGTTCCTGCAGGGCACCGAAGGGGCATAGCCAGCCACAGTAGACGCCACGTCCCCACAATAGCAGGGTCAGCGCCACATAACCCCAGAGTATGAAGATCAGCGGATCGACCAGGAACGATTCCCAGCTAAAGCGGTGCAAAATGGCATTGATAAACGTCAGCACATGGATAACCGACAGCTGCGCAAGCGCATACCAGCCAATAAAGAACAGCGTAAACAACAGAAAAGTGGTGCGCACGATGCGCAACATAGCGGGCCGGCGGGTGAGCCAGTCCTGAAACAGCAGGATAAGGGTCAGGACGACAAGGGCGACGATCAATATCGAGATCTGCCAGACACGATCTCGCCACACCGAGACCCAGAAAGGCTCGGCGGACTCGCCCAGCCACCAGGCAGGTGGTGGCGTCGAGCGGGCTGCCTCGGTCTGCCGGTTTTCCTGCGAGTCAGGCAAGGCAGGATCGACTTCCGCTGCGGCCCCTTCAGGCGACCGCGGGATACCACGGGTGGCAGCCACTTGCTGTACAGACTTCATGACCGTGGCATTCATCACCATGGCGGTGATGGTGGCACCGGTGATGCCATCTATGGTGACATAGCCTTCGCGTTCCGCGCCGCCCAGCTTGACCTTCTGCTCGACCGTTACCCCCCGGTACTGCTCAACATAGTGTGCAAGGTCCTGCTCGGAAATGCCTACCACGAGGATGGGCTCGGAGTGTTCCGTGATCTTGAGGCCGGTAATCTTGCCCTCGAGATCCAGTCCGACCAGCAGGGTGATCGGCTCACCGGAATAGGCCGGGATCGGTGCAATATCGGAGGTGCGCATGAGATAACCCAGCAGCTGCTCGTCCTGAAACACCGGCGCAGCCAGTGGTTCGCCGGCAAACTCGCCGACATGCGTCGCCTGCGGGAAGTACTGCCGCACCACTTCCTCAGTCCCCGTGGCGCAGGCGCTGTGGAGGCTGCCGGCCACACCCAGCAGACACAGGCACCACAGCCATGCGGACAAAGGGAGGCTGTTACGTAGCGTTCTAGTCATGTGACGGGCCGGGCTGCCAGGAGATACCCGGAACGCTATCGGTGTCGCCCGTGCATCGCCTTGATCTGCATCAAGTTAGCGCTTGTGGCGGCCTATCCGGATGTCAATACGCCGGTTCGTCCATGAGCGAGCAAGCGCAGGCAAATTGAACCCTTGGCCTGCTAGGCCGTGAGCCGCGCATACAGCAGTGGCAACTCACGTGGCAGTTGCGATGGCCGGTGGATCAGTACGTAGCCACCACTGCCAAACAGGTGCGGCAGGTATTCACCGGCACGCTGGTCGACAGTGACACAAAAAGGCTGCAATCCCTGCTCCCGCGCCTGCCTGAGGGCATGCCGGGTATCCTCGATGCCGTAACGCCCTTCATAGCGGTCCAGGTCATTCGGTTTGCCATCGGTCAGCAACAGCAGCAAGCGACGACCCGCCGGCTGCCCGGCCAGGAGCTGGGTGGCATGCCGCACCGCCGCCCCCATGCGGGTATAGTAACCGGGCTTGATGGCATCGATACGGCCACGCACGCGCGCATTGTAGGATTCGGTAAAGCCCTTTAATTGATGAAAACGTACCGGATCACGACGTCGCGAGGAGAAACCGTACATGGCGAAGCGGTCACCGGTAGCGGCCAGCGATTCGGCAAACAGGAACAGGCTGTCACGTATCACATCGATCACCCGAACCCTGTCATTGACAAAGGCATCGGTAGATAACGACAGGTCGGCCAGCAACAGGCAGGCCAGGTCACGGGCACCACTGCGCATGTCACGGTAGAGGCGATCACCGGCGACCGCCTGTCCGGCGGCACGCTCCCCACGGAAGCGCAGGTAGGCATCCAGATCGATTTCCTGCCCTTCCTGCTGTTCACGGTGCCAGACTCGTGCCGGTGCCAGCCACTGGAACTGTGCCTGCAACAACCGTGCCGTACGTCGCAGTCTCTCCGGCAATTCGACAGGACTGGCATCTGCCGCGACCATGGGCTGGATACGACAGTAAGCCGGCTGCAGCCGTTGTGCCTTGTAATCCCACTCTGGCAACAGGATACCGGTACCGATCTGCTGATCGTCGCAACTCTCCGAGGGCAGATCGAGATCAAAGCGCAGGCGCGAGGCGATCGTCTTGCCGCCCCGGGTCACACTGAAGCGATCCATGGATTCGGCAGCAGCCGCGGCCTCATCAAGGTCCTCGTTCTCCTCCGTACCACGGTCCACCCTGGCAAACTCGCCCCAGGTAAAGATGTTTTCCATGCGCACGGCAATCAGACCACGGTTTTCTTCCGGCATGTCGACACGTTCGGCCTGCCTGCGGCTCTGGTCCTCAAGCGCCTTGCTGAGGCCCTCATGATCGCACGACCCGGCGTCTTCGCCGGCGGTATCCGCGCTGCTGGCTGCTGGCAGCGGTGGCGTCGGGTGCAACCACAACAACACCGGCTGCGGCGCACGTTTTGCCACAGGCAGATGGCGGCAACTGCCGGGGTGCTGTAATGCGGCACGGATCGCCTGTTCCCGGGCCGCTTCATCGGCATGCATCCGTTCGGGATGCGGACGTTGCGCCAGGTGCGCCGCCACCAGACGCCGGTAACGCGTGCCCATACCCGGGTACTCGTCCAGCACAGCCAGCGTCATCTGCTGACTGCGTACAAACCAGTCCGCAGCCTGATTGCTGGCGGTTTGTGCAGCGAGTGCCGCCAGCCACAGGTACAGGTCACGGTTCAGGCTGGCCTCGGCAAAACAGTCAATGACCGGTGGCAGCCGCAGCGCCTGCGCATCGCGCCAGGAGAGTTTCACGGAGGTGTTACTGCCGGCGATACGCTGCAGCCAGGATCGCCTGGCACCATGTGCGGTAGCCGTCGCGGCCTCGACCCGCAGACCAGCGTCACCGCCGAGTGCGCGGAACAGGATCGCCGCCGTCCTGCTGACCTGCTCCAGCGTCACGGCTGCCGCAGGATAACGCTGTTCCGCGGCCCGGGTAATCAGGCGGTCCCAGAGTTGTCCGACCTGCTCTTCCATCAGTAATCCGCTACCGCTTTACCACTACGAGGCCGGATCGATCGGCCGGTGGCCACCGGGATGGCGTGCGCATCATCCACCCACTGCAACAGGCCTCCTGCCGGGTTGTCGGCCTGTACCTGTTCACAGGCCGAGATGCACTGGGTGCATTCGGTACAGGTAAACATGCGGCGCTTGATCGTGCGTGGCCGCAGCCGCATGGGACAGGCATTGTCACAGGCATTATTGCAGGCCTGGCAGCTGCGCGCCCGTGAACTGTCAAAACCAACCACCAGCGCACGCGGGTTTGCCATCCAGGCAAGGCTTTGAAACAACCCGACCGCACAGCCAAAGCGGCAAAACAGGTGGCGGGCAAACATGAAATCGATAAAGAACAGCAGTGTGCCGATACCGAGGAAGCGTGCCTGGTTGCCAGTCAGGCTGGCGTTGAGCAGGTTGTGGTAAATCTCGAAGGGCGGTAACAGGTAGCTCAGCAGACTCAGTGCCCAGAGAAAGGCAAAGGCGGCCGCAAGCGGAACCGTCAGCAGCCAGTAACGCCCGTCCGGCAACACCGTACGACCATCCGGACGCCGTGCCGGTAACGGCTGGGATTCCCAGATACTTGGCTTGCCACTGGCGCGTTGCATCAGCGCATTGACCGTTTCCACCACGGAAAAATGCGGGCACAGCCAGCCGCAATACAGGCGTCCATAGCGCCATGCTGTCCAGATCAGCGCAGCACCAACCAGCAGCACCGGCAGGAAACCGCGCACAATGACGTTTGCTACTGCCCGGGGGGCACTGATGTCGCCACTGATCAGGGCATCCAGCCCCAGTGTCCAGGGCCTGCCAAGGACAATGAAATGGCCCAGCGTCAGGTCATAACGGAAGACATCCAGTGGCGGAGCCACCACGAACAGAATAAAGAAGCCCGCCTGCAACCACCGGCGGTAGCGGCTCAAAGAATGTCGCTGCACGCCCATCTCAGACCGGTCGGCCAACCAGCGGGAACCGGAAACACTGGCCGGCCATCGCCTTGGCAAGCCCCATCACACCCAGCAATACCAGCGTGGCATGGCAGGTGGTGAAGTAGATGATGACCACCATCCAGGTGTAGGGACTGTGGTAACCACCAAGCAGCAGAATCATGACATTGGCCACCAGCAGCAGCGCACCCGCCCACAGGCTGGCAGAAAGCGTCTGGCGCAGGTGGCAGACAGCCAGTGGCGGGGCCACACGGAGGTTCCGCAGATACAGTGCCAGCAGCACCAGGAAGCCCACACCGGGCAACAGCAGCAGGTTGACGAGATACAGGGCCTCGGCTGCCACGGCGAGCCCCTGCCCGGGGGCTACCTCCCCGGCCGCTGGTGAATCATGCGCCAAACGTGGCATGCACCACCTCCATCAGGGCGACGGCGGTCTCCTCGTCATCGGTAAGCGGCTCCACCAGTGCCGAACGGCAGGCCTCCAGCGGATCGAAGCCACTCCGGATCAGGGTGGCGGCATACACCAGCAGGCGCGTGGATGCCGCTTCTTCCAGATCATGGTCCTTGAGGGCACGCAAGGCCGTTGCCAGCGCCACCAGCCGCTTTGCCAGTGTAGCGTCGATGCCGGACTCGCCTTGCAGGACCTCTGCTTCCAGTGACGGTTCGGGAAAATCAAAACGCTTCGCGACGAAGCGCTGGCGGGTGCTCGGTTTCATCCCCTTGAGCAGGTTCTGATAGCCCGGATTGTAGGAGACCACCAGCATAAATTCCGCCGGTGCCTGTAGCGTCTCGCCGGTGCGTTCGATCGGCAGGATACGGCGATCATCGGTCAGCGGGTGCAACACCACGGTAGTATCCTTGCGTGCCTCCACCACCTCGTCGAGGTAGCAGATGGCACCTTCACGCACGGCACGGGTCAGTGGACCATCGCTCCAGTAGGTACCGTGATCACCGATCAGGTGGCGACCCACAAGATCGGCGGCTGTCAGGTCATCGTGACAGGCAACGGTATACAGGGGGCGTCCGAGGCTGGCTGCCATGTACTGGACAAAACGCGTCTTGCCGCAACCCGTCGGACCCTTGATCAGCATCGGCAGACAATGTCGCCAGGCATATTCGAACAGCACCACCTCGTTACCCTGCGGCTTGTAGAACGGCAGGCTACCAAGACTGGTGTGTGTTTCCGCAGTTGCATCCATCAGACATCCTCCTGTCTTGCTTGCAGTCATGAGCTGCAAGCACCCATGCCCCGCTTTCACTGGCTATAAAACGAGTCCGGGTGCCCTGCATTTACCATGATTCATGTCAATTCGTCAGGACACGGGCTGTGGTTCGTATCCCTGCAAAAAAAAGCAGGTTGATCCATTGCTGTATCAACCCGCTGCAAGTGCGGGAGCATCAACTCCCCTGGTAGTGAATCAGCCTGCCGGTTCCAGCACTGCTTCCGGCTCACGGTTGCCGATGAAAAAGCTGAGGATATACAACACCAGCCCGATCAGGAATACCACACCCGCGACCTCGCGCATCCAGTAAAACAGGGCAATCTTCTCCTGCACCACCATGAAGGACTCGGGCGCTTCCGAGACCCGCTGCAGGTAGGCCTGCAACACCCCGGCACCGGTCAGGAACAGGGTGATAAATACCATGGAAACCGTCATCAACCAGAACGACCACATCTCCAGCACTTGCGAGGTATTACTGTTTGCCGCCGTACGGCCACGCAAGGTGGGCATCGCATAGGAAATAATGGTCAGCACGATCATCACGTAAGCCCCGTAGAAGGCCATGTGCCCGTGAGCCGCTGTGATCTGGGTGCCATGGGTGTAGTAGTTGATCGGTGACAGGGTATGCATGAAGCCCCAGACACCCGCGCCGAGGAAGGCCATCACCGCGGTTCCCATTGCCCACAAGGTCGCCACCTTGTTGGGGTGATTGCGACGGCGCCGGTTGATCATATTGAAGGCAAACACCGTCATCATAAAGAAAGGCAACGGTTCCAGGGCAGAGAAAATGGAACCCCACCATTGCCAGTATTCCGGGGTACCGATCCAGTAGAAGTGATGACCGGTACCGATGATGCCGGTCACCAGGGCAAGTGCAATAATCACATACAGCCACTTCTCGATCACCTCGCGATCCACACCGGTAACCTTGATCAGCACGAAGGCCAGGATGGCACCGAGGATCAACTCCCATACACCCTCTACCCAGAGATGCACCACCCACCACCAGTAGAACTTGTCCAGCACCAGGTTATCCGGCACATAAAACGAGAACAGGAAGAATACCGCCAGACCGACAAGTCCAAGTAGCAACACCAGGTTCACCACGGTCTTGCGGCCCTTCAGCACGGTCATACCGACGTTGAAGAGGAAGGCCAGCGCCACGATCACGATGCCGATCTTGGTGATGGTTGGCTGTTCCAGGAATTCCCGGCCCATGGTCGGAAACAGATTGTTCATGGTGATTTCTGCCAGTGTGGCATACGGTACCAGCAGGTAACCGGCCACCGTGGCACCGGCCGCTGCCAGGAAGATCCAGAACATCAGCCTGGCCAGCCATGGGGCGTATAACTCGGTTTCGGCTTCTTCCGGAACCAGGTAGTAGGTCGCCCCCATGAAACCGAATAACAGCCACACAATCAATGCATTAGTATGCACCATGCGCGCCACATTGAAGGGTATTTCGGGGAACAGGAAATCCCCGACCACATATTGCAAGCCGAGTATCAGGCCAAACAGAATCTGTGCCACAAACAGGATAATGGCAGCAACGAAATAAGGCTTGGCTACCGCTTGTGATTGGTATTTCATAAGACTGTCTCCCCTTTAACCCTGGACATTGGGCGGCCAGCCCGCCGTGTTGATTTCTGAGGTGTATTTCAGGAATTCCGCCAGTGCGTTCAGCTCTTCGTCGCTGAAATTGAACTGCGGCATGCTGCGACGACCAGGGATGCCATCTACCGGGCGACTCTTGATGAAGCCGATAATGGCCTCCTTGCTGTTGCCGTAGCGTGTATAGACGTTACCCAGCTCCGGCGCAAAGTAGGCGCCCTCGCCCAGCAAGGTATGACAACCGATACAGTCGTTCTCTTCCCAGATCAGCTTGCCCTTGGCGACCACGGGACTGATGGCACCGCGGTTGTCCCGTTCGGGCAGGGCCTTCGTGGTATTGAAGGTCAGTGCCAGAAAAAGTAAAAAGAAGAAGACACTGCCACCATAAAAGATGTTGCGCGCCATGGATTTTGTGAAGGTACCACTCATAGTCGACTCCTCTTCCAACTGGGGTTGGGTGACATCCTACTGGCCGGAAAGCATGTTTAACCTTGACCTATGTTAACTAGGCCTCTGCTTCAACTAGCACGCTCACGCACACCCCGTTCCGCAACGGCATCGCCCGCACGCCAGATCAGGAGTTCAATCGTTGCCACGCCGGGTAGCGTTTTTTCATAGGCGAACCCCTGCTGTGCCAGCAACGGGTAAAGCAATACCGGGTCACGATGACTCAACAGGTGCAGATATTCACCGAAGCCCAGTTCACCCAGCGCCGCCAGCACCCGCAACAGTGGTTCCGGCTGTTCCATTCCACGCACATCCAGAATCCGCTCGGCATTCATCAATCTTTCACATCCACCCCTGCCATGCAGATACTCTGGCAAAAACCCGACCCGTACACCTTGATCTGTGTTAGTCCGTTCTCTGCTGCAGTTTTCTGCAGGATTGGGTAAGCTGGCAGCATGAATGCGAGCAAGATCCTGCCCGGAGAACTGCGCCGTCATCCGCTGTTCGGCGGACTGGATGACCGGCAGCTGGCGTTGTTGTTGGAAACTGCACAGCTCATCCACCTCGGTGATGGTCAACTGCTGTTTCATGCCCAGCAGCAAGCCCGGCAGTTTTTCATGGTGCGCAGTGGCACGATTCGGCTGTACCTGTCAGCGCCCGACGGAACTGAAAAGGTGATACACCTGATCACGGCCGGCGAAACCTTTGCCGAGGCCATCACCTTCATGGAGGGCCAGGTCTACCCGGTCAATGCCAGTGCCCTTGACGCCTGTGAATTGCTGGCCTTTTCCAACAATACCTTCCGCGCCATCTTGCGGGACTCAACCGACACCTGCTTCCGGCTGATGGCCGACATGAGCACCTGGCTGAAGCGGCAGCTCGCAGACATCGACGCACTGACCTTGCAAAATGCCACGCTGCGTTTTACCAACTACCTGCTCCACCAGGTGCCGGCGGGGGCGCAACATGAAGTGACCGTCAAACTGGGCGCTCCCAAGCATGTGATTGCCTCGCGCCTCTCCATCCAGCCAGAATCCTTCTCGCGCATCCTGCGCAACCTGCAGCGCGAGGGACATATCGTCGCCGAAGGCAACCTGATTCATATCAAGGACATCCAGACACTGGGCTAGTACCTGCTTCTACCCGGACACTGACCAAGATAAAGCCATGGCAGCACGATTCCTTGATATGGATCAATGACAGACAGCGTGATTGTCTATATAAGTACGCAATGAATACCAGCCCTGCACGGCAACCGGCCATCTGCAAGCACCCCGAATGGAAAGACCACTGGGAACACCTGTATGCAGCTAAGGGGCCTGCCGAGGTCAACTGGCACCACGTACATCCGCAACATTCACTCTCCCTGATCGCCGATACGGGCATCGGCACCGCGGCCAGCATCATAGACATTGGTGGCGGCGCCTCCACCCTCGTCGATCATCTGCTACAGGCCGGCTATTGTGACATCACGGTGCTCGATATTGCCCGTACGGCTATTCAGCGGGCCCAGCTCCGCCTGGGCGACCGGAGTCAGCAGGTGACATGGATCGAGGGTGATGTTACGGACTTTTCACCCGCACGAAAATTCGACATCTGGCATGACCGCGCGGTGTTTCATTTCCTGACAAATGAGCTCGACCGCAACAGTTACCTGGAGGCATTGCACCATAGCCTGAAGCCGGGGGGACAGGCCATCATTGCCACCTTCTCGGACAGTGGCCCGAGCCGTTGCAGTGGCCTTGATATTATGCGCTACAGCCCCGAAACACTCAGCCAGGCACTGGGACCACAATCGTTGCACCTGGTCGAGACACTCACCGAAGAGCACCGCACAACCAACGGCGGCCTGCAGCAGTTTGTCTATTGCAGGTTCCAGCACAACTAAGGCGTAGCGGGCGGGGTTATCTGAAATTCGCGGCAAGGACATCCCATGAATCTAGTGAATCTTGTATCCATTCTCTCGATCCTGCTGCTTGGGCTGTTGCTGGCCATCTTTATGGTGCTGCTGCCGGTTGCCATTATTTTCAATACCCGTGCCGGTATGAAGTACCGGCAGACACTCGCGGAACAGCTTCAGCGGCTGCGGCTCGGCAAAATGCTCACCGCGCTCGGCATCGATACGGACAGCTACCTGTCCAGTGAACGCGTGGTTGCGATCCGCGAACAAATGCAGCGCTGCAATGACTGCGCGAACACCGGGGAGTGCGACACCCGGTTAGCCGAGGGAACGGTGGATGCCGGCAATATCAGCTTTTGCAACAATGAAGCCTCGTTGCAGAAAATTGCCGGACAACTCAAGGAGTAAGCAACGAGATCTACCGACAGGGCGACAGCACACAAGCTCTTGTGTCGGTGAAAAAACCCGCCTTCTCATTTAGCGCCGACCTTTTTATCCTTTTTCTAGGGTACTATATCCAAACAAATTCTAAATACACTGGAGGATCGGGTGATTAGCTATACAGAACTTAACGAACAAAATCATCGCATTACTGAACTCACAAATGTACTCAGCTATCTGTTCAAGGACAGATCCATGTGCGACACGGGCTCCTGCTGTGAACTCTTCTATCGTTATGTGGATCTGGTCAAGGAACACATCGAGGTAGTTGACAGGGAAATGTACAGCGACCTGCTGAAAAGCCCCGACAAGAAGATCAACAATGTTGCCAGAAACTTCATGTCGGGCTCCATGGAAATCAAGCGTATTCTGAAAGACTTCACCAAGCGCTGGTGCCCCACACAGAAAGGGGACACCCTGCACATTAACGAACATGCACTGTTTCTCAAAGACACGGATGAGTTGTTCGAAATCGTGCTGCAACGCATACTGGATGAGACCGAACACCTCTATCCACTGGTTCGCAGCCTCACGAAAGCATAATCGCCGGTTAAGCCTCTCAAAGTGGGCGGGAGGGACAATCACTCATTGAGCCAGTGCATGCCGGGTGCCTGATGAACGCGTTGATGCTGCAACTTATCAGCACCCGGACGATCAATACCTAGACAAAACTGTCTGGTGTTCATAACTGAAATGCTGAAAACCGTCCTGCTGTTTGCACTTGCCCTGGCGCTCGGACCTGCCATGGCCGACCAGCCCTGCACCCCATTCGAAGGGGGGCGGGTTGACCCGGGTTTACTGCAAATCATGCGGGAGGCAGCGAGTAACGGGCGACTCTACCGGGTCGATCCGCAGGCGTCGAAGGTTGGGTTCTGTGTACGGCATTTTCCCGGACAGGAGTTCCGCGGTGAGTTCACCAACATTATAGGTGGCCTTGTTTTTCCACCGCTGTCGGCACAGCATGGGCAGGCACTGTTGCTCATCCGCACCGCCAGCCTGTCGTCAGAGAATACCACCCTGCTGCCGTTGGTGACCGGGCAGGATTTCTTTGACGCCAGCCACTACCCCGAGATCCTGTTCGTGGGACACACCGCACACTGGTTGAATAATACCGAGGGTCACATTCATGGTGACCTCACCCTGCACGGTGTAACCCAGCCGGTTACTTTCAGCCTCGCGTTACGTCCACTGGAAGACGGTGAGGAGGAGCGCCCTGCACGCATCCTGCTGCAGGGCAGGGGCCAGGTCCAGCGTACCAGTTTCAACATGAACAGCTACCGCTTCTTCGTCAGCGAAACGGTACAGTTATGTCTCGATGTCGAGCTGGTCCCCTGGCAGTAACCGCTCCAGGATAAAGGCGCTCTCTTGACTGTACCTCGATCAGCCTGGTAGAGGTGCGGTTCTGTAGATCAGTGGGTGCTAGAAGCCAATCAATTCAGCATGCAAACCATGCTTTTTCGCGGCGTTCACAAACTCTATGGATTTGATGACCTCCGGGTTGTATTCAATCAGCATTAGATGGGGTTTTTCATCGTGATACGAAGCCGCCATCACACCGTCCATTGCGAGCAGAACATCACGGAACCTTTCACGCTCATCGTGTGATGTCTCTTCATCGATATGAAAGGTAACTTCTGCATGCCGGGTGTTCATGTTCAGATCCTCCTGTTTCAGGGTCTCTTTTGACCATTTGTGATTCTAGCGGGAACCACACAGCGTTGTGTTGATGCAGATTAACAACTGCAAGAAAATTCACAGCGGATAGTAAATATCCCTGCAACGTCGCGTGATTAGCCACACCTGGAGGCGGTCTAAAAGATGAAATAAGGCCTGTCTGTGGTGGAAGTCAACACGACAATGGGCCCCAACCGGGCCTGCCGGATTGACCGGCTTGTTAGTAGATTCCCGTATAGACCCGTGTCTTATACACAGCCCTGTTTTGGTGATTTTTTTGTCTTGCAGAACCATAGAATACAGTAATTTACAGTCTTCTAATATACTTAAGCAATTGATTGTTATAAATAATTTGCTGTGGATAAAATTTGATCAATTTAACGCCAAACAGGGAAAAATAGGGATTTGGTGCAATTGACAACAATTCATCCACAGAGTTATCCACAGACTTTGTGGATAACGCAATCCGCGCGATCAAGGCACAACGTTTGCCCAGGCTATGCTGTCGAATCCCGGTCTTTATTCAAAACCGCCTCGATCCGCTGCAGCGCCTCCTCCATGAACTGAATGCGCCTTTCGATATCCCTCAGGCGATAGATCTCCTTGGCCTCCTCCTACCCGATCTCCACCTCGCCACGCGAAATAAAGTAGGTCGAAAAGCTGGCAGTCAGCAGGGAGAAAAAACCAGCACCAAACATGATCACGATCGCCCCGCACACCTTGCCCGCAGCACTTTGTGGCACGACATCGCCATACCCTGCCGTCGCTACTGTTACCCAGGTCCACCAGATACCCTGCCAGATATCTTCGATACTCGGATCCATACCAGAAAAGAGCGTTCCTGTTAACATGCCTAAATTCAGAAAGGCTACCGCAGACGGGGATAACGTGGCACACGCTCCCTATCCATACTATTGCCAGCCGACCACACTGTAGCCCTTGTCCGACAGGCACTTGTTGACGAAATTCATGAACAGCGGTGAGGTCTCCGTCGATTGCAGGCCGCCACTTACTGCACCCGCTGTGGCACCCGCCGCGGCACCGGCCAGGGCACGATTACCGACACTGCCACCGCTCACCAGTCCCCAGGCAGCTGCAGAGGCCCCTCCGATCGCAGCCCCACCGGCGGCCTTGCGCCCTGCCTCACCGTCCTTGTTCTCATTCACGTTCGAGGTACGTGCAAGTGCCATACAGGCATTGATGTCCTGCTGCGCAGCCTGTTGACCGACTTCATTCAGGTGGTCGTTGGGGTACAGCAGCGGTCGCTTTGCCGGACTGGCACAGCCACCGATACCAATCAGTACAGCCAGTGCAACCATGACAAGGGATGGTAACTGCGTGCAGTTCACGCTGTGAAAAAATGCCCATAGCGGCACAGCTTGTTACCTCCTCCCGGGTGATCTAGGGCAAATTATAGACCAGCGGCCCCCTATCGGCAGCTGCACTTCCGTTTGAGAGCCAGGCTGACTTGACTGTAACTGCCTGCCTAACCGCCACGCTAACGCCCTCCCGTTACAGCCGGACAATTGTGTAACAATAGCCGGGTGAGCAGCAGGCTGCAGCATAGCGTTCTGGTTGTCGTAACCTTCATTACCCTGTTGTGGGTTATTGAGCTGGCTGACCGTGCCTTTGGGCTGAATCTGTACCGGCTTGGCGTCTACCCGGGTGAGCTGCATGGGCTGCTGGGCATCCTGTTCGCACCCCTGATTCACGGCTCCTGGAGTCATCTGGCTTCGAACAGCTTCGCGCTGCTGCTGCTCGGCGTCACCCTGCTGTACGGCTACCCGCGGGCTGCCCTGCCTGTGCTGGCACTGATCTATATAGGCTCCGGTGTGGGTATCTGGCTGTTTGCCCGCCACACCTATCACATCGGCGCCAGTGGCCTGACGCATGGCATGATGTTTTTCATCTTTACCACTGGCATCCTGCGCCGCGACAAGTTTTCCATGGCCTTGTCCATGATTGTGTTTTTTCTTTACGGCGGGATGGTGTGGAGCATCTTTCCTCAGCAACCGGGCATCTCCTACGAAAGCCATTTCTTCGGTGCCATCACCGGGATCCTGGCAGCATTCCTGTTCCGCAACCGTGACGCGGCGCCAGCGACAAAAACCTATGACTGGGAAGATGAAGCAGCGGCTGGCGAAGGGGAGGACCCTGATCAAAAATGACCGGCCGGACCGCTTCAACCAAACTGGCCATCGGTGCGCGGCCGGTACAGCATGGGCAGGAACACCCACAGGAACAGGGTAAAGGCAAGGATCCACAAGAGCTGCGACAGACCGATCCAGTATACGTAGTGTGCCGTATCAAGCCATGGCAACCCGACCCGGACGATGCTGCTGACCAGCAGCAATGCAAACATCCACGACACCTGTGACGGCGGCTGGAGGACATCCCTGCCGGTATGCCCGAGTGTTACCCGCGCCATCATGCCCATGGTAAACAGGCCGATCCCGCCAACAGTAAAGGCGTGCAGAGGCAGGAAGGGCGAAATAGCCAACACGTACACCGCCACCTTGAGGGCAAAGCCGACAATCACGGCCGCATAGGCAAGAAACAACACCCACAGCAGTGGCCTTGACCAGATACCTGCGGCATACCAGCCGGTGAGCCGGATACCGTGCAGCACACACAGCGTCCCGGCAAGCACCGCCACCGGCAGTGAGTCCGGCCATGCAATGTCGGCAAGCCAGAAGCCGATAAACAGCAACAGGCTGGCCGCATCCAGCCAGTCACGGTTCCTCAGCGTGACCGCCTGATCGAGCCCGCGCTCAATGAAGAAGGGGATTACCCGACGCGACATGACAAAGATCAGCGCCAGGACAAGATAGACCCCCGAATACAGACCGGCGTGTACACCCCAGGGGGATATTTCCAGCACACCGGCATAGAACAGCAGGTTGGCAAGCATCAGCAGCAGCACCTTGGAAAGGATGCCAAGCTGTTTGAACTGTCGTACCTTGAAAATGGGCCAGGCAAGCGCGGCCACCAGCAGGGCGTTGAAAAGGACATCCGCCATTGCCGCCCATTTCAGGATAGCGGCATCTCCAAGCAGCAGCAGACGCGCTGCAAGCCACAGCAGAAACAGCAGCAACAGTGGTATTCCATGCAATGTCTGTACACCGGTCCAGTTGCGCACGGCCGTCAACAGAAAGCCGGCAATCACCGCCATGCCATAGCCGTAGACCATCTCGTGTGCATGCCAGGTTGAAGCCGGCAGCGCCGTTTGCCAGTGCCAAGCGAGTACATAGACAGCCATCCAGTACAGCATGGACAGCACCGAGAAAATTGCGGCACCGGCAAAGAACGGTCGAAAACCGAGGTTCAGGATCGCAGCACCGGTATACCCTACTGGCTGTTTGTGCATATGCATGAGGGGATAGGGCCGAGCTGGGAACGCCCTCTCCTTGGCACCTGTTCCCAGGGTACTCCGGAGGAAGCGCCGTCTGTTGCCGTCCTATCGCCTACGTCCTTGTAGGCATACCGGAGAAGGAAGGGATATCCTTGTTGGATTGAGGGAACCGGAAACGAATACGTTCTAGTAGCGCCCGTTCATCTTGGCGATATAGTTGGTCAGCTCGACCTGCTGGAAATTCATGTTGCGCAGGATGCGATGCACGGTTCGGACAATGGCGCGCATGACCTTGTAGACAAGATCCGGGTCTTTCTCCAGCAAGCTCTCGAAACTGGTGCGGTCCAGTCTCAACAGCTCGCAATTACCCATTGCACGCACACTGGCTGAATGCTCCACACCATCCAGAAAACCCAGCTCACCGAGGATGTCACCTGCACGGAGAATCTGCAGACCGACCAACTCACCGTGGGCAGCATGTGTCACGACCTCCATATTCCCTGAGGTCAGGACATGCAGGCAGTCATCCTTCTGATTTTCCTCGATAAGGAAAGCCTGGTCCTTGATCCCACAGGCGGTCATGACACTTGCCAGCAACTCGCACTGTGCATCGCTGAGTTCCTCACCCAGGGGAGATGCCTTGATGGCAGCCGCGCTGACATCCATATCGGTGCATGTGTTGTCGCTCATAATTTGGAATCCCTCACCGGCAAAAACCGGGTTATTGTGTTGTCTCTGAATGTGGTTTGCGGGTCACTACCACCTGTCGCAGGATAAGGCCGAGCATCAATAACAGCCCGGTTGAGAGCAACAGGCCAAGGATAAAAGCTGCAGCCGCTACCCCTGCCGGCATCTCCAGCATGTGAACCATACCATGATACAGGGCAAATCCGCCAAAGAAGATGTAGCCGAAATACTGTGGCGCCGCAATACTTGCTGCCACAAAACCTGTCGTCAGCAACACCACCAGGATGGTCGACAGCTGCAGCAGCGGGAAGAGCAGGCAGCAGGTGCCCAGCAGCACACCACCCAGAAACAGCAACAGAAAATAACCCGCATCCATGACCCCGTGATTGCCGGAACGTCCCGCCCAGAAGCCGGCAGCGATGGCAATCAGCAGGTGGTCCAGACCGGTCGCCGGGTGCATGAAACCATCGGCCAGTCCGGCAGTATGGCCGGCGCCGGAGTGCGCAAGTGCAAGCGGGGAAAGCAGCAGAATGATTGGCGCCAGCAGCACCGCTGACAAGGTTTTCAATTGCATAACATCTACTCCATTTCTTTCATGATTTGAAAAATAAACTCTTCAGCCTGATTTAACGCACTTTCACCTTGATCAGTTCCTCACCCTCCGGGTCGGTTACGTGCACCGCGCAGGCAATGCAGGGATCGAAACTGTGGATGGTGCGCAGAATCTCGATCGGCTGTTTTGGATCAACCAGGGTATGGTTGTCCTGCAAGGCCGCCTCATAGGCACCTGGCTGTCCTTGCTGGTCACGCGGACCGGCATTCCAGGTACTGGGGACCACTGCCTGGTAGTTCTTGATGTTGCCTTCCTCAATGACGATCCAGTGAGCCAGCGCCCCACGTGGTGCCTCCATGAAGCCGACACCCTTCGCCTGCTGCGGCCACGTTGACGGGTCCCAGAGGGCTTCATTATGGGTTTTGGTATCGCCGGCCTTGATATTGGCCACCAGTTGGTTGTACCAGGTCTGCATCATGTCACAGACAATCTTGGTCTCGAGTCCGCGTGCGGCGGTGCGACCAAGCGTTGAAAACAGCGCATCCACAGGAACATCGAGCGTGCTCAGCGTCATCTTGACCAGCTCCTGCGCCTGCTCGTTTCCACTGGCATACAGCATCAGTACCCGTGCCAGCGGCCCGACCTCCATGGCATGGCCTTTCCAGCGTGGTGACTTCAGCCATGAATAGGACTGCTCCACGTCCAGCTGCTCATACGGTGGCGTGGGTCCGCTGTAATTGAGACGGGTCTCGCCGTCATAGGGATGCAGCCCCTGTTCCTTGCCGCCATTGTAGTCATACCAGGAGTGTGAGACGTATTCCTGGATTTCATCGGCTGCGTTCATATCGACATCGTGGATGGTCGACAGATCCCGATTCAGGATCGCGCCGGATGGAATCAGGTAACTGGACGGATCGTCCATCCCCTTTTCCGGGAAATCACCAAAGGTGAGGAAATTGCCCAGCCCTTCACCGCGTGCACCCCAGTCCTTGTAGAAACCGGCGATGGCCAGCAGGTCAGGGATATAGACCTGGTCGACAAAAGACTGCATCTGGGTGATGATTTCCTGCACCTTTGCCAGGCGCTCGGCATTGATCGCCGAATCGGAATTCAGGTCAATCGGGCAGGCGACCCCCCCGACCAGGAAATTCGGGTGCGGGTTCTTGCCTCCAAAGATAGCATGCAGCTTGGCCACGTCTCGCTGCCAAGCAAGCGCCTCCAGGTAATGTGCCACGGCCATCAGGTTTGCCTCCGGTGGCAGCTTGTAGGCCGGGTGCCCCCAGTAGCCATTGGCAAAGATACCCAGCTGGCCCGACTCGACAAAGTTCTTCAACTTCTTCTGTACGTCAGAAAAATAACCCGGCGAGGATCTCGGATAATTGCTGAGTGACTGTGCCAGCGTTGCGGTGGCCGCGGGATCGGCTTTCAGCGCCGATACCACGTCGACCCAGTCCAGGGCATGCAGATGATAGAAATGCATGACGTGATCATGCACATACTGCGCACCGTTCATCAGATTACGAATCAGCTGCGCATTGGGCGGGATCGGGTAGTTCAGTGCATTTTCGACGGCACGAATGGACGCCAGTCCGTGTACCAGCGTGCACACGCCACAGATGCGCTGCGCAAAGGCCCAGGCATCCCGCGGGTCACGGCCACGCAGGATAATCTCGATACCGCGCACCATGGTGCCGGCAGAATAGGCTTGCGCAATACGGTCACCATCCATCTGCGCCTCGATACGCAGGTGACCCTCGATACGGGTAATCGGGTCAACAACAATACGCTCAGTCATAACATATAGTCTCAGTTAGGAATTCAGAAATTCGGACAAGATCCGGTACTGCTGCTTAGCTTCCTGTCCGGCCGTGTCATCGCCGGTTACTATTGACTTGGATGTCTGTGCCATTCTGCTGCTCAGGGCCGCCTGCCAGGCCGGGCCACTGGGCATTTGCCCGATGGGTGTCAATGCCGCAGTTGCCGCGCGTGCCACAAAATAGCCGGCCTGCTCGGACCAGTCCCCTTCGGAACCACAGCGGGCATGACAATCGAAGGTGGTCGCCCGGGCAGTCTTCAGTGCATCGGCAAGCTCCTCTTGCGTGACCTCACTGTCGCCAGCCACCTTCAGCGCACGTGCGATACGATGATCGGAGCACAAGGCAATGACATTCTCCACAAAACGTGCGCCAACCTGGCGCTGCCGGGTTGCATCCAGACCGTCAAGCGCCTTCCTGAATTCAGCATCATTGGTAATTTCGCTCATCACTCCTTGCTCCCCGTTTGTTCTGTGCCTGCAAGATGTTCTGCAATGGTTTCCGTCAGGCTGAGGACCGGCATATCCATACCGTACTCTTCCAGCCCGTCTTCCAGATAAATTCGACAATTGGAACAGGCAGAGACGATGGCATCCGGACGGATGGCATCCAGCTGCTTTTTCTTGCGGTTGAAGGCCTTTAACCTGATCTCGTCGGCGCGCTCATTGGCGCTGACACCACCGCCGGCGCCACAGCACCAGTTCATGGTGCCGGTTTCCGGCATTTCCACAAAATCTTCCGCCACCATGTTCAGCAGGTTGCGCGGCTGTTTCACCACGCCACCGCGACGCGCCACCTGGCAGGGATCATGGTAGGTCAGGCGCTGCGATTCCTTGCCAGTGGTTTTCAGGCGTCCCTGTTCGCGCAACTCATCCAGCAGTTCCATAATGTGCACCACCCTGAAACTGTAGGGACGTCCAATAAGATTGGGCCCCTCCCAGCGGATCGCCATGTAGGCATGTCCGCACTCGGGACTGATCACACCCTTGACCTTGAGCTTTTCTGCTGCCGCAACAACACGCTCCACCAGTTCGGCAGCGATTTCAGAGACGCCGATCTGGATGCCGCTGTTGGTGGCTTCAAAGGCCTCGGACGCAATGGTCCAGCTGACGCCGGCCTGTTTGAGGATCTTTGCAATGGCACCGATGAATTCCGGGAAATTCATGATCTCCATGGAGGACAGCAACAACATGTACTCGGCGCCCTCCACATCGACCGGGATTTTCAGCCCGGTTTCTTGCTCCGTGTGGCGGATCTGTGCCTGCAGTGCCGGCAGTTTCACACCCATGGGACTGCCGATGGTAACGGCCCGCTGGGAGGCCCCAATCAGGCCCTCGGGTGCATGACCGGCAGCCGCCATGCCCTCGCGCATCTTGCGAATCATGTAGGCGATGTCGTTACCGACCGGGCAGACCATGGAGCAACGGCCACACATGGTGCAACTGTCATACACCAGCGTTTCCCATTCACCCAGCTCATCATCCGTCACCGCCCTGCTCAGTCCGAGTGCCTTCGCGAAACGGCCCCAGAAGGTGTAGTTCTGCTGCCACACGCGGCGCAGCGGTTCCAGCTTGTGGATCGGCGTATATTTCGGGTCACCGGTCTCGGTGTGAAACAGGCAGGCATTGGCACACAGCCCGCAGCGCACGCAGCTGCTGAAAAAGGACGCTACCGGTGCATCGATCTGTTCCTTGAAAGCGTTGATACCTCGCTGCAGTGAAGCACTCATGATTTCACCCCCTTGTAGCCCGCGATGGCGCCATTGTAGTAGCGCGCCATAAACAGCGTAACGGCATGCATCAGCTTGGTGAACGGGAACACCACCATCAGCAGCTCAACGCTGAGAATATGGATGGCAATCAGGGTTGGAGGTGGCGCCACGCCAACCCGGTGAAAAGCCAGGTAACCGGTCACCAGTGGCAGGATCGTCACCAGCCACGCCAGGTAATCCTGGAATCGCGACAGAAAGCGCATCACCGGGTGCAGCACTCGGTGCACCAGCACTGCCAGCAACGCAATAATCGTGACCACGGTGGTGGCATCAATCACCGGTGTCGGCAGTGCAGGCCAGTTCAGGCCCAGCACCTCGTGGAACAACAAGATATGGGGCGCAAAAAACAGCAGTACCACAAAGAAACCGACATGAAAGACATAGCCGGCGACCACGTTAAATGTGGAGCGCTGTATGGTGCCGCGATCCGGTACAGAGCGGGTCACAATGGTGCGCAGACCACCGGCCAGCGCGGAGCCACGTGCCTCGGCAAGATCCTTTTGCCTGCCCAGCATCAGGATCTCGATGAAACGCACCGCCACACCCACAAGGAAGATGACCGTGGCGACCTGCAATGCCGGGCCACGCACCCACAACAACAGTTCTGTCTCAGTCATCGCTAGTTCCCTTTTTCCAGGTCATTGATGGTTACCTTTTCATGTGCTTTCGTTGCCTTTGCCTTCTTTGCACGATTCAGTGCGCCAAGCGCAACACCGGCGGCGGCACCGGCACCGATGGCATACACAGCGGTACGGCTAATGTCCTCCGTCGGCATGGACAACGCCTTGTAAAAGCCGCCGCCATCCCAGAAGTCTGGCTCCGAACAGCCCAGGCAGGGGTGCCCCGACTCGATCGGAAAACTGGTCCCGGCATTCCACTTTGTGGTGGCACAGGCGTTGTAGGTCGTCGGACCCTTGCAGCCCAGCTTGTACAGGCACCAGCCCTTCTTCGCACCTTCATCGTCAAAACCCTCGGCAAACAGGCCCTTGTCATAGAAGGGACGGCGGTAGCAGCGGTCGTGAATACTCTGGCCGTAATAGGCCTTGGGACGCGACAGTGAATCCAGTTCCGGGATCGCACCAAAGGTCAGGTAGTGTAACAGTACGCCGCTTATGACCACCGGGATGGGCGGGCAGCCGGGGACATTGATGATCGGCTTGTCCTTGACCAGATCGGAAACCGATACGGCACCCGTTGGATTGGGATGGGCGTGCGGGATACCGCCAAAGGCGGCGCACGAACCTACCGCCACAATGGCGGCGGCCCCTTTTGCCACCTCCTTCAGCATATCCACATTACTGACACCGGCTATAGTGGAGTAACCCGGATTGGCTGTCGGTATTGAGCCATCCACAATCAGGAGATATTTGCCATAGTTCTCTTCTATGGCAGTCTCTCTGGCGGCTTCTGCCGCGGTACCTGAGGCGGCTTGCAGGGTATGGTGGTAGTCCAGCGAGATCACATCGAAGATCAGACCTTCCACCGTCGGCGAATGCGAGCGCGTCAGCGATTCCGTACAACCGGTACATTCCTGGAAGGACAGCCAGATCACCGATGGCCGCCTCGCCTTTTCCAGGGCCGCTGCAATGGCCGGCACCATGCTTGGCGGCAACGCCATCATGGAAGCCGTTGCCGCGCAGAATTTCAGGAAGCCGCGTCGGCTAATACCCTGTTGCCGCAGGGCCTCGCCCAAAGTCTCGTCTTTCGACATCGTTATCTCCTGTGTGCGATCATGTTGTCGCTTCAAGCAAGTGGTGACTGAGTCTTTCCAGGCCTTCCCGGATGTCTTCCTGCTGTGAACACAACAGTGCCGGGATGTGGCAGACCTCGATAAACTTGCCAACCACCTCGTTGTCATTGTTGAAATGCACCACCACCCAGACACCGGGATAGCGTGTTTCAATAATCTCGGTGGGGCCCAGTGCCTGTATCTGGGCAGTTACCTCCCCCTGATCCAGTTCATCCAGTAATTTCTGTTCCTCTCCCGGTGCCAGTGGCAGACTGCGCAAATCGATTACCGTGCCGTCACCATCCTCCAGCAGCTTTGCCAGCGCATGGCGGATTTCATGCAGCAACGGCTGCACATTATGGGTCAGGTTTT
This sequence comes from Gammaproteobacteria bacterium, assembly GCA_022340485.1. GTDB lineage: Bacteria > Pseudomonadota > Gammaproteobacteria > UBA9214 > UBA9214 > UBA9214. The sequence continues at coordinate 1,823 of JAJDNX010000123.1, read as the reverse complement.
CACCGGCCCCAGCCGGCAGTGATGCGGTGTCTGTCACACAAGGCATGGAATCACCCGCCCCAGATGCCCTTCAATACATTCAGCAGCGTTTCTTGCCTTCGAGCTGCAGGCTGCAGCCGCATTGACAGGGAAGAGTGGTTCCAGCAGTGGCCCTGGGCCGTCGAGTGGTAGAAGTATCTTGTCTTCCATTGGCCCTTCCTCCTGGTCTCTCGCTAGGCGTTTGCCGCGAGCTGGCTGACAGCGGACGGTTCCTGTGCCTGGGCCCAGTTTTGCAGGAGCCCGGTCAGTCGGCTGGCCGCTTGCGGCAATGCCTGTTTCACCGGGTTGCTGAGGCAGGACCCCCAGTCGACATCACACGGCTGCACGGCGATCAGGGCACGTTTTTCCGGCAGGGTACCCGTTAGATGTGCAATCGCCAGCAGGTCACCCAGACTGACCTCGTGTACGCTGCGCTTGGTCTTGCCGGCAAAACGGTCCATTTCCTGGCCGCAGAACACGGCAACCGTGCCGGGAGCGGATTCCAGCTCCGCGGCATCGATCACAATCAGCTGATCCGCTTCCTCGATGTAGGGCGCCAAGGTGAAGCTCAGTGTACCGCCATCCAGATAGGTGACCGCCAGTTCGGGATGATGCCGGCGCAGGTAATCCAGCATGTGGACGCCGGTACCCTCGTCTGCCAGCAGGGTGTTGCCAATACCCAGGATCAGTGTATTAATACGACTCGACATCCAATAGGCCCTCGATACTTGAGGTTGATTTGTACAGGAGTGAAAGATCGGGTTTATTGATCCATATCAACTCTTATTGATATAGACCGTGTTTAAGTAGACGCCAATGAAACGCCGGCCTGCTGGCGGTGGCAAACGAGGATTAACTTTCATGTGTCTCGGCATCCCGATGCAGATCAAATCCATAGATGGCTTTACCGCCAGCTGCGAGGCAAAAGGCGTGCGCCGTGAGGTCAGCCTGTTCATGCTGCAGGATGAGGAATTCCAGATCGACGATTTCGTTGTTGTCCACGTGGGTTATGCAATCCAGAAGATCACTCCCCGGGAGGCGCGCACCGCCTGGGAAATGTATGACCTGATGCTGGCGGAAGAACCCGGTGAGGGTGATGCCCATGCATGAACTTGCGGTATGCCAGGCATTGATGGAACAGGTCGAGCACATTGCCTTGGAACAACGCGCAGACCAGGTAGTCGCTATCCACCTCGGCATCGGGCCACTCTCGGGGGTCGAACCCGCCCTGCTGGAGCAGGCCTTCACCGTCGCCCGTGCAGGCACGGTTGCCGATCATGCGGAACTGGTGATAGAGAGCATGGCGATCCGGGTCAGCTGCAAGCAATGCGGCCAGGTAACGGATGCCCTGCCAAGTCGGCTGCTGTGCGGGAACTGTGGCGACTGGCACACCCGCCTGGTGAGCGGCGACGAACTGCTGCTGCTGCATGTGGAAATTGTCAGACAGACCGTGGATCCAGCGGCGGATACGGCAACAACCATGCCGGCAACAAGCGAACAGTGTAACTAACCATACCCGCAGGAGCGGGATGACGTTTTCAGGAGTGAAGCATGTGTGATACCTGCGGTTGTAATGTGACACAGGGAAATGCCCACCTGCTGAAGCCGGGTGGACGCCTGTCAAAAACCGAGAACGGCCACGAAGCCGTCAGCGTACTGCACGGCCTGCTGCAGGCCAATGACCACACGGCAGCACACAATCGCCAGCATTTTGAACGGCATGGCGTGCTTGCCATCAACCTCATGTCCTCTCCCGGCGCAGGCAAGACCAGCCTGCTGGAGGCTACCATCGATGCACTGCAGGA
>JAJDNX010000119.1 GCA_022340485.1 Gammaproteobacteria bacterium | reverse complement strand
TTTTTTGCACTGGAGCAGCTACTGCATTGGCACCACTGCCACCGCGCCTCTGCAAGTTGCAAACAGCCCCTCACTTACTTAATCCTTATTGGCGATGGCTTGCATAACTTCATCGGGGGACTTGCGATCGCCGGTATTTTTATCACTGATATCAGGCTTGGTATCATGGCTTGGCTGGCCGCTGCGGCACACGAGGTGCCCCAGGAGTTCGGTGATTTCGGTGTCTTGATCCATGGCGGATGGGGAAAGCTCAAGGCGTTGTTGTTCAATGTGCTGTCGGCGCTTACTTTTTTGGCAGGCGGTTTGTTAACCTACGCAGTATCCTTCAATATGGATATTTCATTTCTTACCCCGTTCGCAGCAGGTAACTTCCTTTACATTGGGGCCTCCGATCTGGTTCCGGAGGTCAGGAAGCATAAGGATCTCGGTGTCAACATTGTCAACTTCATCTCGTTTCTCATCGGAGTTTCACTGATGTTGATCATCAAGATCATTCTTGGTTCCTGAAAGCAGATTCCTGCCCGGTACTGTCACAGTTGGCAGCAGCAGTGTAGCGGGCTGCTCCAGTTGCCGCACGCCGTATAATCGGTCATTTGACCTGCACAACATCGCACGCATCACTTATGACGAAGCCAACAGAAAATGCATATATATTTACTCCCACCTACCGGGAAGCAATAAATTTAAGCGACGGTACTCCTGTCACCCTGCGATTGGTAATCCCTGCTGACAAGCCTTTGCTTGAACGCGGGATGGACAACCTTTCACCAGAATCACGTTTTCAGCGCTTTCTTTTTGCCAAGCTGAAACTAACCAATGCAGACCTGCGCTATCTGACCGAGATTGACGGAGTGGATCATTTTGCTATTGGCGCACTTAACCAGGCAGGCGAAGGGATAGGCGTAGCCCGTTTTATTCGTTTTGGCGATGATCAGGTGGTAGCCGAACCAGCAATTGCAGTTCTGGATGCACATCAAAACAAGGGACTGGGCTGCATACTATTCAGAAGACTGATGGCTGCTGCCCGGGAACGCGGAATCAGTGTTTCCATGGCTCCATATTAACTGGTAATAAACCAATGATGTGTCTGCTACATTCCCTGGCAACGCGAATTTGTTTTGATTACCAGGGCACAGTACTCGAATTTGAAATGCCGTTCAGGCACCTGGATTTCCAGCGCAGTTGTTGCATTACATATACACAATAAACAGGGCTTGCCGTATTGAACCTGGATATACTCGAGCATCAGTGCGTGCAAGGATGCAGAACAGATCCGGGAATAACCTCAGTGATATCCAAAAACCATGGCTGACCACATAATTTCCTGCTCATCAACACATTACTTTACTGGTATATTATATACTTGTTATCAGGGTTAATCTGGTTTATAACTACCGCATACTGAATTCTTGCAAGTATTGCATGAGGAGTCTGCGTCATGCTTCGAATACATGTATCAATGAAATTCACCAATGAACCGTTGAAGCGTACACCGATCGTACTCTTTCTCGACACCAACCCTGAACAACCAATCCAGGGCGCTACCGACCGCACAGGGGTCGCTTCCTTTGATATCCAGCCTGCCAGCGGCAAGATCGTGATTAACGGGTCAACCCGTTATCACGGGCGTTTGGATGGAGACATTGAGATCACAATCTTGTCTCCTACTGCGCCTGCAACTGTCGTCGAGCAGGGCACGCCTGACGGCAGGGAAACCGGCAGCACCGCCTACCCCGGCATGCAGACCCGCATGCTTAGGGTCAACGAACACGAAGTGGAAGTCGACAGTGAAGGTTATCTGGTCAACCTTAGTGACTGGTCAGAGTCATTCGTGCGCGCCCAGGCGGCTCAGGAAGGATTGGTACTGACTGACGAAATCTGGGAGGTGATACGTTACCTGCGTGACTTTTACGAAGAACACGAGGTACAGGCGAATGTACTTGAAATCATCAAACACTTTCGAACGGCCTGGGGTATGGAACACGGCAACAATCGCTACCTGCACCGTATATTTCCACGTGGTGGCCCTCAGAAGCAGGGTAATCGCCTGGCTGGACTGCTGCGCACCAAGGGCGAACACTAGTCTATCCGGAATCGAACGTAATCATTCCTATTTACCAGCTGCCGGTATCCGTAAGACACGCGCAAGCGCAGGCCGGTTGTCCAGAAGATCGGCAAGCGTGTAGGTATCCAGCACGGCATAGAAGGCCTGCACCGCCTTCTCAAAAGCACCACGCAACAGACATGGCCTCTGTATATGGCAGTTGGAAGTATCTGGTGCAAAGCACTCGACCAATACACTGTCCACCTCGGCTTTCCGTACCACATCACCGATCCTGATACGTTCCGGATCGAGTTTTAACTCTACCCCACCCCCTTTGCCGCGTGTGGTCAGGACATAGCCCTCAGCCGCCAAAAACAACATGACTTTCATCAGATGATGCTTGGAAATGCCATAGGCATCTGCAATATCACCAACCGCTGCACGTTTCTCCTTGCACGTACCGAGATAGATCAGGACGCGTAACGAGTAGTCCGTAAATGTTGTTAATCGCATGATTGTTCACCAGCCCGCTAGCAGGCCACTCTTCGACGGTATGTGAGAGTACCTTCAAGTACTGTGGTTATACCAGATCCAGATATTGGTTCTGCCAGTTGCGGGGACAGATGAAGATCGTTTTGCGTCGGCTGCTTTTCCTGCGCGCTCGCTGATGCACAGATCAATACCATCGTAACAAGGAAATTCCGTACAACATGATTAAGAATTCTCACAAAGACTCCATAATTTAGTCATACGTATCGCCCCGCAAGCCTCTTCCGGTTGGGATTGCTGCGTGGCAGAAAAAGCGCTCTCATATATAAACATCAGGGCCGAACACCATAGTCATTCAATGTAAATTACCACCCGCAAACCGGACTTCCTCTAGTGAATGACGGTCACCTTTGCCAATTCGCAGAATCGTTACCTGCCCATTCGATTTTCAAGATACTCTTTGAGTGCAATCGCATTATTAAACTTGTCGTTTCTTGCCGAATAAACCAGTGTTACTCGCCCGGTTGCAAGCATTTCGAGCAGGCGATGTACTTCTTCAGGACACCCATCCAGCTCCTCGAAATAACGTCGTCTGAACTGCTTCCACTTTTTCGGGTCGTGTGCAAACCATTTTCGCAATTCGGTACTCGGCGCCAGTTCCCTGACCCACGCATCAAGCTGCATCCTTTGCCTGGTTACTCCTCGTGGCCACACCCGGTCTACCAGTATACGATGACCGTCATTTTCTGACGGTTCTTCATAGGCTCGTTTTACATAAATCAGCATTGCGCATCAATAAATAACAGAGATATCACAAACAACTTCGCTGATTGAAACAATGCGGCGTCATATGACTCTCAGGTAGTTGCCGCGCTCTGGATCTCCGCCGCCAGCTCGCGCAGGCCGTGCAGTGCCATACCCAGAACCTCGCTGTCCGCCTCGCGCGGGAACACCATGTAGGCTGGATGGGTGAACTCGGGTCCCTCCACAACCCGGAACAGACGGCCATCATCAATAAAGGGCTGGGCCATGCGGATGGGCAGGAAACAGCAACCGCCATTGGCCAGTAGCAACTGCACGCCGAGCCAGCCGATATTGACCACCTGCGGCGGGCGCTCCAGGTCCGGGTAGCTCTCGCGGTGCTTGGCATAAAACCCGGGGCCCCATTCGACATAGATGTAATCCTCGTCGGGCCAGCGCGTTTCGCGCCGTGAACTCACCAGCACCAGTGTCTCGTCGAACAGGTGCTCGACCACCAGGCCCGGGGCGTGGCTGGGGGTATACATCAGGCTGATGTCCAGCGTACCTTCGACTACGCGCCGCATCAGATCCTCCTCGAAGCCGATCTCGCTGCGAATGGAGACGTCGCTGGCGGTATCACGCATCCAACCAACCCAGCGTGGCAGGAATCCCTCCCACAGCGCGATCCGTCCGCCGATACGAATCGTGGCGCGGTACCGGCTCGGCAGGCCGACATCGTGGCGGGCCTGTTCCACCGTGAGCACCAGGTTCTTGGCATGCTGCAGAAAGCGGCGTCCGGCGGTTGTCAGCGTGGCGCCCGCACGGTTGCGTACGAACAACCTGGCACCCAGATCTGCCTCCAGATGCTGGATCCTGGCACTGACCGTGGACTGGGTCACATGCAGGCGATTGGACGCTTCCAGAAAGCTGCCGTGGGCGGCAATCGCCAGGAAAGTGCGTGCCTGTTCGATGTCCATAACGGTGCAGCCCCCTTATTTATATCGCTATTCACGATACTATTATGCAATATATATCGTTTGTCTAGCATTATCATGCTCTAATATGATGCATCCTAATGTTATTCATCAGGAGACAATCATGAGTATGACCCTTGGTATCCCAACCCAGGATGAACCTGCCCTGACACAGCTAGAGCGCGATGAGGAAGGCTTCCTGCTCAACACCCATGACTGGCACCCGGACCTGATCAATGCTTTTGCAGCCGAAGATAAGCTGGAGATTACAGCGGAACGGCGTGAAATCGTCGACTACATCCGTGATTATTTCGAAAAGAACTTGAGCGTCCCGGAAGCGCGCACCCTGCTGAAACACCTGCAAACCGTGTGGGGTAAGGACAAGGCCACCCGCCGCTATCTTTATCAGCTGTTTCCGCGCGGTTATGGCCAACAGGCCTGCAAGATAGCCGGCATGCGCAAACCACGCAAGCTGATGCTGGATGTTTGAACCCTGTGTCTGTAGCAACCTTTCTCGGCACCCTGTGCCGGTTCGCCGGCATCGGCGCAAACAATACAGGGCATCTGGAGAAATGGGTTTCCGGCGCCGGTGGCCTCACGGGCATACTGGGCGTGTTGCTGGTCAGCCAGGCTTACCTGGGATTAGGCGGCAGCGCGAGTCTGGTCGCCTCCATGGGCGCGTCCGCGGTGCTGTTGTTTGCCGTCCCCCATGGGCCGTTATCCCAGCCCTGGGCCGTGTTCGGCGGACATCTGGTGTCTGCGGTGATTGGTGTCGCCTGTGTAAAACTGAATGTGCACCACCTGCTGGCATCCGCACTGGCGGTAGCACTGGCGATCAGCGCCATGCACTACATGCGCTGCATCCACCCGCCCGGGGGAGCCACTGCATTGACGGCCGTCGCGGGTGGCGATGCGGTACACGCGCTGGGTTTCAACTATGTCCTGACGCCGGTGTTGCTGAATGTCTGCGTCATTCTGCTAGTCGCGATGGTGTTCAATTGGCCTTTCCCATGGCGCCGTTATCCGGCGGTGTGGGCGCGAACACAGCATCGACCGGCCACCGCGGTGGCAAGCGGGCAGCGTGATGAGCGGTTCTCGCGTGA
>JAJDNX010000122.1 GCA_022340485.1 Gammaproteobacteria bacterium | reverse complement strand
CCTTCCTCCAGGTGTGGAGCCTCAAACTGCCTACGCATCGTTTCCTGCCCCTCCTGCAGCGAAATAACAGCTAACGATGCGCGTGATGAATAAATGTAATAGCCGCAATAATGCGTAAAACGAGCTTGGCTCTGCCACTCTCTCCTATCAGCTTCCTGTTGGAACTTGTCGGTTCAATGGGAGGCCAATCTTCATACAACGCACAATGAAACAGCAGAGCCTTGTCGTGTCACACGACCAAAGGCAGTGGTTACCCTAGATTCAATTCATTACATATAAACCTACCCATGACAATAAAAGTTGAACCATTTTGGGATTCCAAAGCACTTGATGAAATGTCATTTAAAGAATGGGAGTCTCTCTGTGACGGCTGCGGTCGCTGTTGCCTCCATAAACTGGAAGACATCGATACCGGTTTGTACTTTTATACAAATGTTGCATGTCGGTTGCTGGATGCCGCGACATGCCGCTGCAGCAACTATCTGCAACGCACAACGCTGGTTGAGGATTGTGTACTGCTCTCCCCTAGCAACGAAGCTCCCTATCAATGGTTACCGGTCAGCTGCGCTTACCGGCGTATCGCTGAAGGCAAAGGCCTTGCGTGGTGGCATCCACTCGTCTCAGGTAACCCGGAAACGGTTCATCAGGCAGGTATCTCGGTTCGCAAACGCACAGTGAGTGAAATTACAGTAAGCGAAGATACCCTTGAAGATCATATTATCAGCTGGATCGATTTCTAGTGTTCCCGTGTAGCATGAAACTCGATTTCGGGCCACTTCTCGATCGCCAGTTCCAGATTCACCCTTGTCGGTGCGATATAGACCAGTGAACCACCCTGGTCTTCAGCAAGGTTATCATAGGCCTTGATACGGAAACGCTCTTTCATGGCATTATCTGCACACTCAACCCAGCGCGCAGTGGCAACGGTAACAGGCTCAAACTGACACTCCACACCGTATTCGTCCTTGAGCCTGTGAGCTACCACATCAAACTGCAGTACCCCCACCGCACCGAGAATCAAGTCATTGTTCTTTAATGGCCTGAACAGCTGTGTTGCACCTTCCTCACACAATTGATCAAGCCCTTTATGCAAAGCCTTCATGCGCAGCGGATCTTTCAGGATCGCGCGACGGAATATCTCCGGTGCAAAATTCGGGATACCGGTAAACTTCAAGTCCTCGCCCTGGGTAAAGGTATCGCCAATGCGAATGGTACCGTGATTATGCAAGCCTATGATGTCGCCCGAATAGGCTTGGTCGACATGCCCCCTGTCTGATGCCAGAAAGGTCACAGCATTGGAGACCTGCACATCCCGGCCGATACGGACGTGGCGCATCTTCATTCCCTTTTGATAACTTCCAGAGCAAATCCTGAGAAAGGCAATTCGGTCACGATGTGCCGGGTCCATATTTGCCTGTATCTTGAATACAAAGCCAGTGAACTTATCCTCTGCCGGAGCGACTACGCGCGTGGTGGTACTGCGTGGCAACGGCGATGGAGCTGTTTTGACAAAATGCTCCAGCAGTTCATTGACACCGAAATTATTGATTGCAGAACCGAAGGACACCGGCGTCAATTCGCCTTTCAAATAAGCCTGCAAGTCAAATGCATGGCTTGCCCCATGAACCAGCTCAATCTCGTCACGTAATTCGGTCGCCTGTTCGCCAAACAGCTGGTCCAGCAACGGATTCCCAAGTCCTTCGATGATATTGATGTTCTGGCGTCCACTGCTTTTGCCCGGCTCATAAATATGAACGGCATCATTCAAGATGTGGTAGATACCCTTGAAACGCTTGCCCATTCCAATTGGCCAGGTGATGGGAGCGCACTGGATCTTCAGTATCTCTTCGATCTCATCCAGCAACTCAATGGGCTCGCGCCCTTCACGATCGAGTTTGTTGATAAATGTCGAAATCGGTGTATCACGCAGGCGGCAGACGTCCATGAGTTTTATCGTGCGCTGCTCGACACCCTTGGCACTGTCAATCACCATGAGTGCGGAATCTACGGCCGTCAGTGTGCGATAGGTATCCTCAGAGAAGTCCTCATGGCCCGGTGTATCCAGCAGATTGATGATGGCATCATGATAAGGGAACTGCATGACCGAAGATGTCACAGAAATACCACGCTGTTTTTCCAGCTCCATCCAGTCTGATGTCGCATGCCGGGCGGCCTTGCGTCCTTTGACTGTACCTGCCAACTGTATCGCACCGCCAAACAGCAACAGCTTTTCTGTCAGCGTGGTCTTACCCGCATCCGGGTGGGAAATGATGGCAAAGGTGCGACGGCGCACAGCCTCGTGTCCGATATCACTCATATCAAGTAGGGAAGTTGAAACTCTGAAAGGCGCGTATTCTACCTGATAACAGGTAAAAATTCGTCAGGATCTAGATCACTCGCGCAAGAATAATGGCATCTTCACGGCCGTTACCGGCCGGGTAATAGTCTCGCCGGCTGCCCAGCTCATTGAATCCTTCATCCTCATAGAGTGCGCGTGCCGTAGTATTTGACGGGCGGACCTCGAGAAACATCACTTCCGCATTATGCCGGCGTGCAATTGACACCAGGTGACGGAGTAATTTCCTGCCAATGCCCTGCTGGCGGGATTCCGGACGTACACATATATTGAGCAGATGTGACTCACCGAGGGCCACACTCACTATACCATAGGCCTCGATCACACCAAGCCGACCGCACACCCAGCAGCTGTAGCCTGCCTGCAGACAGTCACCAAAAATCACCTGGGTCCAGGGATAGGGATAGCTCTGACGTTCAATTTCAATGACTTGATAAAGGTCATCAGCCTGCATCGGCCGAATCTCAAGGGCAGGTTCTTTTAATATAGCGCTCATACTTAGGAAACTGGCTGTTTAGCCGGCAAGCTGCTGCTTGTAAACAGTCTGTGCCAACTGCAGGTCTTCCCACACTTTGCGCTTTTCCAGCGGCGAGCGCAACAAGTAGGCCGGGTGATACGTCACAATCAGGGGAATTTGCTGTTCCCCGTAATCATGTACCGTTCCCCTCAGACGACCCAGTGGCGCAGTTGTCTGTAACAGACCCTGCGCAGCAATGCGGCCAACTGCCAGAATCAGCCCCGGCTGGACCAGCTCAATCTGCAGCTGCAGATAGGGAAGACAGCACCCCATCTCCTCTGCGGATGGATCGCGGTTGGCCGGTGGCCTGCACTTCAGAATATTGGCAATATAGACATCGGCACGTTGATAGCCTGCCGCGAACAACATTTCGTTCAACAGTTTCCCTGCGCGTCCAACGAACGGCTTACCCTGTTTGTCTTCATCCGCCCCCGGGGCTTCCCCAATAATCATCCACTCTGCACTCCGATTACCCGTCCCGAACACTGTTTGGGTGCGGGATTCATGCAATACACATCGGGTACAGGATGACACCTGTTGTTCAAGCGAACGCCATACAGAAGGAGGGTCAGCAGGCATTGGTTCAACCAGTGACCCGACTTCTGCACTCGCTGTAACGGTCTTGCGTTCCACCCATTGCTGGATACCCATCGCCTTTAGATACTCATGCCGCAATTCACTGCTCATGTGACGCGATCAGACATCACCCATCTGCGGGTGTGCTCGAGATTGCGGCTGTATGATCTTGTTAACCGCATTGACATAGGCCTTTGCAGATGCGATGACAATGTCGGTATCAGCCCCCTGCCCGTTTACAATACGACCATCCAGTTTCAGCCGCACCGTCACCTCGCCCTGCGCGTCTGTACCACTGGTGATATTACTCACCGAATAAAGCTCCAGCTTGGTCCCGCTGTTCACCATGGCTTCAATGGCCTTGAAGGTGGCGTCTACCGGCCCGCTGCCTGAGCAGGATGCCTGTTTCTCCTCACCATCCAGCCACAAGGTTACATCAGCCCGTGGGGTTTCACCCGTTTCAGAACAGACCTTGAGAAAAACCAGCTTGAGCCATTCATTGCCCGATTCCAGACCGGATTCGGTCACCAGTGCCTGCAGGTCTTCGTCAAAAATCTCGTGTTTCTTGTCTGCCAGATCCTTGAAGCGTGAAAAGGCATTATTGAGTTCTTCCTCCGACTCGAATTCGGTACCCAGATCCTTCAAACGGGTACGAAACGCATTTCGGCCAGAATGCTTGCCCAGCACGATACGGTTTGCCGCCCAGCCAACATCCTGCGCACGCATGATCTCGTAGGTCTCACGGCTTTTCAGCACTCCGTCCTGGTGAATCCCCGACTCATGTGCAAAGGCATTTGCACCGACAATGGCCTTGTTCGGTTGCACGGCAAATCCCGTGATCCCTGATACCAGGCGTGAACAGGTCATAATCTGGCTAGTGTCCAGACCCGTCTTGCAGGTAAAAATATCCTGGCGGGTCTGCACCGACATTACCACCTCTTCCAGCGCGGCATTACCGGCACGCTCCCCCAGTCCATTGATGGTGCATTCAACCTGGCGTGCACCATTCAACACAGCAGACAGCGAATTCCCCACCGCAAGCCCGAGGTCGTTGTGACAATGCACGGAAAACACAGCCTGGTCCGAATTGGGCACTCGCTCGATGAGGGTCCGGATCAATTCACCAAACTGGTGTGGCATGCTGTAACCGACCGTATCCGGGATATTGACGGTATTCGCGCCGGCAGTAATGACCGCCTCCAGCACCCGACAAAGGAAATCTGTTTCAGAACGGCCGGCATCCTCCGGGGAGAATTCGACATTATCGGTGTACTGACGTGCCCGTTTCACCGCCCGCACCGCCTGCTCAATCACCTGTTCCGGCTCCATGCGCAACTTCATCTTCATGTGAATGGGTGAGGTTGCAATAAAGGTGTGGATCCGTGCCGATGCGGCTGGTTTCAAGGCCTCGCCGGCGCGATCAATATCCCTGTCAAGTGCGCGCGCAAGTCCACATACAGTACTGTTCGACACTGCCCTGGCAACTGCCTGGACCGCTTCAAAGTCACCCGGACTGGCAATCGGAAAACCGGCCTCGATTACATCCACGCGCATACGCTCCAGCGCCTTAGCAATACGTACCTTCTCATCTCGGGTCATGGAGGCACCGGGACTCTGTTCCCCATCGCGCAAGGTTGTATCAAAAATAATTAACTTGTCATGACTGCTCATTGCTTGACTCCGTAAGGAACGATGGCTGCTATTCGTAATCAGCAGTCAATCGCCACCCAGTATCATTTTATCCAGCATAGCAAACCAGTCGCTTGCAGGCTGCTGGATGTGAAAATTCGAAGTGCGTTTTACCTCGCCAGGCATGAAATTATCTGCCCGAAGGCAGCAGTCGCAGGAGGGGCAGCAACAGCAGCAGACCTGCCAGGGCGGAGGTCTGTAAAGAAACACGAATGATGGACTGATCGCAGCTCATAGCTCAGAACTATAGATTAAATGTGGGCGGCTTTACAACCCCCCATCTGCGCCAGGCGATTGACTTTGCATTCTGGCCCTGCGCCGATTACGGATACCCAGCAAGGTGTAAACAATTCCGAATACGGCGTAGATCAGAAAACCTGAAAACAGCACCTTGGGCGGATCGATTGATGCAAAGGCATACAACAGCACCACGATCAGGATGGCCACGAAAGGTACCCGGTTCTTGAAATTGACTTCCTTGAAACTGTAATAGCGGATGTTGCTGACCATCAGCAAGCCCATCGAGATGGTCAGTAAAAATGCGACATATACCAGGCTTTCTCCCGTCCAGCCAACGTCGGTTGCTGCCCAGACCATGCCGGCCAGCACACCGGCGGCAGACGGGCTGGGCAACCCCCTGAAATAGGCCTTTTCGGCTGTCGTCACCTGGGAATTAAAGCGTGCCAGTCGCAAGGCAGCACTGGCTGCATAGATAAAGGCGGCAATCCATCCGAGTTTTGCCCAGCCTACACTGATCATGGTTTTCAGTGACCACTCATAGACAACCAGTGCCGGTGCCAGCCCGAAACATACCATGTCAGAGAGGCTGTCGAACTCTACCCCGAAATCACTCTGGGTTTTGGTCAGGCGAGCAACACGCCCATCCAGACCATCAAGAATCATGGCGATGAATATGGCGATGGCCGCCGCTTCAAAGCGCCCGTCCATGGCAGCCACGATCGCATAAAAGCCAGAAAACAGGGCTGCTGTGGTAATCATGTTGGGCAACAGATAAATCCCGCGGCGGGATTTTTCCTGATTGTTTTCCGGCTGGTTATTGTCGTCAGTTTCCAACATTTTCAGACGTGCACCAGTTTGGCAATAATGTCAGAGCCGCTGTGTACCGTATCACCTTCTGCAATCAGCAGACGACTGTTTTCCGGCAAATAGATCGCTACCCTGCCCCCCAGGTGCACAAATCCACAGCGCTTGCCCTGCCCGATACGGTCACCAAAGCGAACATAGCAGCGCGGGGCGTTTTTCAATGGCCCACGCGACATTACCATCACCACATCATCGCCCTCTGCAGACTGGAACCAGACCCCATGCGGAGCATTATTATCTACCGGGTAGTTAGGCGGCTCCAGCACCTTGCCCTCGATCGGACTGCGCGTGGTAAATACACCGTAAGGTGGCATTTGTATCATTACGCGGACACTCTGCCTGAGCAGGTAGGGATCGTGGACCGTGCCGATTGAGGTGACCTTGCCATCAGCCGGGCTGACTACCGCCAGTGGTTGTGAGGGGATATTGCGTTCGGGATCTCGAAACAGCAGCAACACCAGCAGCGCAAGCACCCAGAAAGGCAGCGACGGCATCAAGCCGTTAAAATGCAGCACCATCACACCAGCCATAATGGCAGCCAGTAGTGGTGCCATTCCCTCCCTGGCGATCATGTATAACGGCTCACGGACTTACACTCAGCTCTTTATACAGTGCATTATGAGCAAGTCAGGCTTCAATTGACGGTCTTGTCGACGATCTTGCCCTCGTTTATCCACGACATCATGCCACGCAGCCTTGCGCCCACCGTTTCGATGGGATGTTCACGACCAATGCGTCGTTTCGCCTTCAGGGTCGCTGCACCGGCCTGGTTCTCAAGAATAAACTCTCGCGCAAATTCACCATTTTGTATTTCATCGAGGATACGGCGCATTTCCTGCTTGGTTTCCTCGTTAACAATGCGCGGTCCACGGGTAAGGTCGCCGTACTCGGCGGTATTTGAAATGGAATAACGCATATTTGCAATGCCTCCCTCATACATCAGGTCGACAATGAGTTTCAGCTCATGAAGGCATTCAAAGTAAGCCATCTCGGGTGCATAACCGGCTTCCACCAGTGTCTCGAATCCGGCCTGCACCAGCGAAGTGGCACCGCCACACAGCACGGCCTGTTCCCCAAACAGATCCGTTTCGGTTTCTTCCCTGAAGCTGGTTTCAATGACACCGGCACGACCACCGCCATTGGCTGAGGCATAGGACAAGGCAATATCCTTGGAGCGCCCGCTGGCATCCTGAAAAACCGCGATCAGGCTCGGCACGCCGGCTCCCTTGGTATAGGTGGAGCGCACCAGGTGACCGGGCCCCTTTGGTGCGATCATGATGACGTCGAGGTCGGCACGCGGTTCGATCTGCTGGTAGTGGATATTAAAGCCATGCGCAAATGCCAGTACGGCACCGTGCTTGATATTCGGTGCAATGCTGTCGTTGTAAAGGCGCGCCTGGTGCTCATCCGGTGCCAGCACCATAACCAAGTCCGCATTTTTCACTGCATCTTCGATGGTCTTCACCTCAAGACCGGACTTCTTCGCCTTGGCCTCGGAAATAGACCCGGGCCGCAAGCCCACGGTCACATTGACACCGGAATCCTTCAGGTTGTTGGCGTGTGCATGGCCCTGCGAACCATAGCCGATGATGGTGACGTTCATACCCTGAATGATTGAGAGGTCCGCGTCTTTGTCATAGTAAATATTCATGTTCTTTACCTGTAGGTTAGCTGTCAGTAACGCCAGCAGTCAGAGTTTCTGTTAGCAGAATTCAGTTCAAAGTTTCAGTGAGCGTTCACCACGTGAAATACCGGATACACCGGAACGCACCACCTCGATAATCACGCCCCGATCCAGGGCCTGCAGAAAGGCATCAAGTTTGTCACCCGCCCCTGTCAGCTCAATCGTGTAGTTCTGATCCGTCACATCGATAATGCGACCGCGAAAAATATCAGCCAGACGCTTCAGTTCATTCCGCCGCTCACCCTCGGCATGTACCTTGACCAGCATCATCTCGCGCTCGATATGAGGACCATCGGTCATGTCCATCAGCTTGACGACATCAATGAGCTTGTTGAGCTGCTTGGTGATTTGCTCGATGATTTCATCTGTACCGCGGGTGACCAGCGTCATGCGTGACAGTGACGGGTCTTCTGTCGGTGCAACGGTAAGCGACTCGATGTTATAGCCGCGCGCGGAAAACAAGCCGGCAACCCGTGACAGGGCACCCGCCTCGTTCTCCATGAGTATGGAAATTATATGTCGCATCTCAAACCAGGATCATTTCGTTCTGGCCACCACCGGCCGGGATCATCGGGTACACATTTTCCGTCTTGTCAGTGATGAAATCCATAAATACCAGCCGGTTTTTCAGTTTCAGCATTTCCATGAGGGCGCCTTCAACGTCTCCCGGATGGGTGATTTTCATGCCTACATGACCATAGCTCTCCGCCAGTTTCACAAAGTCTGGCAGGGATTCCATATAGGACATGGCATAGCGTTTTTGATAGAAGAACTCTTGCCACTGGCGCACCATGCCCAGATAACCGTTATTGAGGTTTATTATTTTCACCGGCAGCGAGTACTGCGTGCAGGTCGACAACTCCTGGATGCACATCTGGATACTGCCCTCACCGGTTACACACGCCACCGTGGCATCAGGGTGTGCAAACTGGACACCCATGGCCGCTGGCAGACCAAATCCCATGGTTCCAAGCCCCCCCGAATTGATCCAGCGCCGCGGCTTGTCGAACTTGTAGAATTGTGCGGCCCACATTTGATGCTGTCCGACGTCGGAGGTGATAAAGGCATCCCCCTCGGTCAGCTTGTAAAGGGTTTCCAGCACGAATTGTGGCTTGATGGCCTCGCTGTCGCGTTCATATTTCAGGCAATCCTTGGAGCGCCATTCATCGATCTGCTGCCACCACTCTTTCAGCGCAACGGCATTGGAATGCACATCATTGCCCTTGATTTCATGCAACATGGCCTTCAGCACATTATCAACACAGCCAACGATCGGCACATCCACCTTGACGTTCTTGGAGATACTTGCGGGATCGATATCCACGTGGACGATGGTCGCGTTTGGACAGAATTTCTCGATGTGGCCGGTGACACGATCATCGAAGCGCGCACCGATGGCAAACAGCACGTCACAGTGATGCATTGCCATATTGGCTTCGTAGGTACCGTGCATGCCGAGCATGCCGACAAACTGCGAGTCCGTCGCCGGATAGGCACCCAGTCCCATCAGGGTATTGGTGACGGGGAAATTCATGATCTTTGCCAGTTCGGTGAGCGCCGCGGAGGCATCACCCAGGATGACACCGCCACCGGTGTAAAGAATCGGCCTACGGGCCGTCTGCATCAGCTTCACCGCGCGCTTGATCTGGCCGGTATGTCCGATTTGCACCGGGTTGTAGGAACGCATATCAATCTTGTCCGGGTAGCTGAATTCAGCCTTATTGGCCGTGATGTCCTTGGGGATATCCACCACAACCGGACCCGGCCGACCCGTCGTCGCAACATAAAATGCCTTCTTGATCGTTTTCGCCAGATCTCTGACATCTTTCACCAGGAAATTGTGCTTTACGCACGGGCGTGTGATACCGATGTTATCCGCTTCCTGGAAGGCATCATTACCGATCAGGTGCGTCGGAACCTGGCCGGTAAACACCACCATGGGGATGGAGTCCATATAAGCCGTGGCAATCCCGGTCACGGCATTGGTTGCACCCGGACCAGAGGTCACCAGCACAACGCCTGGCTTGCCACAGGAACGGGCATAGCCATCGGCTGCATGTGTGGCGGCCTGCTCGTGACGCACCAGGATATGCTTCATCTTGTCCTGCTTGTACAGGGCATCGTAGATATGCAGCACGGCCCCACCGGGGTAACCGAAAATAAATTCAACGCCCTCTGCTTCCAACGAGCGCACAAAGATTTCCGCGCCTGTAAGTTCCACCGATCCTGACTCCTGCCGTTACCCGCTTATAGTCTGAACGCGAAAAAAAAAGCCCGGGCAACGGGCGATTTGGTTGCGTTCATGGAACATGAGAAAGTACTGATATTCAAAGTAAAGGTCAAGGGATTCCATTGATCCCGGAATGCTGCCGCAGGCACTGCCAGGCACTGGTCCAATGTGTGACGTGATAACTTGTCCCACACCCTCAACAACCTTACTATTGATACTGATTTCTAAGAGGATAGCCACCCTGATGAACCCGATTCTCGCTTCCCTGATGCCCCGCAGGTTGCTGCAAACAATCAGCCTGGCTGTCATTACAGTGCTACTGCAATCCCCGGTATTCGCAGACATTTACAAGTGGATTGACGACAGTGGCGAAGTTCACTATACGCAGACACCGCCACCAGGTGGCATTGCCGCACAGAATATACAGGGTGCCCCGCCACACGCAGAGCCCACACAGGCCATTGACGGGGAACAACAAAAACTGCAGCAACAGCTCGATGCCTTTGAAGAACGTCGCGCCGAGCAGCAAAAACAGGAAGAACTCGAGAATCTGGGCAAGGAAGTTGACAAAATCGACCAGGAAAACTGCCACGCCGCACAAGCCAACCTTGCCAACCTGCAGCAAGGAGGTATAAAACGCTACCTGACCCCCGATGGTGAAGTCATACGCCTCACAGAGGAGGATCGGGAGCAACGCCTCTCCGAGGCACAAGAACAAGTCAAGAAATATTGCACACCCTGAGAACCTTGCCCCATGCCCTATCTGAAAATCCAGACCAACCAGCCCCTGCCGCCAGACAGCGCGCAGGCCCTTGCAAAAAAGGCATCGAACCTGGTAGCCAAACAACTCGGTAAACCCGAGAAATATGTGATGACCTCGGTCGAAAGCAACCCGGCCATGACCTTTGCCGGTACAGAGGAACCGCTGGCCTACCTGGAACTCAAAAGTATCGGACTGTCGGACTCCACCACCGCGGATACGTCGAGCGCACTGTGTGGACTGGTCCATGCGGAAACCGGCATTGATACCAAGCGAATCTATATTGAATTTTCCGATGCGCCACGCAAAATGTGGGGCTGGGACAAGGGTACCTTCTAGGTCAGTCGCCACACCGGATTTGTCCAGGTACAGTCCCCATCCGGTGTACGTATACCCGCCGGGCCGCTACAATCAGCGCCTGTTCAGGCCAACTTCCACTTTGATATAACACCATGCGTCTTTCCCAATTTCCACTCTCCACCCTGAAAGAAACACCGGCCGACGCCGAGATCATCAGTCACCAGTTAATGATGCGCGCCGGCATGTTGCGCAAGCAGGCGGCCGGCATCTATAGCTGGTTGCCGCTCGGCCTGCGCGTATTGCGCAAGGTTGAGGCCATTGTGCGAGAAGAAATGGAACGCGCCGGCGCGCTGGAATTACTGATGCCGGCAGTTCAACCCGCCGAGTTATGGGAAGAATCCGGCCGCTGGGAGAAATATGGACCGGAACTGCTGCGTTTCCACGACCGCCACCAGCGGGAATTCTGCTTCGGCCCGACACATGAGGAGATCATCACCGATATCGTACGGCGCGAGATCCGCAGCTACAAGCAACTGCCGGTCAATTACTACCAGATACAGACCAAGTTTCGTGATGAAATCCGGCCTCGCTTCGGCGTAATGCGTGCGCGAGAATTCCTTATGAAAGATGCCTACTCCTTCCATAGTGACCAGGCATCGCTGGAACAGACCTACCGGCTGATGTACGACACCTACAGTCGAATTTTCACCCGGTTGGGACTCGAGTTTCGCGCGGTGCAGGCGGACAGCGGTGCCATAGGCGGCAGCGTTTCGCATGAGTTTCATGTGCTGGCTGATTCCGGTGAAGATGCCATCGCATTTTCAGACAGTGGAGAGTATGCCGCGAATATCGAGCGTGCCGAAGCCATTGCACCCGCAGGCCAGCGCACAGCTCCGACGGCAGACATGACGGTCATCGACACACCCGGCCAGCACACGATTGATGAATTGTGCACCTTTCTGAATACCCGCGCAGATCGTTGCCTAAAGACCTTGCTGGTACAAGGCACCAACTCTGATGTGGTTGCACTGGTACTACGCGGTGATCACGAACTGAATGTCATCAAGGCAGAACAGCTTCACGCCGTCGCGGCTCCATTGCAATTTGCGAGTGAGCAACAGATCAGACAGGCGGCTGGCTGCGGAGCCGGGTCACTGGGACCTGTCGGCCTGACGACAGCCGTGATCGTCGACCATGCCGCCGCACACCTGTCTGATTTTATATGTGGCGCCAATGAAGACGGCAAACATCTCACGGGAGTCAACTGGGAACGGGATTTGCCGGCACCGATGAGTGTCGATCTGCGCAATGTTGTGGACGGTGACCCGAGTCCTGATGGTAACGGTACACTGGCTATCGCGCGCGGTATCGAGGTCGGGCATATTTTCCAGCTTGGAAATAAGTACAGTGAAGCCATGAAGGCGACCGTGCTCGATGAACAGGGCAAGGAACAGACCATGACCATGGGATGTTACGGTATCGGTGTGTCGAGGATCGTCGCCGCAGCAATCGAGCAGAACAATGATGACAACGGCATGATCTGGCCGGACGCGATTGCACCCTACCAGGTCGCCCTGCTGCCAATGAACATGAAAAAATCACTGCGCATAAGAGAAGCCACGGATGCCCTGTATGAAGAGTTGCTGAGTGCCGGTTTTGAGGTGCTACTGGATGACCGGCCAGTGCGCCCAGGCGTCATGTTCTCCGACATGGAACTGATTGGCATTCCACACCGCATTGTGATTGGCGAGAAAAACCTTGACCAGGACATGCTGGAATACAAATCACGCCGTGATGCGGAAAGCCGTAGCATCCCGCGTGCCGACATAATCGCATTCCTTGGCACTCAACTGAGAATGAACTGAACCGATATCAAAGGGTATGACACGACTCATACCGTATCTATCAGGAAGCTTGCTGGCACTGATCCTGCTGGCTGGCAAGGGTGCCGGGGCCGCCACCCAGGAACGGCCGGATGCCGACATGCGTGCCAGCCTGATTGCCGCCATCAAGTCGAGCGACAGTTTCGTTGATCGCTTTGATGCCGAAGTCTGGCTGACCGACATGTCCAGTCGCCTGCAATCCAGGGTGAAAGACCCCCAGGAACGCCTGCAGATCCTCAAGCAGGTCCATTATGAGGCGCGCCGCTCGGGGCTAGAACCAGAACTGGTACTCGCGTTGGTCAATGTCGAAAGTAACTTTGATCGATTCGCGATTTCCAGCGCCGGTGCCCGTGGCCTGATGCAGATTATGCCATTTTGGCTGGAAGAACTCGGCCGCCCTGATGACGACCTGTTTGATATCAACACCAACCTGCGTTTTGGTTGCACCATCCTGAATATCTACCTGGAACGCGAGAATGGCGACATACGCCGGGCACTGGCGCGCTACAATGGCAGTGTTGGTCAAAACTGGTATCCGCAGCGGATATACAAGGCCCTGCGCACTACCTGGTATCGTCAGTAGACGCTAGTTTGCTTCAAAAAGTGCAATCGACTCCACGTGTGCGGTGTGTGGAAACATGTCCATAACACCGGCTGACAGCAACCGATAACCCTTTTCATGCACCAGAGTGCCAGCGTCACGAGCCAGTGAGCCGGGGTGACAGGAGACATAGACAATCCGCTGTGGCCGGATCGCACCGAGCAGATCCATTACCTCGGCGGCACCACTGCGGGGTGGATCCAGCAACACCTTGGTATAGTGGCCAGCGGCCCAGTCGGCACCGTTCTGTGGCTCAAAGAGGTTGGCACTGTGGAAGGTTACATTGACCAGTCCATTCAATGTCGCATTGGCGCGCGCACGACCGACCAGACCGGCATCGCCTTCTACTCCAACGACCGTGCCTGCATAGCGCGCCATGGGAAGCGTGAAGTTACCCAGGCCGCAGAACAGGTCGAGCACCGTATCGCCCCGTTCCAGCGCCAGCAGGCCAAGTACACGCGTCACCATTTGTTCATTAATGGCGGTATTGATCTGGGTAAAATCCGTCGGGCTGAACTGGATTTCTATGGATTCTGAAAGCAGCTGGTAGGACAGCACGGATCGCTCCGGCCATAGCAAATGTACGCTGTCGGGACCTGCCGGCTGCAGGTATACATGCACCTGCTGTTCGACGGCATACTGTTTCAACTTGTCACAATCACCCTGACTCAGCGGATCGAGATGCCGGAACACCAGTGCCGTTGTGGACCCGGCGACCGCCACCTCAATCTGCGGAATCCGCGCCTTTGCCTGCAATCGCCCAATCAGTTGCGCCAGTGTGTCGAGTTGTTTGCCCGCCGACGGGTGCAGCACCTCGCACGCCGCCAGATCGGCAACGTAGGGACTGTGTTTTTCACGGAACCCAACCAGTACGCGGCCTTTCTTGATAACATCTTTTGCACCCAAACGTCCCTTGGTACGGTAACCCCAAACCGGTCCGGTGAGCGGCGGCAACACTAACTGCGGCACCACCTTGCCGATGTGTTTCAGGTTATCGATCAATGTCTGCTGCTTTGCCGCTATTTGTGCGGCAGGTTGCAGGTGTTGCAGGCTGCAGCCGCCACACACCCCGAAATGCGGACACATTGGTTCCACGCGATCGGGGGAGGCCTGTGTTACAGCCGTTACCTGGCCCTCATCAAAGCGCCTGCGGGACGACCGGTATTCAAAGCTGACAACCTCGCCCGGCAGGGCCCCATCGATGAATACTGTCTTGCCATCCAGATGCGCGACACCTCGGCCATCATGTGAAAGTGATGCTATGGCGACACCACTAAGGGGACCAGGCAGGCGATTTTTACGCGTACGTTTACTCATGATGCCCGCTACCAGTACGATCCAGCTGCTACGGAAACTTTACAGCAAGTGAATTTATCTTGAACAGCTAGCAACAGTCTGCTCGAGTCTGTCAGTTCCATGTTCCGTCACGCTGCAACGATCCTTGCCAGTGCTGCAATAAATCGCGCAGGTGTGGCTTGTACGCCTTCTCCAGCTTCGTGGACAGCTGCTCGCAGGCTTGCGCAACCTGTGCTGCACTGCTGTGCCCGCGGATTAGTTCAAAGCGCTGGTAGACAAGATAGGTATTGAGTGCATCTGTTTCGCAATACTTACGGATGCCCTCGATAGTACCGGCCTGGCAGTGTTCCCACACCTTCTGCCATCCATACCCATCTTGCCCGGGAAACCCTGCAGGGTAGCGATTTGATCGAGGCGTGCCACGGCCCGAGGCTGATAACCGGACAGTACATCCATGCAAAGACAAAGCTACTCATTCGTGGCTATTTCTGCTTCCAGGCACCCTGCTTGTCTATATACCACCAGCCGGCCGGTGCATTACTGACCCAGCGTGT
>JAJDNX010000120.1 GCA_022340485.1 Gammaproteobacteria bacterium | reverse complement strand
GCCAGTCCGTCGGTCATGTTTGCCTATATCGGGCAACGCAATATTCGCAGCATGCTGACGGGCACCAGCGTGGCGCTGGTGCTGATTTCACTGATACTGATTTTTGCCCTGCGCTCGGTGAAAATTGGCCTGATCAGCCTGATCCCGAACCTGGCGCCGGCCGCCATGGCCTTTGGGCTATGGGGGTTGCTGTATGGCCAGGTCGGTCTGGGTCTCTCGGTGGTCATGGGGCTGACACTGGGTATCGTGGTTGATGACACCGTGCACTTCCTCAGCAAGTACCTGCGCGCCCGGCGCGAGCGGGGCCTGAATGCTGAAGATGCGGTACGTTATGCATTTCACACCGTGGGCATCGCCCTGCTCGTGACCAGCCTGGTACTGATTGCGGGATTCCTGGTGCTGACCCAGTCCGCCTTCAAGCTGAATGCCGAGATGGGTCTGCTAACGGCAGTTACCATTGCCCTGGCACTGCTCGCCGACTTCATCTTCCTGCCACCCCTGTTGATGAAAGCAGACAGGCAGCTCGGCAAGCCGGCTGTCTGAGCTGTTCGCTGCAGACCTGCGGCCCGACCGCCGCGAGGCTTATTGCCAGCGGACACAATGCCCCTTGTGTGGCGATCGCGCTAGCGAATCTCGTCTATGGTGAATTTCTTGTCCATCACATTTGGGGTAATCAGGGCATAACCCTGTAGTTGCCAGTGCGCCAGTTCCGCGATGGCGGAGGGCACAACCTCGACAAATTCATAGAAGTCATCGATCTCGTAGCCAAAATCGTGGGCCGCAATTGCACACACCCTGAACTTCACGCCAAGACTGGCGTAGTAGCGCATGCGTTCAACGACATCCTGGTATCGCTCATAGTTCTTTCGCGCAAGCGTGACGATCTCGGTGCCATGGATCACAACGACAATCTCGAGAAATTCAGGGGCGATATCGTAGGGTGCCTCCATCAGCGGGTTCATCAGGGAGCGAATCCAGAAAAGCGCATTGCCGATCTTTGAGGGATGATCGAAATAAAAATCGTATACGACCTGTTGTTCGGAATAGGGGGTTTGAACGGCATGTGACACCTGGTCCTCAGCCAGACCTGTCAGGCTTGTGATCAGAATCATGAACGCAGTAACAGTACGCAGGGCTTTCATCATTTCCTCCTCCCGTTTTCAGCAATGTGCCTGAATCAACTATAGGGTACAAGCCTGACTCGGGCCGTTCTTGCAACTGCAGCCAGTTAAATTTCTGGCCACGGAAGAGCACAAACACTGTTCCAATAAAGCAGTTTTTCTTCTGTGTTTTCCGTGGATTCCGTGGCATATATTTTAGAGCCCCGTGTAGAAGATATGTAAGCCTCCACCTTAAGGCGGTGGAGTATTCATCCTTATCCTGAGCAGAAGCAAAAAAGGGCGGCTATTCGCCGCCCGCCACGGTGAACCTTGTCGAATTCCTATTCACTGGAGACCGTCGTCAAACCCAGGATTTCCCAGTCCTGCATGCCACCGCGGTACCACTTTAGCTTGTCAGCCGGATAGCCGAATTTCAGTAGGTTCTTGATGTTGTTTGGCGACTGACCGCACCACATTCCGTTACAGAACAGCACTAGCGTCCTGGCATCGGAGTAATCCCACAGGCCTTCCATTTCCTCGACACCAAACGTGTTAACCATGATCTCGCTGATGGAAATCGGATCGGCGCCACTGGCCGGGTTCAGATTTGTCCAGGGAATATTCACGGAACCCGGAATCGTGCCTTTCTTGACCCAGTCCGGCGTACGTGAATCAATCACCAGGATGGAGGTATCTCCCGCACTCATCCTGGCCAGGTAGTCAAGTACTTCAAGCTCTCCGATCGTTTCCACGCCAGGTGCCAGGTGAGCAGGCTGGATGCAGAAAGGCGGGCACTTGCGCGATGTCTTGGCAAAAGCTGGGATCACGGTATTGCCTTCGTTCTGGTTGCGCAGGATGGTTGTTTTCTTGCCGTTGTGCAGCACGTCGACAGAGGCGATGTCCGGCGTGATTTTCACTGTCATGGTATCCGCTGCAAACGCAGTGGCAGATATCAACAGGGCTGTTGTGACAAGCAGGGTCTTCATCGGTTTCATGTATTCGCGCTCCTTTGGTTCACAATCAAGTATGCAAAGAATACCAGTTAGGCATCACGGTAGACCATTACCATCGACCTTGCGGTTATTCAAACAGGTATCAAGACGAAGATGCCGTGTCCTTGTTCTGCTTCGCGGCCAGTGCCACACGCTGCTCATAGGCGTCCCGGGCAATGCGGATATCCTCAAGGAAGTAACCCAGTTCATCCATATGCAAGGCCTGCGGACCATCGACCAGTGCCTTGCCCGGATGTGGGTGAAAATCAACCAGGACCATGTTGGCACCGGCAATGACACCCTGGGCCGTTACATGGAAAATATCCATAATCCCTTCATGGGTGGCATCGCGCGAACCGACCGAGTGGGATGGGTCGACACACACCGGCATCCGTGTCAAGCGGTGCACCACCGGGACATGTGCAAAATCAATAAAATTTCGATGCGGATCTCCCATGTTGGTTTTCATGCCTCGCAGGCCAAAGACCACACGGCGATTGCCCTCGCTCGCAAGGTATTCCGCAGCATTCAGGGACTCTTCCAGGGTAATTCCAAAGCCGCGTTTCAGCAGCACCGGAAATTCCGGCTCCCGGCCAATTGCCTTCAGCAGCTCGAAATTCTGGGTATTCCTGGTGCCGATCTGTAACATGACACCGGTAGGATGTCCGGTCAATTCCAGTGCCTCGTGGATCTCGCGGACATGGGTATCATGGGTGACTTCCATGGCAATGACCTTCATATCATGTTTGCCAGCCAGCTCGAATACGTAAGGCAGGCAACTTTTCCCATGCCCCTGGAATGAATAGGGATTCGTTCGCGGCTTGTAGGCACCCATGCGCGTGCATTGCTGACCGTGTTCCTGCAGTGCTTTCATCATGATTTCGACATGTGCAGGAGTATCCACTGCACACAGACCGGCAAATACGTGCAGATTGTCCTGGCCAAAACGGACGCCGTTGTATTCAAAATAGGTGGCGCGTTTGTCATCGTGATGACGTCCCAGGATCCGGTATTCCTCGGATACCCGCACCACGCGTTCGACACAGGTAAAACTCTGCATTTCTTCACTGGATAATGCAGCGGTATCGCCCACCAGGTAGATTTCCGTAAGCACCTGCTGGGCCCCCGCTTCATCGTGCACACGTGCCTGGATATTGTTCAGGTTGGACAGGAAGTCCATCAACAAGCGGTAATCTTCGCCGTTCTTGTCAGTATCAGCGTGTAGTATGAGGATCATGCCCGTTGCCCTGAATGCTTGTAAGAAGTGGGGGCGACATTATCCATGAAACAGCCGTGGTTGACCATGTCGCACCCCATTGCCCTGGCCCTAGTCACGAAAGCGTTTCAGCAACTCCTGGTAGGCATCGATGCGTCGGTCCCGCAAAAAGGGCCATGTCTGACGCAGGTGTTCGGTACGGGCAAAATCAATCGCGGCAACCAGTACGTCTTCCTGGTCGGTTCCTGCCTGGGCCAGCAATTCACCCTGGGGACCAATGATGCAGCTGCTACCCCAGAAGCGTATACCCTCACTGCGACCGGAAGGATCTGTTTCCAGTCCGGTCCGGTTGCAGACCATGACGGGCAAGCAGTTGGCAACGGCATGGCCACGCTGGATCGTCTGCCAGGCATCCTGCTGTCGCAGTTTTTCTTGCCTGTCATCCCTGTCATCCCAGCCAATTGCAGTGGGGTATAACAGCAAATCCGCGCCGGCTAGCGCCATCAAGCGTGCGGCTTCCGGGTACCATTGATCCCAGCAAACCAGCACTCCCAGTTTTCCTACAGCCGTAGAGACCGGTTCAAACCCCAGGTCACCGGGTGTGAAGTAGTATTTTTCATAAAATCCCGGGTCATCGGGTATGTGCATCTTGCGATAACGGCCGGCTATCTGGCCATCGATATCGAGCACCACCGCGGTGTTGTGATAAAGGCCGCTGGCACGGCGTTCAAACAGCGAGGCAACAATCACAATCCCGAGCTCGGCAGCGACCCGGCCAAGCAATTCTGTGGTAGGACCGGGGATCGATTCCGCGAGATGGAAATGCTCGGCGTCTTCTGTCTGGCAAAAGTAGATACTGCTGTGCAACTCCTGCAGCAAAACCAGCTGAGCGCCTTGTTGCACTGCACGGTGTATACCCCGAACACTGGCCTCCAGGTTTGCATCACGATTGCCCCCACATGCCTGCTGCACCAGTCCAACGTTCAGTGATTGGTTACTCATGGGTCAGTTTTCCTGTATATGAACATCTCAAATAAGCAGGGGAGGATAGTCTGAACTCCGGAATATTCGCATCTGCAGTCCGCACTTGCTGTGGTGCATCGGCTACTGCAGAGGTACTCCGGTTGGTATAAGGCGAACACTGTCAATCTTGCAGCACACCCTCCGGCAACTGCATTGTAGCGCAGTGTAAACTGCCATACTGTTGTATCAAAGGCAGGCAATTGATCGCCACGATTTCACGTTCGGGGAAACACTGCTGCAACATGGCCAGCACCTGCCGGTCTACAGGATCATTATAGACGGGTACCAGCACTGCTTGATTGATAATCAGAAAATTTGCATAACTTGCAGGCAGGCGCTCGCCATCCTCTGAATAGACCGCTTGTGGCATGGGCAACGGGCACAAGGTGTAAGGGAATCCATCGTGCGTGATAAAATCATGCAGCTGCTCCTCCATGGCACTCAGCTCGTCGTAGTGTTCATCCGCCCGATCCGTGCATTGCAGGTAAGCAATAACCTGTGGCGTACAGAACCGAGCCAGCATATCCACATGCCCATCGGTGTCATCACCACGGAGCATGCCATGATCAAGCCACAACGTTCGTTCTATACCAAGGTTTTCATGGAAACAGGCTTCCAGTGCCGTCTTGTCCATACCCGGATTGCGTCCAGAGCCGAGCAGGCAGCGTGTCGTTGTCAGCAGGGTTCCGCATCCATCGGTATCGATGGCGCCGCCCTCGAGTACAAGTGGATGGTGGTCCAGTTCCGGAACCTTGAATACACCCGCGGCAAACAACCGTCCTGACACCTGGTTGTCGTGTGCAGCATCGTACTTTCCACCCCAGCCATCGAACGTAAAATCCAGCAAGCGTGGTCTGCTTCTGCCGGATACGGACAGTGGGCCATAATCGCGTACCCAGGTGTCGTTGGTGGGTACCGCCACACAGTGGACGGTACTTGCTGTGATACCAGCCTGCCTGAGCAAGTCACTTACATGGAGCAGGTGGCGATCGTCATAACAAATAACCAGCACACGTTCATAACGACTGATCGTACGTGTAATTTCGACATACACCGGCTCGATCGTATCCAGCCGGTTGTGCCAGTCGGAATGAGAATGTGGCCAGGTAACCATCACCCCTGACTGCGGTGCGAATTCGGGGATTAATCGTGGAGAGGTCATTCGCCGGGTACACTAATGTGTGCCCGGTGTAAAAACAACCAGGGAGGGAGTAATTTTTGGCTAGTTATTGGCTGCGCGGTGAACGACGGAATGCAATACCAGATCGTATTCAAAGTAGACGGAAAAGCCATCATAATCCCAGCGTGTGATCGGGGGATCGCCAACGGCCGGTAATTCCGCTACCGGGTTACCGTACTGCTGACGTATCTGTGACATGGTAAATCCGTTTTGGGGCGTCTGGATGCGGGGTGCGGACTGGATACTGTCAACGAGCAGAACATCGGCGAAGGCGGGTGCTGTACCAAACAGAAGAAGAATCAGTAACGACACCATTGTCAGGCTGCTTTTCATTGGTAACCCCTTGTATTCGTAATCAATATAACATTTGGCGAAATTCGATTAACTATACCACTGACAGTCAGATTACAGAAGTAAACATGACTATAATGTGATATGAATCACTTACCTGCAGTTACTATCTCAAATCACTATGCAGCTATCGGCCAGCATCGCGGCAGGCTGTAGCCACCTGCGCAACTGGAGACGCAAATTACAAAACCCTTTTCACCGCGATTGCTGTGCCCCCTGCTGGATGGTCGCGACGGGTCGCTGAAGTACTGTAACTGGAGGAGTATGGTGCAGCGATGCCTGTGACTCGCTACGGTACTCCCGCTAGTCGCTGGTTTTCGTCATCTTCCAGCGTAAAACTTTGGTGATGTTGGAGTAGTCATCTGTCCAGAGGCCAACGGCTGGATCTGGCTCCAGCAATCTCCAGCGTCGATCGGTCGCTATCCGACCCAGCGCCTGTTCGTTCGCCGCGAGCAGAACCCAGAGGGATGCGTTGTGGAAATCCCCCAGGTGCGCTTCCGTAGTCGCTTCCTCGACGCCCAGCCCAGTGGTTGGACTCAATTTTTTGGGTGAAAAGAATTGGATTCGGGCAGCAAGCTGCGCCTGCTGAGACAGATTGGCGAGAACCGGTTCCAGGTCAAGGTACTGATTGCTGATATGGACGAGAAGTAGGCCGTCGTTCTCGAGCTTTCGGAAATACAGATCGATGGCTTCACGTGTGAGCAGATGGATGGGTATTGAATCAGAACTGAACGCGTCGATGATGAGTATGTCGAATTTCCGATCGGGCTCGCGTACCAGTGCGAGGCGCGCATCACCGAGAACGATTCGCGCGTCTGGCGCGCATTCGTCCAGATAGTGAAAATACCGGTCATCCTGTGCGACCTCGAGAATTGAAGCGTCGATCTCGTAGAACGTTAAGTTGTCTTCCGGACGCCGGTAACAAGCAATAGCGCCTGTGCCGAGCCCAACGACAGCAATCGACAGCTCACCCGGATCGGAATGAAGTGCCGTAAAAACCTGTCCGGTCGGCCCCTCGTGTACGTAGTAAGTGAGGGGCTCGCGCCATTTTTGCGGGTTGGTCGA
The DNA here is from genome assembly GCA_022340485.1 of Gammaproteobacteria bacterium. Lineage (GTDB taxonomy): Bacteria > Pseudomonadota > Gammaproteobacteria > UBA9214 > UBA9214 > UBA9214. The sequence goes on along the minus strand of JAJDNX010000120.1, from coordinate 4,923 downwards.
TTGTGCACCGTGCATCGTTGTACCATGCTTGAGAATAGTAAACTGCCTTGATTCATCACGACTCACCGTATGGACACCGAAGAAATTTCTTGCCGTCAGTAGGGTCGTATGCTCGCTGCTCGCCAGATGATGAATTGCGACAAACAACACCGCGATTCCAAGCGCGAAGCGTACTGGGCGTGGACTGAAACCGAAGACGACCATTCCGATGATGGTGCAGAACATTATCACCGCGGGTGTAGCGGCTTGTATCAACTCCAAGATATCGGGAGTCACCGTAAAAACTGCCAGCAATACGACACCCAACAGTGCTGGCAATATAAGATCCAGCGCCCAGCGGCCATTGCGCCCTTCGGAAAGTACCGGGCGCAGGGCACACGCCATAACGATCGCGAGCGGATACTCCAGCGCGGAATTGAATAGTAACGGTGCCAAGAGCGCGTTAAAGCACCCGCCAAGAACGCCACCGAACGACATCCATAAATAGAACTCAGTCAAGTGCTTGGCAGCGGGCCGCCGCTTCGCCAACTCGCCATGACAGAGCATGGCGGATACGAAAAACATCAAGAAATTGATCAGTAGCGTCACCCAGATAGACAATACCGAGACATACAGCGCAATGACAAATATCAACACAAGATAGGCGTGTACACTCACTACCCATCGGTGTGGTATCACCGTTCTTCTTGAAAAAACGATAATGAATGTCAAGAGGTATAACGCGAGTGGAATCACCCACAACAGTGGTACTGACGCAATGTCAGTCGTGATGTGTGTGGTTACACCAAGCAGTAGGCTCGAGGGGACAAACGAGAGCATCATCCACTGCGTACGCAGCTTCCAATCGACCTCGGAGGTGAGTTCCTCGGCTGCTGGATGGTGATCAGCCAATATGTCAGCCGCGAAATTGCGCCAGAGCAGAAATACACATGCAACCATGAGAATGACCAAACCACCGTAGCCGAATGTCCAGGTAGTGCTCTGGTCGATCAGTCCAAGAAAGGGGTCTAATAAAATCGGATAGGCTAATAGCGCCAGAATACTCCCGAGATTACTTGCTGCGTACAGGAAATATGGGTTCGAGGCATAGGTATGGTGTGTATGCGCGAACCACTTTTGAAGCAATGGTGCTGTTGCAGATAAGGCGAAGAACGGCAGGCCGATGGATACAGTCAGCAATGCTATCAGCCATAAAACGGGGGTGGTGTCTGTCGGCGGAGACCAGTTCGTCGCAACGGCGATGGGTAGCACGATGAATGCAGAAACCAGTAGGAATAGATGCAGGATGCTCTGCCGCCGGACATCCAGTAATCGTGTTGAGAAATGCGCATATGCATAACCTGCAAGTAGCACGGCTTGATAGAACACCATGGACGTATTCCATACGGCCGGCGAGCCACCCAGTGAGGGAAGGACCATGCTGGCGAACATCGGCTGGATCGTAAAGAGCAAGGCTGCGCTCAGCACAAGGGTGCCGGTATACACAAGTTGAATCATCGTTCCATGGCCGCGTAGCACTGTACCTGCGCAGGGTTTTATCGAGCAGTGTCCGGTTGGGCCTTCAAATGGATCGTAGGTACCCGTTCAAAACAGATCTGCCTATCAGAAATCGCAAGAGTGAATGTGCAGTTGGTGTTTGTCAGCTCACCGAGCGATGCATCACATGCATTAGATCATTCATTCGGATTTACATACCCAGATGTTTTTCGTGTCCTTCATTTACCCGACAAGCCACTGCACGTTGTTGGGCTTGAGAGTGTACCGACAAGTCAGTCCCTTTTGGAAGCACTGACAGGTCAAGCAGTCAGAATTGATAGACTGGTGTCGTGTACACATACAAACGCCACCGATTCCCGCCAGAGGTCACGCGCTCCGCTGTCTGGGTCTATCAGCGATTCAACATGAACCTCTGTTTATTCAATTTGGAAAGCACTTGGTATCGGCCGATCTTTATCGGACCCTCTGGGCACGTGCGTCTTCAGAATGAAATGGTTGCTTGAAAGAATGAAGCCCGATGCACCGGGTTCCGTGAAATCAACTTGTCGGTACCCAGGTTCCTTGGTGTTGACGTCTATCAGACCGCTTATCGTGATATTCTCAACATCGCAGGGGTCGCTGAACTGGCGGGATTCGATGCTGTCCCCTGTATCCGGCGCCCATTGCTTGGCAGTGGCCTTAGTTTAGAATGAATTAGCGACTGGGCATGGGCCCTTTTTTGCGCATTATCGCTTTCCACCATCTGATATGTCGCCATCTTGGTACACTCTTGGTACATCATCATCGCGGTATTGGGCAAGAAAGTGCGTGTACTCCCTAACGGATAAAAGGTAGCATCATCCACAAGATGTCATTTAAGTGACTGAATACAATAGACATATATTTTCTATTGCCCCCATGCTGGACTGGACGGACCGGCACTGTCGCTACCTGTTGCGCCAGATCAGCCAACACACCCTGCTGTACACGGAAATGGTCACCACCGGTGCCATCCTGCATGGTAATCGTGAGCGCTTCCTTGGTTTTGATCACCGTGAGCACCCGGTAGCCCTCCAGCTGGGGGGCAGTGAGCCGCGTACCCTCGCCGAGTGCAGTCGCATCGGCGAGCAGGCGGGTTATGACGAAATCAATTTAAACGTCGGCTGTCCCAGCGACCGGGTCCAGTCCGGGCGCTTTGGCGCCTGCCTCATGGCGGAACCGGCACTGGTGGCTGACTGCATCGGGGCCATGAAGGCAGCCGTGTCAGTACCGGTCACCGTAAAGACCCGCATCGGCATTGATAACCGGGATTCATACGATGAACTTGCCCACTTTATTGCCTGTGTACGGCAGGCGGGTTGCGAGACCTTTATCATTCATGCACGCAAGGCATACCTGCAGGGACTGAGCCCGAAAGAAAACCGCACCGTACCACCGCTCAACTACGACTATGCCTATCGACTCAAGCGACAGTACCCGGACCTGAACATCGTTATCAACGGTGGGATCACTGATCTGGATGCTGCGGAAAGGCATTTACTGAAGGTGGATGGCGTGATGCTCGGACGCAGCGCCTACCACAACCCCTACCTGCTTGCAGAGGTGGATCGACGCCTGTTCCAGGACCAGCACCCTGTCCCGACCCGTGAGGAAGTCGTTGAACGCATGCTGCCTTACATAGAGAGGGAACTGAAGCGGGGATCACCGCTCAAACACATTACACGGCACATGCTGGGACTGTTCCAGGGCGTGCCGGGTGCCCGTCATTGGCGCAGGCATTTAAGTGAACACGGCCCCCGCAAGGGGGTCGGCATCGAAGTGGTTACACAGGCACGGCAACAAATGCTAACCGCGGCGTACGGCCTCACAACCACAAGCGCAGGTTGCCAGATTTATGGATAACTTTATCAGCACACATGAGGCAACCATCAGGCTGGGTGCATTCGTTGGGGTCTTTGCCCTGATGGCAATCTGGGAACTGCTTGCCCCTCGCCGGGCACTGACCCAGCCCAAGTCAGCACGCTGGCTGAACAACATCGGCCTGGTGGTATTGAATACAGTGACCTTGCGGCTGATCTTCCCTACCGCAGCGGTTGGGGTGGCTGTTTATGCAGGTCAGCAATACTGGGGATTGTTTAACCAGGTTAATGCTCCCGGCTGGCTGGCAGTACTTGCATCCGTCATCATTCTCGATGGAGTGATCTACCTGCAGCACGTGATGTTCCATGCGGTTCCGGTATTCTGGCGACTGCACCGTGTTCACCATGCAGACCTCGATTTTGACGTCACCACCGGCTCACGCTTCCATACCATAGAAATACTGCTTTCCATGCTCATCAAATTTACCGCCATTGTCCTGCTGGGACCACCACTGGTGGCGGTCATCCTCTTCGAAGTGCTGTTGAATGCCACGGCGATGTTCAACCACAGCAATGTGCGCTTGCCGCTGGCTCTCGACCGGATCATCCGCATGCTGGTCGTAACCCCGGACATGCACCGGGTGCATCACTCGCACCTGCCGCACGAGACCAACAGCAACTTCGGTTTTAACCTGTCATTGTGGGACCGGCTATTCGGCACCTACCGGGCCCAGCCAGAGGACGGTCATACGGGCATGAAGATCGGCATAGACACCTTCCGCGACAGCGCGCAATGCATACCGTTACCGCGCCTGTTGATGATGCCCTTCATCGGTAGCGTCACGGAGTATGCAATCAACAGCCGTCGCTGGGAGCAACACGATGAGTCCTGATGGACGACGTCGCATTGTGACCTTAACCCTGCTGCTTGCCGGCATTGCTGCTGCAGTGATCTGGCGAGACCGCCTCTCCGTTGATGCCCTGATCGCATGGGTTGGACAACTGGGATGGCTGGCTCCACTGGCGTTTATTGCCTGTTATGCCATCTCCTCGGTATTCTTCATGCCCGGCTTGTTGTTCACACTAGCCGGTGGCGCCCTGTTCGGTCCCTTGTACGGTACTTTTTATAACCTCACCGGTGCCACCCTCGGTGCTACACTGGCATTTCTCACGGCGCGCTACATTACCCATGAATGGGTTGCTCAACGGGCGGGCAACCGCCTGCGACAACTGGTTACCGGTGTCGAGAACGAGGGCTGGCGCTTCGTTGCCTTCACACGGCTGGTTCCGCTGTTCCCGTTCAACTTGCTCAACTATGCACTGGGACTGACAAATATTCGCCTTTCCCACTACATCATCACTTCGTTCATCTTTATGGCCCCGAGCGGGGCGGCCTACACCTACCTGGGCTATGCCGGTCGTGAAGCTGCCGGTGGCGGTGAAGATGTCATCCGGAAAGTCTTGCTGGCACTTGCCATCATCGCAACCATTGCCTTTGCCTCACGGATATTGATGCGTATACGACGTAACAGGATCGGTCTGCAGTGAAAGACAGAAAGGACCTTGTCATCCTCGGGGGTGGTCCCGG
>JAJDNX010000101.1 GCA_022340485.1 Gammaproteobacteria bacterium | reverse complement strand
TGCGGTCATCTCCGCATAGGCGGCCGTGATCTCGCTGACCAGCTGTGGCGGGAGTTCCGCGTCGACGATCCAGCCGCGTATCTGTGCCCCGGTTTTGGCCAGTGCCTCGACATTATCGACATCCAGCTGTGCCAGCGCCTCCTGAATGGGCGCCTCCAGGTGGTTGTGTGCCAGATAGTCGCGATAGGCCTGTGCCGTGGTGGCAAAGCCGTTGGGTATCCTTACGCCTTCGCCGGAAAGGGCCTGGTACATCTCCCCCAGTGAGGCATTCTTGCCGCCGACCAGCGGCACATCGTCGATGCCAAGATCACGAAAACGGCGTATGTACTTGAAGGACTGCATTGGTTTCCCCCCGACTTTAGGCGGCGCATCCTTAGGTATGCAAACAATATTCAGTTAATTCGCAATACTAGCCAAAAAGAAGAGTTCCTTCTCCTTTCTGCCCGTTCTCTGGGTGCTCCGGGAGCAGCACAGGAACCGGGGGACGACACGCGGTTGTTGCCCTCTTCGATCCGCTATCCCCAACCCTTTCCTGAGGACAAGGGTGTTGTGCTGGTGCAAATGGTCGATCGATCCGGTAAGTATAACGGTTAGTTATCCCGCAGTACGCGGTCGTCGTACTCCGATTCGAAGAACAGCTTGTGTTTGGCCTCTTCCTTGGCGAGACCCTGCAGGACCTCCTTCAAATGTCCTTCCGGCACCTTTGCCGCCATGTCGCTGTACAGCTGGAAGGCGGCACGCTCCCGCTTCATGGCAACGATCAGTGCATCCTGATAAGAGATGTTGGCGCTGGCACCGACCTCAACGAGGTAGTCGGAGATCTTCAGGTCCAGCACCTGCTGTTCCGGTGTCAGCTTGTGGTCACCGGCTTTTACCGCCAGCAGCCGTTGCTTGTGGCTTTGTTCCTCGGCGGCGAAATCCAGCAGGATTTCCTTCATGCCGGCCTTTTCGGCACGGCCGGCCAGGTCTGCGTAGAAGTCCGCGGCCTGCTGTTCCTGGTCAATGGCATAGTCGAGTATTTCATCCACGCTATTCATGTCAGTTCACCTCCTGGTCTGTATGCGTCCGGGCGTCCGGGTTCAGGAACCGGTCGATGCCGCGCGCGGCGTGATGGCCGTCCTCGATGGCGCTGATGGCATCGGCGGTGCGATTGGCAACGTCACCGCCGACGAAGACCTTTTGCAGCGAGGTGTGCTGGTATTCACCCGGCGCGAATTTGCCCCACTCGATGGCCAGCTGATCCTGTATCTCCTTTGACAGGAACTCGAGGTCGCTGCCCTGGCCGATGGCCGAAATGATGCAGTCGTAGGTCTCCACATGCATCCGGTCTTCCTGTAGCACCGGGCGTGGCCGACCGCCCTTGGGGTCCTGTACCATTTCGGCCTCACCCCACTTGATCGAAACCTGTTGCGGGCTGCTAGCCGCAATGATTTCTACCGGGATCGCCTGGGTGACGATGTGGCAGCCTTCTTCCTGTGATTCATGTATTTCCTCGGTATCCGCCGGCATGTCTGCGATCCGCCGACGGTAAAGGATGGTGACCTCGGCGCCAAGACGCCGCGAGACCCGCGCCGCGTCCATGGCAACGTTGCCGCCACCGATGACGGCGACCTTTTGACCGACGCCCGGGTCGCGACCACTGGCGACATCGGCAAGCACCTGCAGGCCGGACAGCACGCGCGGGTGCTCCTCGCCGTGGATGCGCATGCTGGAGGGTACCGACAGGCCGGTGGACAGGAACAGCGCATCGAAGTCCTGCAGCAGTTGTTCGAAGCGAATGTCCTTGCCGATGCGCGTGTTGTAGCGAATGTCCACGCCGAGTGACACGATGTAATTGATGTCCTTGTCGAGGTCTGCATCCGGCAGGCGATAGCTGGGCACGCCGTAGCGCAGCATGCCGCCGGCACTTGCCTGCGCCTCGAATACGGTCACCGCGTGGCCTTGCTTGCGCAGGTAATAGGCCGCACTCAGGCCACCGGGACCGGCACCGATGATGGCGACGCGGTGGCCACTGTTTCCGGTCTGGTCGGCCAGAATGCGGGCGTAGTCCTGCGGCTGGATCTGGTCGACGATGAAGCGTTTCAGCCAGCGAATGGCGATCGCTTCTCCCTGGATGCCGACCGGGCATACCGACTCGCAACGGCGCGTGCAGATACGCCCGCAGGTGGCGGGGAAGGGGTTGGTGCGGTACATCAGTTGCAGGCCCTTCTCGTAATCGCGGTCACGGATACTGCGGATGTAGTCGGGAACGTCCATGTGGGCCGGGCAGGTGGCAACGCAGATGCCGCATTCGATGCAGCGGTCGGCCTCCAGCAGCGCCTGTGGTTCGCTGTAACCCGCGACGACTTCATCAAACGACTGTACGCTCACCTCCGGGGGTAGCATTTCCATTTCTATGCGCTTCGGCGGGTACAGGTGGTAGCCTTCCGCGCGGTGGTATCCCAGAGGATTGTCCTGCCAGGTGGTGTGCTCGACGCCCGCGGTGAAGTGAAACTCCGTCGGGTCGCTGGTAATCCAGGTGTACTCGTTGCTCATGCGCAGCGAACCGGCGGGACACATGTCCACGCACAGGGCGCACCAGCAGCAGCGGCCGTAGTCGAAGCGCGGGCGCAAGCCGCTGTCACCACTGCGACCTTCATAGGTCTCGACTCTTACCATGTCGATGGCGTCGTTCTGGCAGATCTTGTGGCAGGTGCCGCAACCGATGCATTCCTCGCTGATATTGATATGAAAGCCACGATAGGCGGCGGCACCGGGTCGCTCCTGTATGGGCCGTATGGAGGTATAGGGCTTCTCGAAGGCGCGTTGCCAGACGTAGAACGGTGATAGCAAGTCTTTCAGGTTCATGATCTTTCCTGCTTAGCGCTCGATCTCGGGCGGATAGGTGTGCAGTGATACCATCAGTCCGGCGATGTCCGCGATATTGGTGCCGACCGCAAGGCGTTCCATCAGTGCGATGGCATGGGTGTAGCTCGGACCGCGCACGTGCACGCGGCGCACGATCTCGGTGCCGTCGGTGACCATGTAGTAGCCATACTCGCCACGGGTGCACTCTGCTTTCACATAGGTTTCACCGGCCGGCACCTTCCAGTGCAGCAGGTTCGGCATGTCGGCCTGGAACGGGCCATCCGACGGTGCACCGGCGATGACCTGGCGAATCAGGTTGACGCTCTGGCGGGTTTCCTGCAAGCGCAGATACGCGCGTTCGTAGGCATCACCGGCACTGCCGCTGATGACATTGAAATCGAGCTGGTCATACACCAGATAGGGTTCGTCCTTGCGCAGGTCGCGTCGGAAACCGCTGGCGCGTGCATTCGGGCCGACCACGCCGTACGGGTCCACCATTTCCCGGGTAATGACGCCGAGCCCCTTGGCACGTGCCTTGAATACCACGTTGTTGTACATCACGCGTTCGATCTGGTCGAGCAGCTTGTCGGTGTCATCCATCAGCTTGAGAATGCGCTTCTCAAATCCAGCCGGTAGGCCGGCGCGCACACCGCCGGGCACCATGTACATATGGTAGATGCGCGCCCCTGTCATTTCCTCGAACAGGTCGAGCACGTAGTCGCGGTAGGTGAGGCTCCAGTTGGCTACGGTATACTGGCCGAACGCGCCGCCCTGGCCGCCGATCCACATCAGGAAGCTGGCGAGGCGCATCATTTCCAGGTTCAGCGTGCGCAGCCACTGCGCGCGCGGCGGTGACTGAACGCCGCTGATGGCCTCGATTGCGGCCGCGTACAGGTATTCGTTGAAGGCCGGCTCGGGTACCGCGATGCGGCACACCACGGTGAAGTTCTGGATGAAGGTGCGCTGCTCCATGAGTTTCTCGAAGCCGCGGTGCAGGTACCCGACATGGGTCTTGCACTCGATGATGGTGTCACCGTCGAGTACCAGTTCCAATGACATGTTGCCGGTGATACCGGGGTGTTGCGGTCCCTGCCACAGCTTGACGTATTTACCCGACGACAGGTCGACCGGGTCGGGCTGGGCGAAGTCCAGCGCGGCGGAGTGTCCCGTTACCAAGGTCATGATTCATCCCCTCCGCGGTTCGGGTAGAGCTGTACCTTCATGTGATCGCGCGGCACCAGGCTGACGCGGCCCTCGCGGTGGCCAAAGCGTTCCGCGCTGTATTTCGCAGTATCGAAATCACGCCGCATTGGCGGCATGGCGTCCCAGCCTTCGAGGCAGAAATCCTCCTCGAGCCGCGGACTTCCGGGAAAGTGGATGCCATACATCTCGCGCAACTCACGCTGGTAGGTCCAGGCTTGCGCCCACAGCGTATGGATGGAGGTCATCTCGGCATGGTCGCGCTTGATATCGATGTGTACGCCGAGGTTCTGTTTGCTGTCGTAGTTGTGCAGCATATAGATCAGCCTGAAAATACCATCCTCGATCCAGTCGGTGCAGGCGATGAAGTTGAGGTGGGTGAAGCCCTCGCGGTCGCGCAGTTCGCGGATCAGCCGCTCGCCGTTTTCCTTGCTCACTTTCAGGGTGGTGATTGCCGGAGGGCGCTCGGTGATGTCCGTGACACCGAAATCACGCACCAGTCTGTCCAGCAGTTCACTCATCATTCTATTTCCTTGGTTCGATCGTCTGTCATGGGGTTACCAGTTGTAGTCCGGCATGTTCCAGTCCTTGATGACCTTCTTCTGGTTGGCCTTGTACTCGTCGAAGTGTTCGATATAGCGGTTGGCGCCGTCACACTTGCCCGCCTTGATGTCATCCTGCAGTTCCAGGATCGCACCGAGCAGTGCCTCCGGCCGCGGCATGCAACCGGTGACGTACAGGTCCACCGGCAGGTACAGATCGAACTGGTTGATGGTGTTGTAGCTGTCGAAGTACATGCCGCCATTCGCCGGGCAGCTGCCGAGCGCGATAATGAATTTCGGCCCTTGCATCTGCTCATAGCTGCGCACAATGCGCTTCAGTGTTTTGACCGAGACGTAGCCGCCAATGATGAATACCGATGACTGCCGCGGGGTAGGCCGGCCGGCGACGCCAAAGCGGCTGGCGTCGAAACGCGCCGTCATCAGCGGGCGCAGCTCGATCGAACAGCAGCCGGTGCCAAAGGCCAGGATCCACAGCGAGTTGGCGCGTGCCCAGTTGGCGAAATCCTCTATCGCCTTGATCGGATAGGGCTCGTAGGGCCTGGGCCGCGCATTGGAGAACAGCAGCTGATCCTCGGCCGAGAGTCCCGCATTTTCCAGCGTGCTAAGGGTGCTCGGAGTCTTTTTCATCGTAAGTGCCTCACACTACGGCTTGACAGTCTGATTGTACTGCTCAGGACGTGAACATCATCTGCACATAAATTATGGAAATTATCCCGATCAGCGTCGGGATCTTGAAGAAGAAACGGATCGACTGGTCGACGCGGAAGCGCGGAAAGGCCACGCCGACGACCACCGCCACCATGTAGATTGCCAGGGTCTTGATCATCAATTCGATCCAGCCGGTGGCACCGCCGAAAAACAGGTTCATGAACAACACCAGCTTGGTTGCTCCGAACAGGGCACGGTTGGTCTGCAGCAGTGACAGGTAAGCGCTGTGGAACTCGGTCGGCGGGCCAATCGGGATCTCCTGAGGAGCCAGGAAGATGTCAAACGGCGAATAGCCCGTCATGCCGAGGAAGGCGAGCATGGCAGCCAGTGTTGCCACCCAGTTGGTGAACAGTGTCCAGTGCTGCCAGCCGCCCTGCTGCGCGGCTACGATCTCGGTGATCGACAGGGTGTCGTACTGGATCACGATGGAGATCACGGCCAGCGCGAATGGTACCTCGTAGGCCGTCATCTGCGACAGGCCGCGGGCGATGCCGATGGCACTGTAGGGATGGCCGCTTTCTCCTGCACCCAGCGCCATGCCCAGCTGGCCGAAGAACATAAAGTAGATCACCAGGAACAGGTCGCCGGCGTAGCTGAAATTCGCAAAGGTTTCGCTGCCGTAGATCACCGGGATGAAGGCCAGTGTGCCAATGCCGCCGGCGATGCGGAATACCGGTCCGAGGTAGAACATGATGCCGTGGCTGACGGCGGTGCGCTTGACCAGGGTTTTCAGGATGTTGATAAATGGCTGCCGGTAGGGGATGCCGATGCGACCCTGTACTTTCGCGATGGTGCGTTCGATGAAAGCACCCACGAGCAGGCCGTAGACTGTCACGATCAGCAGCGTCAGGCTGAAATTACCGGCCCTGCCAAACCATTCCGCAATCACAGCTGCAGCCCTCCATTCACCAGGAACAACACCACCAGATACATCACGATGAACAATGCATAGGTCTGGCCGTTGCCGTTATAGAAAATTCGCAAGGACGCGGCCAGGGTATGGCTCCACTCGACGATGCTGTTCCAGAAGGCAGTCGCTCGCGGCTTCACCAGGAAGCCGAGGGCGCGGTCGTAGTGCGCGAAAAAGTTATAGGCAAAATGCGTGTCTTCCGGACGGTGCGGGCGTTCTGCGGCAAACACGATATTGAACTGCCCGACCTTCTGGATCTTCAGGGTCAGCGACATCAGTAGCAGGAACAGCAGCGGTATCATCCACACCCCCGCGACAACACCCATGATCATGGGGGCATTCCAGTAACCGAGGTGGGTGTGCAGCGACAGACCGTCCCATACCAGGTTGCCGGCCAGCCACGGGCTGATTGCGCTCGACAGCGGCTCCAGCAGCAGTTTTGGATAGGCGGAAAACACCATAATGATGCCGATCAGCAGGAACTGGGGTACCAGCAGAATGGCGGGGGCCTCTCGCAATTGCGCATGTTCCAGCTTGCGCTGTCCCAGAAACACGGTATGCAGCAGCCGGTACATGTAAAGGAAGGCCACCGCGCTGGAGAAGAAGGCCAGTGCCGCCAGCCAGTACCAGCCCTTCTCCATCATGGCATTGAACAGCAGCCACTTGCCGCCAAAGCCGGTCAGTGGGGGTACGCCGGACATGGCAATGATGGCGATCATGGTGGCGACGAAGGTGAACGGCATGTTCTTGATCAGCCCGCCCATCTTGTACATCAGGCGCTCGCTGGTGCGCAGCACCACGCCGGCGACGGCAAGGAACAGGATGCCCTTGAAGAGGAAATGATTTACCGTCAGGTAGAGCGCGGCCACCCAGCCGAGATGGCTCATCAGTGCGATTCCGGTGACGATGTAGCCGAGCTGGCCCATGCTGGAGTAGGCGAGCAGTTTCTTGATGTCTTCCTGGAATACTGCCATCAATGCGCCGAAGGTCGCGGTGAGCATGCCGATCCAGCCAAGCACGTAGGCCGGGTCGAGGCCGATGTCGGAACGTATGCCGAGCTGTGCGGCGACCAGCAGCAGGCCAAAGATGGCGGCCTTGCTGACCACGGCGGAGAGCACTGCAGTGAAGTCGTCGTCTGCCTCCCCGTATGTACCCGGTACCCAGATGTGCACGCCGAGGCCACCGGTCTTGATAACGAAGCCGGCAGCCAGCAGGCTGAACACCAGGCCCATGGAGCTACCCGTATCCCCAAGTGCCGCCAGCTCGAGGCTACCGCTGGCCGCATAGGCCAGGGCGAATCCGGCAAGGATGAAGTAGGCCGCAGCGAGCGAGAACAGCAGGTAGGTCAGCGCCGGTTTCGCACCGCCACGGCCAAGTGTCACCAGCAGGTAGGAACTCAGCGTCATGAGCTCCCAGCTAAAGAAGAACTCCAGGCTGGTATGCGCGCGCAACAGCGTCGCCAGCGATAGCAGCAGGATGCCAAGCAAAGGGTAGAAGCCCTTGCGGACGTCGCTGCGGTACTGGGTTGCCAGGCTGAGCAGCACACCACCGCCGACGAGAATGAAACCGAAGATGCGGTTCAGGCCTTCCAGGTCGAGCGTCAGCCAGGCACCGCCGGCAGCGACCACGACCAGCATCAGCAGGCTCTTGAGAAGGCCCGGCAGGCCGTCCAGCAGCCACAGTGCGGTACCGGCCAGCAGTGGCAGGAACATGATCAGGGTGTCACTCTCGAGTTGCACGGCCATGCCATAGCCGGTGGCAAACAGCAGCAGGGCGGCGAGGGCGACTGGCAGCAGACTCTCGAGGCGGATGGTGTCGGGTGTATCGGATTCCCGCGTCTGCAGGGCCTGCGTAAACCAGCGGAACAGGTAGGCGGCCTCCAGCAGCGAGCCCAGCAGCACCACGGTGATCCAGGGATACAGGCCGCCGGCGGCGAGTTCCGTCACCAGTACCCACTTTGCCCAGAAGCCGGGGAAGGGCGGCAGGCCAACCAGTGCGCTCAGCAGGATGCCGAACAACAGTAACCGCCCTGGCCGTCCGGCAAGCACCGACCAGTCCCTGGTGGAGTTGCGGTTGACCAGATCCGCCAGCCAGAACAGTCCTGCCTTGGCCAGCAGGTGGTTGATGAACAGACCGCCCGCGACCAGCGGTAATTGTGCCTCGATGCCAAGCTGTACCGTCGCCGCCAGCGCCAGTGTCAGCAGCCCCATCTGGCCAATGGAGGAATAGCCAAGCAGGCGTCTGGCATTGTCCTGTTTCAGGCCAATCAGGTTGGAGAGCAGGAAGGTGGCACCGCCGACCACGGCGATGCTGCTCAGGTAATTGTCCAGCAGCGGCAGCGTCTTCAACAATGCGAAAAACACGCCGGCGGAGACGCCGACGGAGATCAGTGCTGCAATGCCGCCGGGCGCGGTTTCGTATACGTCCAGTCCCCAGCCATTAGCGGGATAGGGCTTCAGTTCGATCAGCAGGCTGGTCAGCAAAAACAGCGTCGCGATAAAACCAATCGGGCCGCTGATCAGCTCGCGTTGTGCCACCATGCCATCGATATTCAGTGTACCGGTAAGGTAATACAGGAAGATCGTCCCCAGCAGGAAGAATGCCGAGGCCACCGAGGTCGCGATAATGTACTTGAAGCCGGCAGCGAGTACGGAGCCGGTGCGTTCCATGCCGATCAGGGCATAGGTGGCGATCGAGGTGATTTCGATAAAGATAAACAGGTTGAACAGGTCGCGGGTCATCACCATCCCGTTGATGCCCATCACCATGATCAGGTACAGCAACAGCGCGGAGGCATGTTGCCGCAGTGACGGCAGCCAGTGCAGAGCGCCCAGCAGCGCGATGCTGTTGACCGCGAGTACGAAGCCGCCTTCGTACAGTCCAAAGCGCAGGTTGATGGCAAATGGCGGCGCAATACCTGCAGTTTCGATCTGGATCGGGGCGGCGCCGTTCAGGATTGCTAGCAGGTTGATGCCGGCAATCGCAACCATGCCGGCAAGGGCCAGGAAGAACAGCAGGATGGCCGAGCTGCGGTGCGCGCGGTCGAACAGTGGAACCAGGAAGCCTGCACCCAGCGCGACAACATAGATGCCCAGCGGCTGCAGCAGTACCTGGGTGATGAAGCCTTCTACCATTTCGACTCCGTGCATTCATCGATCATCAGTGTCCTGCGTGCCCGGAAAATGCGTACCGCGAAAGACAGCATCACGGCAGTAACGCCGAGGCCGATGACGATTGCGGTCAGTACCAGCGCGGACGGCACCGGGTCAACGACGCGGCTAACCGCTGTGGCCATGGGCACGTCGTCATTGATGATCGGTGCGGTGCCGCCGGTTACATAACCAATCGAGACCATCACCATGTGAATCCCGGTATCCAGAAGCGAAAAGCCGATGATCATGCGAATGAGATTGCGCTGTGTCAGTATGCCCCACAGGCCGATCAGGACCAGCCCGAGGCCGCTGCACAGTACGATCATTGAAATCTGCAGGTCGCCAAAGAAACTCATAGCGGTCCGCTGTCCTCCTTGCGGAAGCGGTCGAGTACTGCGCTGAGCTCAAAACCTACCTTGAGGCCGACAAACACATAAATCAGCGGTATGGCACCGGCGCTGAAGAGATGGCCATAGGTGCCGAGGCCGATGATGCGGTTGTCGAGGAAGCCGCCGGCCAGGATCACGCCGAGCACGCCGATGACGACATAGCTGAAGCCGGAGAGTGATTCGGTGATGGCGATCATCAGGCGGCTGATGTGTGACTCGGGCAGGGCCAGCAACAGGAACATGGTGCCGGAGGCGATAATGGCACCGCCCTGGAAGCCGCCACCGGGGGACAGGTGGCCGTTCAGGAACACATAGATACCAAACAGGATGACCATCGGTAGCAGCAGTTCGGTCGCTGTCTCGACAATTTCACTGGCGGGCTTGCGTGCGATGGCCGTTTCCTCTGCGCGGTCTCCCTGTTCGAGGTCCTCGTGGTCATCCTTGCGCCGGGTGCGGCGCAACAGCAGACCGACACCGGCGGCGGAGATGAACAGTACCGTGACCTCGCCGAGGGTATCCAGGCCACGGTAGGTAACTACCACAGCCGTCACCAGGTTGGCAGCGCCAAGTTCCGACGGCCCCTGCTCGACGTAGTAGTGGCCCAGTGCCGACAGCGATGTCTGCTCGCTGTAGCTGGCAGCGAGGTTGACAAAGATGAAGGCCAGCATGAGCAGCACCAGCAGGATGACAATGCGCTTGATCATATGGCCCATTTCCCTGGCAGGGCCTGCCGTGTTGCGCGGTTCATTCCACTTGCTCCCGGGTATCCTCGTTCGCGGGTGTTTCCAGCTGGTCGATCACGGTGGACTCGGTCTCCGCCGTGCCAATCGCATGGGCAGCGCGTGCCAGTGCGTGGGAGGACACCGGGTTGGTAAGCATCACGAAGAAGATCAGAATAATCAGTTTGAGGGCCCAGGCCGGGTGCAGGAAGGCCAGCCCGACCAGGATCAGGATGGTGCCCAGGGTAGTCGCCTTGGTCCCGGTCTGGATACGGTTATAGGTGTCCGGCATGCGCAGTACACCAAGGCCGGCCGAGAACAGAAAGATCGCACCACCCAGCAGGAACAGACTGCCGATCAACTCACCCATGGCTCAGTCCTTGCCGCGTGTCTTGCGAATGGCATACAGGAAAATCATGGTCGACAGACCCGAGCCGATCGAGGCCTCGGTCATGGCGACGTCGGGTGCCGCCAGCACCACATAGACCACGGCCGCGAACAGGCTGGCGAGACCGGCGCTGATCACGGCGCTGACCAGGTTGTCGAGCAGCACGGCGAGCAGGCCGCTGATAAGGATGCCGCCACATAGCAGCAGTGTCAGTAGTGCAATCATAAGTAGTGGATTACCTTGCGACTAGATGCCTTTTTCAAGAAAACGGGCAACGGCGAGCACACCGAGGAAACTCAGCAGGCCGTAGACCAGGGCCACGTCGAGGTAGATATAACGGTTGCCAATATGTGCCAGCAGCGCGATTACCGCGATGGCGACAATGGTCAGCAGGTCGATGGCGACCACGCGGTCGACCGTGTCGGGTCCGATGACCAGTCGGATGATGCCGAACACGATGCTGAAGAAGATCAGCACCAGGGCAGTGGTCAGTGCAATCTCAGCCATAGATCACCTTCAGGTATTTCTCGAAGCGTCCGGCAATCACCTGCGTGGCCGCAACCGGATCCGTCTCGGTAACGTTGATCCAGTGGATGAACAGCGAATCGCCCTGCATGTCCACAACCAGGGTACCCGGTGTCAGGGTGATGGAATTGGCCAGGGCGAGGCGGCCGATGGGCGACTGCAGGTGGGTCTTGATCTCGACGATGCCGGGGTGAATATCGATGTGCCTGCTGAACACGTAGCCCATTACGTTGAGATTGGCCTTCACCAGTTCGTGGAGAAATACGCCCAGGTAGAGCAGGTAATTGTAGATCACCCGTGGCGACCAGCGGATCACGCTGTAGACACGCGCAAAGGCGGCGAATGCCAGCGCGATGGCTGCGGTGACCAAAACCCCGACGAGTACGGTGTCGGTGGCCAGTGTGCCGTTGGCAATCAGCCAGATCAGCAGCAGCGTCAACCAGAGGTTGAGGAATTGCAGGGGCAGGTTTGTCGATGGAGACAACATTGCGGCGCAAGTTTACTCTGCTGCCTGTTCAAGTAAAAGTAGGTAAATGTGACGTTTTTATTACCCTGCCATCGGGGGGGCATGGACTGCACCGTGATGGGGCAAGCGGGCGGCACATAGAGGGTGTGGGACTTTTTAGCGGGGGCTTTGATAAACTGTGGCTTGTAATCGAACAGCAGGCAAGTCCCTTGACCAGGAGACCACTGCAGCCAGCGGGGAGTGCCGATCTTTTCAGCGACCTTTCTGCTGCGACAACACCGGAATTATCGCCGCGGAACCGTACCATTGACTGACAACGCCACCAGGAGTTACCAGACCCGTCCCGGCAACCGCTATCCGGCGGGCGCCACCGTGGTAGACGGTGGTGTCAATTTCTCTATCTACAGCCGGCATGCCGCGCATGTGGAGTTGCTGCTGTTTGCGGCGGCGGATAGCGTCGCGCCCTTTCAGATTATTCCCCTGGATTCGCGGCTGCAGCGGATGTTTTTTTTCTGGAGTGTGCTGGTGGTCGACCTGCCGGCAGGTGTCCACTATGCGTGGCGCATCGACGGACCGGAAGATGTGCATCAGTCCGGGTTCCGTTTCGATCGCGAGAAGGTGCTGCTGGATCCCTGGGCGCGGGGGGTGACCGATACGCTGTGGCAACGCGCCGCTGCAGAGGCACCTGGCAGCAACATGGCGACTTCCATGCGTGCTGTGGTGGAATCCGCTGAGTATGACTGGGAAGAGGATGAACCACTCGGTTGTATCCGCCCGGAGAAAACGATCATCTACGAAATGCATGTCGGTGGCTTTACCCGGCATCCGAGTTCCGGTGCCCGCCGGCCGGGGACCTTCCTCGGCGTCATCGAGAAGATTCCCTACCTGATGGAGCTGGGCGTGACACATGTCGAGTTGCTGCCGGTCATGGCCTTTGATGAACAGGATGTACCCGCGGGGGTGGCGGAGCTGGGTCTTCACAATTACTGGGGCTACAGCACCCACAGTTATTTCAGCCCACACCCCGGGTATTGTGTCTCGCCACATGCCGGTGCCCATGTCCACGAGTTCCGGGACATGGTGAAGGCACTGCATCAGGCTGGCATCGGTGTCATTCTCGACGTGGTCTTCAATCATACGGCCGAGGGCGGGGCCGGTGGGCCGGTCATCAATTTCAAGGGCATCGGCAACGAAACCTTCTACCACCTGGATCCACAGGATCGCGCCATCTACCGTGATTACACCGGTTGTGGCAACACCTTCAACTGTAATCATCCGCTGGTGGCAAGGTTTATACTGGAGTGTCTCGAGTACTGGGTGCGCGAGATGCATGTCGATGGTTTCCGCTTTGACCTGGCGAGCGTGCTGTCACGCGGCGAGAATGGCCAGCCGCTGTACCATGCACCGGTGCTGTGGAATATCGAATTTTCCAATGTGCTCAGTGAAACCCGCATCATTGCCGAGGCCTGGGATGCGGCAGGCCTTTACCAGGTCGGTGATTTTCCCGGGTTTCGCTGGGCTGAATGGAACGGGCGCTACCGGGATGTGGTGCGCAGCTTTGTGCGCGGCGACAAGGGCATGCACAGCGAACTGGCACGGCGTTTCAGTGGCAGCAGTGATCTCTACCAGGATGATGACCGGCTACCGCTCAACAGCATCAACTTCATCAGTTGCCATGATGGTTTCACCCTGCTTGACCTGGTGAGCTATAACGAAAAGCACAATGAGGGCAACGGCGAGCAGAATCGCGATGGCAACAACCACAACCTCAGTTGGAACTGTGGCGCCGAGGGCGAAACCGGGGAACGCGATATCGTTGAGTTGCGTCGCAGGCAGGCCAAGAATTTCATGGCGATCCTGTTGCTCAGCCAGGGAGTACCCATGATCAATGCCGGTGACGAGGTGCTGCGAACCCAGCATGGCAATAACAATGTCTGGTGCCAGGACAATGAGCTCGGCTGGTTTGACTGGACACTGCTGGAGAAAAACAGGGACATGCTGCGTTTTACACAGCGCATGATTGCCTTTCGCAAGCGTCATGCCTGTCTCATGCATACGCGCTTTCTGAACGGGCTGGAACGCGAAGGCCACTTGTTCCCGGATATCACCTGGCATGGTGAACGCTTCAACCAGCCATCATGGGAAGATCACAATCTGCGGGTGCTGTCCTGTACGCTGGGTGCGGTTGAGTCCTGGGAGGAAGACCTGTTCGTGATTATGAATATGCAGCCGAAACAGCTGGTCATGCCCTTGCCACCGGTTGCCGAGGGCAACTGGTACCTGGCCATTGATACCGCCAGGGCATGCCCGCGGGATATACTCAGGCCCGCTGATCAGCCGTTGCAGTCAGCTCCCACCTGCACGGTGCAGCCCCGCAGTGTAGTCGTGTTTGAACACCGTTGACAGGCACTGGGCGGCGTCTGCCGTTGAGTGCATTAATGTCTAGGAGTCTTTCCGGACTGCCAGCCCCAGTTCGTAGTAGGACTGCGCCAGTTTGTTGATGGCTATGGCGTAGGCCGCGGTGCGATAGTCGTTGATGTGCGCATTATTCCGCAGCATGTCCAGGATATCGCGAAACGCCATGCGCATGGTGTCATCCAGGCCGGAGCGGATCAGGTCGAGTTCGTTGGCGCCACGCATGATTTCCCGGCGCAGTTTGTCCGGGACCTCTTTCTCGGTTAGCGTCTCCAGTGCGCTCAGGTAATTGGACCCGCGCAGTTCATCAAGACGGCGCTGCAGGCGACCGAAGCGCATGTGGGAGAGGTTGCGCGTCCATTCAAAATAGGAAACGGTCACACCGCCGGCATTGACGTAGATGTCGGGGAGTATGGTAATGCCCCGTTCCCGCAGGATTTCATCGGCCTGGTAGGTGATCGGCCCGTTGGCAGCCTCAACAATCAGCTTTGTCTGGATACGCATGGCGTTACCTGCGTGTATCTGGGACTCAAGTGCGGCCGGGATCAGGATATCGCACTCCATCTCCAGCGCCAGTTCTCCCTGGGTGCTGTAGCCGCCGCCGGTAAAACCCTTCAGGCCACCGGTTTCCGCCAGGTATTGCCGGACATCATGCACGTTGAGGCCGTTGTCATTCACCACGACCCCATCGTGTTCGATGATGGCGACGATGCTGCAGCCGTCCTCCTCGGCAAGATACTTGGCGGTGTGGTAACCGACATTGCCGAGCCCCTGGATTACAATGCGCTGGGATGCCAGTCCGTCGCGGAGTCCGGCGCCTGCAACCAGGTCGGCGTGGCGGAAGAACTCCTGCAATGCATACTGTACCCCCTTGCCAGTCGCCTCGGTGCGGCCCGCCACGCCACCGCGTTCCAGCGGCTTGCCGGTCACGCAGGCGTCGCGGTTGAGGTCGTCGGGGAAAAGCGTCTTGTAGGTATCGGCTATCCATGCCATTTCGCGTGCCGAGGTGCCGAGGTCGGGTGCAGGGACATTGGTGGCGGGATTGATGAAATCCCGGCGCGCGAGTTCGATGGTGAACTGGCGCACGATCTCACGTAGCTGCTCTTCTGTGTAGTTTCCAGGGTTGATCAGCAGGCCACCTTTTGCGCCGCCAAAGGGAACATCGGCAATGGCACATTTGTAGCTCATCAGGGCCGCCAGTCCCTCGGTTTCATCCTGGCTTACTACTGGTGCAAAGCGCAGTCCGCCCTTGGCAGGCAGGCGGTGCGCACTGTGTATTGCCCACCAGCCGGTAAAGACCTCTACCTTGCTGTCAATGCACACCGGGAACTTGAGCTGGATGACGGCGTTGCAGGACTGGATCA
Source organism: Gammaproteobacteria bacterium (assembly GCA_022340485.1). Taxonomy (GTDB): domain Bacteria; phylum Pseudomonadota; class Gammaproteobacteria; order UBA9214; family UBA9214; genus UBA9214. The sequence goes on along the minus strand of JAJDNX010000101.1, from coordinate 37,797 downwards.
CATTGGCCGTTTCGGGGTTGAGACCGATGGCCAGGGCTGCACGGTCGACCATGCGGTCAATACCTTCACGCAATGACATGCTTTCATGATGGCCAGTGTCCATGGTTTCGCTCTCCCGCGGATGCAGGTCTGGAATCAGCCCCGCTGTAGCCATGTTACCCGATTTTACTGCTGGCCTTCGGTGCACATCCGGTCGCGCTCGCCGTCGCAAGTCATTCGATCATGCGATAGAATTAATCGTTTCCAGGGAGTGAAAAAGATGAAACGCTTGGCAAGACAGATGAACCGCCTGCTTATCAGCAGCCTCTTCGCGGTTCCTTTGTTGTTCGCATGTTCTCCGCAAGGTGGTCAGGATGCGTCAGGGAACGGACAGTCCCCTGGTGCGCCGCGTATCGGTGCGCCGACCATGGACGAACTCGTCAGCCTCAGCTATTCGGGCATCTATGGAGAGAGTGTCACGCTCACGAATGGCCGCTGGGAGGGGGAACCCGATATGGAGGGTGCGGCATCCCGTCCGGTCGTTGGGCTGGTAACAGACTTTTACCTGCATGGTGACCTGAATGGCGATGGCACCAATGAAGCGGTCGTCATCCTCTGGGAAACCAGTGGTGGTACTGGCAACAACACCTATGTGGCCGTAGTCACCCGGCGCGATGGCAGTCCGGTCAACATCGGGACAGCCCTGATCGGTGATCGCGTGCAATTGCGCGCGGGACGTCTCCAGGACGGTCGGATTGAACTGGACCTGGTTCAGCAGGGACCGAATGATGCCGCCTGTTGCCCTGCGGAGACGGTTACCCGGGTCTGGGAGCTGGGGGCGGATGGACTGCAGGAAGGTGCCCAACAGGACACGGGCAGGTTATCACTGACGGACGTAGAAGGGCAGAAATGGCTGCTTGAGGGGATACAACGTGATGAACCGCTGCCCGACGGGCTGCAGGTGACCCTGGTGTTCAGCAATGGCCGCGTCTCTGGTCACAGTGCCTGTAACCGCTATTTTGGCTCGGTCACGGAAACTGGCGGCCCTGGGGAGATTAGGCTGTCAAAACTCGGCAGTACCCGGATGGCTTGCTCACCAGAGGCGATAGAACTGGAGGGCCGTTACCTGCAGGCGCTGCAGGGCGTGGCCCGGTTCGGTTTTCTGAATGGCAAGCTGGTCCTGACCTGGCAACAGGATGACAGCTATCACCACATGCTGTTTCTGCCGCAAGATCTCTAGCCTGTTGCAGAAGGCAGGCCCGGGTATGCGGGGTCGAGTGCTGGCCAAGTGACCGTTCCGTAATGACAGGGACGGGTGGTGGTTTTGACAAGGTTTTACTAATTCGTTATATTCTAAAATTAAATTTTCCTTAATTATGAATCCGTTAGAACAAGAACCATTCTCCAGATTCAATGCAAGTAGTGGCTAAAGAACCATACACAATGATGGGCTTGCGCAGCTCGGGGCTCGATTGCTGTATTGCCGTTAAAATAATATTTTCATGGAGTCACACGTGAGTAAACAGTCAAGAAGCACACTGATCAAACGACTGGTTGGCGCCCTGTTATTTGTCAGTATCGGCGTTGAACTAAGCGGCATCGTACCCAGCATCGAGATTGCCTGGGTTTCTGCGATCCTGTTGTTGACGATTTACCTGTTTGTCTTCGAGATCGTTGAAGTCGATGTTGCCGCGATCTGTATCATGGTGTTACTGGGACTGATGTCCCTGATCGGTCCGCTGTTCGGTATTGAACAGCCCTTTGTCTCGACACAACACTTGTTTGACGGTTTTTCCAGTAACGCGGTGATGTCGATTATCGCAGTGATGATTATTGGCAAGGGGCTGGACAAAACCGGCGTCATGGGACGGGTAGCCGGTGTCATCCTCAAGTACGGCGGCCGCACCGAGAAGCGTGTCATTCCGCTGATCTCCGGGACCGTTGGCGTTATCTCCAGCTTTATGCAAAACGTTGGTGCCGCGGCCCTGTTCCTGCCGGTAGTCAGCCGTATCTCGGCACGTAGTGGCCTGCCGCTGTCACGCCTGCTGATGCCGATGGGTTTCTGTGCCATCCTTGGTGGCACCATCACCATGGTCGGTTCCAGCCCCCTGATTTTGCTCAATGACCTGATCTTGACCTCCAACCAGGCATTGCCGCCGGCACAGAAGATGAGCACTTTCCATCTCTTTGATGTCACGCCAGTCGGTATCGCACTGCTCATCACCGGCATTCTGTATTTTGTGCTGTTCGGCAAATTCGTATTGCCGGTCACCAAGTCCCAGAGCAGCACCGTTGGCTCGAATACCATGAGCTATTTCCAGGACATCTACGGGATCGACTATGCCCTGTTCGAGATGGATGTGCCAACCGACAGCCCGCTGGTGGGGCTGATGCTGGACGATGTGGAGGGCGACTCGCATATCCGGGTCATTGCCACGCATCGCAAGGACCAGGACCTACGTATCGGACCCGGGGCACTGGCGCGCGACCTTGGGATTGAGGCAGGCATGGTCCTGGCAATCCTTGCGGGGCCCCATGATGTCGACCGCTTTGTCGCCAAATACGGTCTGAAGAAACACGCCGATCTGGAAAATTTTGGTGAAGTGCTGTCATCGACCCGTTCCGGTGTTGCCGAGGTGGTTATCCCGCCCGGTTCACAGCTGATCGGCAAGAGTGCCCGTGATGTGTGGATGCGCAAGACCTATGGTCTCGCCATGGTGGGCCTGCACCGTGGAGGTAAAACACTGCGCGAGGGCGACGACATTCGCAACCTGCCGCTGGCGGCCGGTGATACGCTGGTGGTACACACTACCTGGGATGCCCTTGCACGCCTGGAATCAAACCGTGACTTTGTTGTGGTCACCACGGAATACCCGCGTGAAGAGATGCGTCCACAAAAAGTTGGACACGCCCTGTTCTTTTTTCTTGTGGCGCTCGGCCTGGTGCTGTTTTCCGACATGCGCCTGTCGGTCTCACTGCTGACCGGCGCACTCGGCATGGTGCTCGCCGGCGTGTTGAGCATAGAGGAGGCCTACGATGCGGTAAGCTGGAAAACCGTGTTCCTGCTCGCCAGCCTGATACCACTGGGCATGGCCGTCGAAAATACCGGTACTGCCGCATGGATTGCACAGCAGACGCTCACCCTGCTGGGCGATGTGTCCCCCTGGGTATTGCAAAGCGCACTGGCGGTGCTGGCAACCTTCTTTACCCTGGTAATGTCGAATGTCGGGGCCACAGTACTGCTGGTACCACTGGCGGTTAACCTCGCAATTGCAACCGGCGCCAACCCGGCAGTGTTCGCCCTGACCGTGGCCATCGCGACCTCCAACTCCTTTATGATCCCGACCCACCAGGTCAATGCCCTGCTGATGGGGCCTGGCGGTTACCGTGTCCCGGATTTCATGCGTGCCGGCGGCATCATGACAGTACTGTTCCTGATTGTCATGATGCTCATGATGAACCTGGTTTTCTAGTAACGTTTTTCACCAACCTGTGATGCAGAGATCGATATGGAAGCACTGACCGAGCCCCTGACCGAACCCCTGGTCTGGACCACACCCATGATGGTCTCCGCAATCATCCTGATACTGACGTTCATCGGCATATTTACAGAAGGGGTGCACGGTTTCCACCGCGCAAAATTCGCCATGGGTGGTGCCGGGATCATGATTGTCGTTGGCCAGTACTACGGCTTCTACAATCCACAACTGGCCCTGCAAGCGGTCGACTGGAATGTGATTCTGCTACTGGGTGCCATGATGACGATTGTTGCCATCATGATTCCGACCGGTGGTTTTCAGGTTATCGCGTACCGACTCGCCGATATGAGCCGCGGCCGTCTGTTTATGCTGATGGCAATGATTGGCACAGCGGTGACCGTCATCTCACTGCTGCTGGATAACGTTACGACAGTCGTCATATTTGGTCCATTGATCGTGTTGATCTGCCAGGCGCTGAAGGTCAACCCCATTCCCTATTTGCTGGCGGCTGCGCTGTTATCGGATACCGGCGGTGTCGCCACCCTGGTTGGTGATCCCCCCAACCTGATGATTGGTTCCGCTGCAAATATCAGTTTCAACGATTTCTTTGTGCACATGGCCGGAGTGGTATTCGTTGCCTGGGTCGCCATCCTGATTGCCCTGAAGCTCCTCTTTCGCAAGGACCTTGCCGTCAAGCCGACACAGACGTCCTTCGCTGACCAGGAAACGATCAAGGATCCGCGTACCTGGAACAGTGCCCTGATTGTTTTGGGACTCATGGTGGTGCTGTTCATATTCCACCATGCACTGCACTGGGATGCCTGGTTTGTCGCGGCATCCGGCCTGGCGCTGCTGGTGTTTCTCGGCTACGACGTCGATATGGATGAGTCGTTCCAGTCCGTGGAGATGACACTGTTGATGTTTTTTATGTCGTTGTTTGTCGTTGTTGGAGGCGTTGAAAACAGTCACTTTCTTGAGTACCTGGGTCAGTTCATCCGGCCATTTGTAGAGCAGGATTTACTGCTTGCAACCCTTCTCCTGATGTGGGTCGCGGCAATCCTGTCGGCCATGATTGACAATATCCCGTTTACCGCAGCGATGGTGCCGATCATTCTGGGTATGGAACAGCAGGGTATCAATGTGACGCCGCTGTGGTGGGGACTGGCCATTGGTGTCGGCATGGGAGGCAATGGTACCCACCTTGGATCTACCGCAAATGTCTTTATCGTTACCCTTTCAGAGCGGATCGCCAAGGACGCCAATGATCCGAGTCTGGCAATAACCCCCGGGCTGTGGTTCAGAAAGGGTACCCCTGCCATGATTCTTACCCTGGTTACCTCATCGGTAGTTTTCTGGCTGTTCTTCGATTTTTTTAGCAAGGCGTAACAGCCCGGTTATCCGGCAGCCGCAACCCCAAAAGCCTCGCAACGGGCTGTGCCCTGAAGCAGGCATCCCTTGTGGTCAGGAAATCTTGACAACGATGTCATGCAACACTTCACCGGCACGAGCCAGGCGGTCGGATGCATTGGACAAGTGGCGGTACACTTCCCGGTGCTTGAAGATGTCGATCACCAGATTGATGGCGGTCACCTTGGTATCGGTATCCTGATTCGACAGCATGCTGATGTAGCTTTCTTCGCGGAATAATTCACCCAGCGCCCGGCGGTAGACCTTCTCGGAGCTGCGCTCCGCCTTGCGTGCCGCCTGGGCATCCTCGTCTGCCTGGTTCGGATTGGTCGAGAGCTTCTGATATCCCCGTTGCAGTGCGTAGGCGCCTTCTTTCAGCAAGGTCGCAAGCTCCAGCATGTACTTGTCAGGTTCCACCTTGAGCACTTCAATTTCCCGTGTGGTTGTCTTGGCGTAATTGACAATGTGATCGATGGTGGCGATGGCGCGATAGATATCCTCACGATCCATGGGAGTGGAAAACGACTTGCTGAGGATGTCGGTATTCCTTGCCTTGAGTTCGTCGCCACGTTTTTCCAGCGCACGCACCTGCCGGGCGAGCGCCTTGTCGCCATTTTCCATAAACTGCACAAAGACCTCCATCGCCTCGACGGCAAGGTCACACTGTTCATTGAGCAGGGAATAGAAATCTGGCATGCGCGGGAATACCCTGTCGATCATGCGGGTCAACAGCGAGTCTTTGTTAGCGCTCATTTGTGTTCTCCATCCAATAATGGCTGTCCTGCAGCCAGTCGATTGATAAATGCAAACCCGGGTTAGTACGCCTTGCAGGTGTACTAGGCCACACCCGTAAGCAGGTGCATCACGTAATAACTGAGTATTGCCACCGTGGCGGCACCGGGAATGGTGATGATCCAGGTCTTCAGGATGTCACGTGCCTTCCCCCAGCGAACCGCCTTGGGCCGCTCCGATGCGCCAATCCCCATGATGGACGAGCTTACCACGTGGGTGGTTGACACCGGGGCACCGACCATCGAGGCGGCGAAGATCACGGACGCCGAGGTGAGTTGCGCATCGAATGCATGCAGCGGGCGTACCTTGTATATCCCAAAGCCCACGGTGCGGACGATGCGCCAGCCACCGGACATGATGCCCAGGGTAATGGCACTGGCACAGGCAAGAATCACCCAGAACGGCACCTCGAACTCCGTGATAAAGCCGCCCATCAGCAGCACCAGTGTGATGATCCCCATGCTTTTCTGGGCATCATTGGCACCATGCGAGAAGGCAAGACCGGCCGAGGTGAAAAACTGCACGCGGCGCAGGTGCTTGTTGGCGGCAGGGGTTGCCGCCCGCAACAGGAACTTCATCAAGCGGTGGATCATGAACCCGGCCCAGAAACCGATAATCGGCGAGACCACCAGTGCAATGAGTACCTTGGTAACCCCGGTGAAATGGCCCTGGGCAAGCTCGGCAAAGCCCCACACCACATGGTCGATACCGGCAGATACCACCACGGCACCCACCAGACCACCCACCAGTGCATGCGACGATGAGGACGGTATGCCAAACCACCAGGTCCCCAGGTTCCAGGTGATGGCCCCAACGATGCCGCAAAGGATGATTGCCACGGCGTCCAGTGATTGCAGTGATCCGATATCAACAAACTTGCCGATGGTGTTGGCGACCGCCGTGCCACCGAGCAACGGGCCGAGGAATTCAAAAGTGGCAACAATGATAACGGCCTGTATAGGCGTCATCGCACGCGAGGCAATGACCGTGGCGATGATATTGGAGGCGTCATGGAAACCGTTGGTGTAATCGAAAATCAACACAACGATGACCGCTATCACTACGAGCGTCACCATGGTATCCATACGACCTCCAAAATTGTGGCTGTTATGGCAGCCGAGGCTGCCTGATTTCGTTACGTATGCTGTCTGGCGGCGGAACACAGCCCAGCTCGCCTGTTCGGCCAAACGCCGCCTACCTCACCGGGGTAACTTTACCCGGCAAAACTGCGCGGTTTCCGCTCGAGGCAGACGCTTGCGGGGAGAACGTGATCATGCCTTTTTGCATGGCGCGGCCATGTTACATAATCTGGTTCGCGATGACTACGCTTGGATCCCGCGATTCCAGCAGCAGGGAAGGGTAAGCGTCATGTCACTGATTCCAGGTGATCGCTGCCTACCCAGCGAATGCGGTATGCGTGTGTAGCTGCAGTGTCTGCAGCCATTGACTATTCTCCCCTGAAATAAACAAATGCCGGTCGCTGCTGTAGCAGGCGGCGAAAAATGCCCGGTAACAAGGCCAGTCCCAGGAGAAGGGTCAACAGTCCGAGTGCCGCCAGCAGCAGGTTGGCGCGGCTCGCCAGTAGGCTCATGCCGGCACCGTAGCCAATCGCTGCCGCCAGGATGAACACCCAGTTCAACCAGTTGACCGCGGCGAATACCCGGCCCTTTTCACTGGCCTGGGGGCGCGCCTGCAGGAAGGTCAACAGCGGTACCGAATAAAACCCTGCGGTAATGCCCAGCAGAAAACACAGGAGGTAGGCACTCACGCGGGTGGTATAGGCTGCCAGCGGGATGATGCGCGCACTTTCCAGTAGTTCGGGAGACTGTCTCAGCTGGTTGAAGAGTTGGCTGTCTTCCGGAGTGGGGCGATGCACGGGTAGCAGCGCAAACATGAAAAGGCACATGGCCAGGGCAACCAGTGCCGGTACCACCAGTCCCATGCGTACCTTGCCGTGCGACAGTCGCGCCACCAGGACACTGCCGCAGGCAATACCCAGTGAGGTTGTCGCCACCAGCAGGCTGGTTTCAAAATTATTCAATCCCAGCTGGAAACGTCCGTAGGCGTTAACGGCGGTCAGTGTCACACCGCCAACAAACCAGAACCAGGAATAGATCAGCATGATACGCATCATCAGGGCATCAGTACGCCAGATTGACGACAGTGTCCGTAAATTGCTGCTAAACGAGCTGACCGAGATCGGTCGCAGCGGATCGGTCGGTGGATTTCTTGCGATTCCCAGCGAGGTCAGGGTGCCCAACACGGCGATGGACACGGTTACCAGTCCGGCCAGGTAAAGGCGCCCGGCAAACACGTCGGCCAGCAACCCCGCCAGTGCCACCCCGAATATGATGGCGAGAAAGGTCGTCATCTGGGTCAGACCCGTGGCCGAGGTGAGGTCAGCGGGGCGTACCAGCTCCGGCAGTCCACCGTACTTCGGCGGCCCGAAAAATGCGCTCTGTGTGCCCAGCAGAAAGACCACGCCGGCCAGTAGCCAGAGAGACACCCGGACACTGCTTTCATCTGCGGCCATACTGGATAGGAGGTAAAAAGCACCGACACCGAGCAGGGCTATAACGATCTCGGCGATCTTGCACAGTACCATCAGGCGGCCCTTGCTGATGCGGTCCGAAAGATCCCCCGCAAGTCCAGAAAAAAGCAGAAACGGCAGCGCGAACAGGAACTGCACGATGGCCTGGTATTCCACGCCTGCCATTAGAAAGCCCACACCAAGCAGCAGCACCAGCTGCTTGAAGACATTGTCGTTGAATGCTCCCAGTGCCTGGGTTCCGAGGAAGCTCAGGAAGGAGCGGTTCTTGTAGGGGAGTGGTGGGAGTTCGGTGATGCCTGCAGCGGCGGCGTGTCCTGCCGCGAACGCACCGGGATCGTCTGGTACCTGTTCAGGCATGATGCGGTTGTGTCCTGTCTGCGAGTGGAGGTCAGGGTTTGCCCATGTCGGCAGTTTGCAGGCAGCTGCCCATACTATTTCTGCCGCGTAAATGGCAAAACCGTCGCCGCCCTATTTTCGCGGAGGCCTTCCCTGAGCCTCTCTTCATAGCTGTCCAGTGATTTCGGGAATTCACTCATCAGACGGCGGTGGGTTTCATGTCGTTCCTGTCCATAATAAACAACTTCTATGGGTACCGGCGCGGTTAGAGAATCACGCGGTTCGTGGGCTGTGAACTGCCATGCCAGCACGATCAAGCGGCCGCCATGGCCGTTCTCGACGGCATAACCGAGGCTGTCAACAAAGATGACCTCATCGGCATCGATTACGGCCTGGAATTGCATCGTGCGGACCGGCACAAACACATGGGCCGTCGCAGCGTGGTTCAGTAGCAGCTGGCAGCGATTAAACATCGGGGCAGGAAGCGAGACCTGTTCACGGGCCCGCTCCTCGCGGCGGAAAAAAGTCTCAGAGGAACTGGCCATCAGGCACCTGCATTATGCCTGGACCCCTTCGCGGCCCACACAGCGCTGCAGACTAGCCATTCAACAGTTTGCCCTGCTGGACGACGGAGCCAGCCGCTATCGAGAGGTCCTGTTTGGCAGCACGCGTAATGGCGGCAATCAATCCGGCGCTATCGAGGCCGCATTCGGCCAGTTGCTGCTGGTGGTCACCATGACTGATAAAATGGTCCGGGATTGCCAGGTTCAGGATCCTGTTGTCGGCTCCTTGTGCCAGCAGTACCTCGTTGACCGCAGAGCCAGCGCCGCCCTGCAGGGTGTTTTCCTCAACGGTCACGAGCAAACGATGGCTGGCGGCCATGGCGGTGATGGTGTCGATATCCAGTGGCTTTACGAAACGCATATTGACGACGGTTGCATCGAGTTCATCGGCCGCTGCCAGTGCTGCCGCGACGCGACTGCCGAAGGCAAGGATCGCGATCTGCGAACCGTGGCGACAAATGTCCGCCTTGCCGATCGGCAAGGCGGACAGTGAGCTGTCCGGGGCTACACCGGGTCCGGTACCCCTCGGGTAACGCACGGCTGCTGGTCCCTCGTACTGATAGGCCGTAGTCAGCATCTGGCGGCATTCCTTTTCATCGGCGGGGGCCATCACCACCATGTTGGGGATGCAGCGCAGGAAACTCAGGTCAAACACACCGGCGTGTGTTGCACCGTCGGCCCCTACCAGACCGGCACGGTCTATAGCAAAGGTGACATCCAGATTCTGCAACGCAATATCGTGAATCAACTGGTCATAGGCACGCTGCAGAAAAGTGGAGTAAATGGCGACAACCGGCTTCATGCCTTCACAGGCCATGCCGGCGGCGAAGGTCAGCGCATGCTGTTCGGCGATGCCAACATCAAAATAGCGTTCCGGAAACTCTTCCGAGAATTCCACCAGACCTGAACCCTCACGCATTGCCGGGGTGATACCTGCGAGCCTGTTGTCGCTTCGGGCCATGTCGCACAGCCAGTCGCCGAATACCCTTGTATAGGTCATGACGGCTGCTGTCTTCTTTTGCTGACCGGTTTCCCGGTCAAAGGGGCTGACGCCGTGGAAGTTGCAGGGGTCCTGCTCTGCGTGGTTATAGCCCTTGCCTTTTTGCGTGACCACGTGCAGGAAGCGGCGTCCCTTGAGGCCCTGCAGGTTACGCAGGGTTTTCAGCAAGGTGTGAATGTCGTGCCCGTCAATCGGTCCGATGTAGTTGAAGCCCAGCTCCTCGAACAGGGTCCCGGGCATAAACATGCCCTTGACGTGTTCTTCCCAGCGGCGCATGAATCTCGAGGTGCCCGGCAGGTGACTGAGGATGCTTTTACTGTGTTCGCGGACACCGGTGTAGATACTGCCCGAGAGGATGCGCGCCAGATAGTTGGACATCGCTCCGCGATTTCGGGAAATGGACATCTCGTTATCGTTCAGGATCACCAGCAGGTCGCTGTCGAGATCGCCGGCATTGTTGAGTGCCTCGTAGGCCATCCCGGCAGTCATTGCACCATCACCGATAATGGCCACGGTTTGCCGGGGCGAGTGCTGTAGCGTGGCAACCACGGCCATGCCCAGTGCGGCACTGATGGAGGTGCTGGAGTGGCCTGCACCGAAGGCGTCGTATTCACTTTCCTCGCGGCTGAGAAAACCACTCAGTCCACCGCGGCGCCGCAGACTGCCCATGGCATCACGGCGGCCGGTGAGGATCTTGTGTGGATAGGCCTGGTGCCCGATATCCCAGACCAGTCGGTCATAAGGTGTGTTGAACACCTTGTGCAGTGCGATGGTCAACTCAACCACACCCAGCCCGGCCGACAGGTGACCGCCGGTACTGGAGACCGATTCGATCAGGAATTCACGTAATTCATCGGCCAGCTGCTGGAGCTCGCCTTCCCCCAGGCTGCGCAGGTCAGCGGGAGAATCGATACGCATGAGTAATGGATAATGTGAATTGGGCATAGGTATCAACCGAGCAGGATGTTAACAGACTCGAACCGCCAGTGCCTCTGTTGCACAGTCTAGTAGCCATCATAGCAGGGATATACCACAGATTTCGCGCCTGCCTTGGGTATTCGTTGCGGCATGAACCGGCAAGCGGGCCCTGCAGGCGCGAATGATTCTTATTGCAGAATTGACGCCAGGCGAGTGCGCAAGGCCGGCAGGACCTCTTGCTCGAACCAGGGATGATCGCGAAACCAGCGCAGGTTGCGAGGCGAGGGGTGTGGCAGCGGAAAAAATAAGGGTGCATAGTCCGCCCAGTGACGCACCGTTTCGGCCAGGGACTGGCGGTGGCTGCCGAGATAATGGTTTTGTGCATATTTGCCGACCAGCAGGACAAGCTCGATCGCCGGCATCCCCGCCAGCAGTTTTTCATGCCAGTGTGTGGCACATTCCGGCCTGGGGGCGAGATCACCCGATTTTCCCTTCCCTGGATAACAGAACCCCATCGGCACAATGGCAATGGCTTGCTCGTCATAGAAACATTCGCGGTCGATCTGCATCCAGCCCCGCAAGCGGTCACCGCTGGGATCATTCCAGGGAATGCCGGTTGCGTGTACCCGCGTTCCCGGAGCCTGTCCGATGATCAGCAGCCGTGCGCTGCTGCTTGCACGCAGTACCGGGTTGGGGCCGAGCGGCAACTCCGCCTCGCACAGCCGGCAGGCGCGGACCTCGCGCAGCAGGGTATCGAGAGACGAGCGTTTCAAGAGGCCTTCAGCAGTTCACCCAGTTCCAGCGGTGCACGGCGTTCATTCAGATCATGCCAGCGGCGGCAGACATCGGAGCCCGCCTTGAGAAATTTGCATTCTTCGGGTTTGTCGTAAAAACCCTGTACGCGCTCGCTGATACTGCCGGTCTCGGTAATGGGCATAATGAAATAGCGATCGAGAAACACGACAAACACCCCCAGAATTTGGGTTTCGTCGAGCTGAAATTCACGGGCAAGGTGTTCAATGGCACCAAAGTGGAAGGCCATTACCTGGCGCTGTTTGGCGGGATAGCGTGCAAGGTCCTCGCGGTCAACACCCATGCTGGTGGCTGTTGCAAAACGCTCAAGGATCCTGGTGACCTCCTCGACGGGCGAGGGCTGGCGGGGTCGGTTGCCGAACAGCGTGTCGAAAAAACCCATCGTCTAGAACCAGCGCCGTACGCGTTGTTTGTACTTGAGGTATTCATGACCGAACAGTTGTTCCAGATAGCGTTCCTCCCGGCTGATGGCATAACGTGTAATTACAATGACAGACGCTACCACCAGCAACAAGATCCACAGGTTATCCAGCCAGATAGCGACTGTAATTTGTACCAGCGTCAGGACGATATAGAGCGGGTTGCGGGTAAAACGGTAGGGCCCGGAGGTGATCAGCGTGCGGTCCGGTTTATCCGGGCGCACATCGGTATCGTTCCTGTGAAAGTGCAGCAGCGCCCAGGCTGCGATACCGACTGAAAGGGCAATAATAATGCTTCCATAGAGCCGATCATGGAGACCGAACGGCATCGGCAATGGCCACAGGTTGTTCAGTCCGACACCCGAGAGGATGCTGATGGCATAGATAATGGGCGGGTGTACCCGCACATTCGGACCATGTCGGTCATCCCGGCTGCTGTTTTCTGTCATGGTTTGGCGCGGTCGTTTCCTGGCAGCGCTCCCCTGGTTGCAACGATGGCACGGTGTGAGCGATTATGCAGCATAATATCCATCCCGATCTTGAGCGCAACCAGCGCCAGTAGCAGGCCCAGCGGCTGGCCCAGTTCGACCGTCAGGAAACCGCCGATAATGACCGCAATGTGTAATACCGCGATGCGCTTGTAGGGCGCCGTCATGAGGGTGTCGATGGTGGTGCGGCGGTATTCCTGCTGCCCGATGAACAGCAACAGGAATGAAACGCCATGGCTGAGCAACAGGGCAATGCTTGCCCAGGCAAACTCTCGGGGCGCGGCGTCAAGTATTTGCTGCCCGAAGTAGAGGGCCTTCTGTACCAGGACCAGTGGTCCGGGCCAGCTGGCTGCAGGCAGCTGCGTCGAAATTTCCCCGGCAAATCTTGTCAGTTCCAGCACGACCATACCGTGGATCGCACAAAAGCCCCCATAGTGCAGGCAGAAGAACAGCATCATACCGAGGGCAGCGCTGCCACCGGTAAGCAGCATCTTTAGCAGGGTGTAGAGACCGATCACCAGATTTTCTGTCCAGTAGAGCATCACAATCGCGCCGACGTTCCAGTCCAGCAACAGTACCCCGAACAGTGGCACAAGATTCGCCAGCACCAGTGCCAGCAATGGCAGGCCAATGCGATATCGTTCAGACACAAGGATTGAAGCGCCTTACTGTGATGCGGATGTCAGTCCCCCCGGCTGCCGGCAAGGAACAACCAGATAAAACCGGCAATACCTGCAAACAGCGAGGCAAACAGGATGCCGGTCTTGGCCATCAGCAGCATTTCCGGCTGGTGTGCAAACCCCAGCTCGGCAATGAAGATGGACATGGTAAAGCCAATGCCACCCAGCAACGAGACCCCGACAATCTGGTTAAAGCGGGTGCCTGCCGGCAAGCGTCCGATCCCTGCCTTGATTGCCAGCCAGCTGGAAACCGAGATCCCGAGTACCTTGCCGAGGATCAGGCCCGTGGATACCCCGAGGGTGACCGGGTGTGTCAGGGTTGTACCGATACTGGAGAAGTCCAGCGGAATGCCGGCGTTGAACAGGGCGAACACAGGAATTACCAGATAGGCGACCGGCAGGTGCCAGGCATGCTCAAGACGCTGCAGCGGTGCCTGGACCTGCAGCGCACCACTCTCCAGAGAGTGTACAATGCCGCGCAGCTTGTCATTGGTCATAATACTTTGCCCGGGTACATGGCTGGCATCGAATTGCGCGATGGATTCCTTGACCTGCGCACTGAAGCGGCACGGATCATATTTTGGACGTGCCGGTATCGAGAAGGCACCGAGCACACCAGCGAGGGTGGCATGCACGCCGGACTCGAACAAGGCGTACCAGAGAAACACGGCGATGATGAAGTACGGTGTTATTTTGCGGATGCCGGCAAAATTGAGCATCAGCAGGAATCCAAACAGGATAGCCGCGGTAGTCAACCAGCCCATGGAGAGGGTCTCGGTATAGAAAGCAGCAATCACGATGACTGCCCCGAGATCATCCACGATGGCGAGCGCCACCAGAAAGGTGATCAATGCCTTGGGGACGCGGCCGGCAAGCAGCGCAATGGCTCCAAGGGCAAAAGCAATGTCCGTCGCCATCGGGATGCCCCAGCCGCGGGCGGCATCGCCGTGCGGGTTGATCGCGAAGTAGATCAACGCGGGTACCACCATGCCGCCGATCGCGGCAATGATGGGCAGTGCCGCCTGGCGCGGGTTTGCCAGTTCACCCACCATGATTTCTCGCTTGAGTTCCAGTCCGACTACGAAAAAGAACAAGGCCATCAGGCCATCATTGATCCAGTGGTGCAGGTCGTTTTCCAGCGACCAGCTGCCGATGCTGAGGCCGACCTCGAGATGCTGCAGCTGCTGGTAAAAATATTCCAGGGGGCCATTGGCAAGCAGCAGTGCAAGTATGGCGGTCGACATCAACAGCAGGCCACTGGTGGTCTGGCGATGTATAAATTCCTCGAAGGGGGTTAAGACCCGGTCAAAAGCCTTTTCCCAAGGGGCGTGGTAGATGCCTTGATCGTTTTCTGACGATCCTTTTTCTGCAGTTTTCATGGCGGTTTTCCTTGCATCTCAGGGGCTACGCGTTTCCAGTGTTCATTCTCGCGCACGACTTCGTGATTGGCCCAGCGGGCAAAGTCGGTGCGTGATTCTATGCCGGATGATCTCAGGTCGACACCGGCGACGACCTTGTAGACAACCATGTCCTGCTCCGGGTTGCTGTTGGGAGACTCGTCGACTATCTGTCGAAGTGACCAGTCTTCACCGGCTTCGCCGTTTGCATAATAATGGCCGAGCAAAATTTGTCCGGGATGCAGGTGGCGCTGGTGGGCTTCGCCGGTGGCGAGCTGATAGATGCGCAGCAGGTCATTTTCAGAGACATCAATGAAGGAATCTATCTGGCTCAGTGCCGCAACCAGATCGGCATGTTCGATAGGCCGCTCTGAGACCCAGGTGGTTTCGGCAGGCGCTTGCTTTTCCTTGTTGACCAGCCACGCGGGGTAGCGTCGCCACGGAAAGATGAAATTGAAGGCGACCCCGATCGCCAGCATCACCAGCACATTGACCAGGACGGGTGTAATCACAAACTGGTACCCGAGTGCGTGCGTAGCCTCACCACCGATGACGGCGGCGAGTGCCGTGGCGCCGCCCGGCGGGTGGATACAGCGCAGGTAATACATGACTCCGACGGCACCCCCAACCGCAATACTGGCGGCAGCAGTTTCATTCGCGATGCTCATGGAGCAGCTCACGCCGACCAGGGCAGAGAGTATGTGGCCGCCGAAGACATTCCAGGGTTGTGACAACGCTCCGTGGGGTACCGCAAACAGTAATACCGCAGAGGCGCCCATGGAGGGCACGATCAACAGGGACGCGGTCGGGCCGAGTGATGCGCGGCTGATGAGAAAGATGCAGGCAATGACCAGGGTGCTGCCAAGGGCCGATACCAGCCGCTCGGTATGGCTCACCGGGGTGAATTCAATGCCGAGGTATTTGAAAAGGGTTGCCATCACAATCGTCAATCCGGCTTGCTTTCGTCCCACAAGGAATGGCTGTCCACCCACCTGATCGATAGTCCATACCAGATCACGATGGGCAGCATGATGCCGAACCACCACCAGTCATTGAGATACCAGGACAATGGAATGCACAACAGCGCGAAGGCCAGACTCGACCAGAACAGCAACCGTGCTCCTTTACGGGTCTCGATATTGAGCAGGCCTAGAAAAACCCACAGCGGCATATCCCCCTTTCGTTCCATTGCTTGATCCTTGTTGCCGATGTGATTGGTTGCGAGCTTGTGCCGTTTCACCAGGTAGAAACGTTTTTGCCACGGAACAATCATCGCAAATTAATAACCTATTGTTAGCAATCATTTTATCAATCGACCCATGGCGTCTATACGCCATGCTGATAGAATTTGCTGGCTTTACGGGCCGACGCTAGTGTAGCAATAAACGCTTGCTGCTTTGTAAGGCATCTGCCATGCACGCCCGTGGCAAACACCATAAGTATTTTAGATGTTTTCTTTATATTCTATAAGAATATATCTATATTCTTCCCATGAACATCACCTTCCGACAATTGCAGATCTTTGAAGCGGTGGCGCGATACCTGAGTTACACACGTGCCTCGGAAGCCCTGCACCTGACTCAGCCTGCCGTGTCCATGCAAATCAAGCAACTGGAGCAGTCAGTGGGATTGCCACTGTTCGAACAGCTTGGGAAAAAGGTCTTCCTGACCGATGCCGGACAGGAATTCAGCCGCTATGCCAAGGCGATCACCGCACAACTCGAGGAACTCGAGCAGGTCGTAAACGAGATGAAAGGGCTACAACGCGGTCGCTTGACCATCGCGGTGGCCAGTACTGCCAACTATTTTGCACCACGTCTGCTGGCCATGTTCTGCCAGCAACATGGTGAGGTCACAGTAAGTCTGGACGTGACCAATCGCGAGCAGTTATTGAAAGGACTGGTCGAGAACCGCACTGACCTGGTGATCATGGGCCAGCCACCGGAGGAGATGGACCTGGTTGCCGAGCGCTTTATGGAAAACCCGCTGGTGGTGATTGCGCCGCCCGATCATCCACTGGTCACAGCCAGCAAGATTCCCCTGGAACGCCTGCATGAAGAAACCTTTCTGGTTCGCGAGCAGGGCTCCGGTACCCGCTCCGCCGTGGAGCGGTTTTTTGCCGCGAACCAGTTGGCACTGTCCACGGCGATGGAAATGAGCAGTAATGAGGCGATCAAGCAAGGGGTAGCCGCGGGACTGGGGCTGGGTATTGTTTCACTGCATACCCTGGGGATGGAGCTTGCACTGAAGCACCTGGTGATTCTGGATGTGGTGAATTTCCCGATCATGCGTTACTGGTATATTGTCTACCGCAGTGGCAAGCGGTTGTCACTGGTGGCGCAGGCATTTCAGAATTTTGTCAAGGAGGAATCGGCACGCATCCTGGAAGCAGCGGCGGTGTAAGCCGGAACATGGAATGTCGTACGTCCGCATCATTGCCCTGACAGCGCTGGCGATGACTGCGTTTGCCGGTAATTTGCTTCTCTGTAGAGTTGCCCTCAAGCATACCGGCATTGATGCTGCCAGCTTCACTACCATTCGCTTGCTTTCCGGAGCAGTGATGCTTTCGCTGGTGGTGTGGATGAGGCCTGGCAGGCAGGGTATCGGCGGCAACTGGCTGTCGGCACTGGCCTCGGTAGCGATTCTCGGAGGCATCGCGCTCGTAATCCTGAACAGGCAGCCTACCCGTGAGGTCTAACAGTCGCAGCGGTGCCCACAACAATCAATGCGTTGATAAAGTGCATAGAGTGGCCTTTAGCACCAGCATAGTGCTGATGCTTGTTGGGCCGCATAGATAATCGATCCTTGATACATTAACTTAGTGTCTTACGGTTGGTGGCATAGTGCTTGCGGCTACGTGAGATGAACTGCCTATACAAAATTCATATGAACCGTCTGACTGCAAATTCCTATACGTGTTTTCCACAATGGTTCGTCTCTCAAGAACAACTATAATTCAACACCCACATTGGTTCAGATTCCGGGACCTGATACAGGGGTACAGGAACATGAAATATCTGGGACCTTTCCTTGCGTTATTCATTATTTGTAGCGTTGCACTGGCAAAACAGGAGGGTGACGATCCTCTGGCTGGCGTTGACTGGAAGGCGGTGATGGATAAAGTCGTCCTGCTTGAAGGCGCCGGCCTCATGCCAACCTTGCTACCGGTTATCTTGAGAAATCAGGACACGATCGGTCTTACCGATGAACAGGTCACTGCATTTCGTGCTTGGGGAAAGGACAACTATACGCACATGGTCAATGTCATGAACGAAATCATCGAGAAGATGGTTGAGTTTCGGGTTGAATCCCTATCGCCAGACATCAGCGGTGAGCAACTGCTTGCGTTCCAGGAAGAAATCCAGGAGTTACAGCGTCAGCTATTGAAGATAAAACTCTCCTGCAGGGAAATTGTCATGACCACCTTCACGGATGAGCAATGGGATAACTTTGCCTTTGTGGTTGCAGACAATCCAAAGCTTGCCAGCCTCATGAGCCAGGTTGGTTCCCTCGATACAGCACATCTCCAGTAATCGTTTTTTTCATGAGGAAAAGGTCGGGAACAATGGATACTGTAAAACTTTCTTTATTGTTTTTATTTATGCTGGTACTTGCCAACACCACCTTCGCAGGACAGGGTTCCGATACTGGAGACGAAGAACCCGAGTGCGAATACGTTACAGGAATCGATCTTTTCAAATAACCAAGGCAGCGGCCTTCTGGTCGCTTTTCTAAACCCTCCGCCCCGCTCGTGATCAATCGAGTCACGGTACTCCGGAATCTCCGCAGGTGCCGCCAACAAGTTATGTCTGCAGATGTCCGTCATCCCGGTACCACGGCGGGGGACCTCGGGTATATCGTTTACTCCTGCACCTTCAGTGTTGCCTCTTGCTGCCCACTATGCGCCTGGTTCCTTGCGATATCCAGAAATGGGCAAGCCAGCATCCAGGGTAATGTCTGGTGCTTGCTTTCGCGAAATTCCAACAGGCCAAGATTCATGCCAACATGCCCGTTGCGCGGTTGTGCGACATGGGTATCGAAGAGCCGGTCCCACCAGGAAAAGATCACTCCGTAGTTGCTGTCGGTTTCCAGGGGGCTTGCCGAGTGGTGGATGCGATGCATGTCGGGCGTCACCAGAAGGGTTCGCAATACCTTGTCGAGGGCTGCGGGATACCTGATATTCGCATGCACGATGAAGGTCACCAGCACCAGTGACGTCTCGAAAATGACAACGGCAGCGGTCGGTGTACCAAGTAGCGCAATGACGGTCATGGTTATCACGGCATTCACGATTGATTCGAAGGGATGAAAACGAATACCGGTGGTGAAGTCGTAATCCAGGTCGGTGTGATGCACACGATGGAAACGCCACAACAGCGGGATCTTGTGCAGCACAACGTGCTTGAGGTAATGCGAGCCATCCAGTGCCAGGATCGAGGTGGCCATCGCAACCGACAACGGTGCAGAAAGGTTGTTGAACAGGCCCCAGCCCCGCTCGGCCAGGATGGCCGCAAGTGCAACCGCGCTCAGTGGCAACAGCAGGTAGAGAAGTAGGGTGTTCAGGACATAAATACCGAAGTTGCTAAGCCAGCGAACCCGGTGTGAAAAAACCGGTTGCCGAAGAGGAGCCTGCCCCTCCCAGAAAACGACACCCAGCATCGTGCTGGTAAAGGCGACCGCATAGAGGATGCTGGCGTGTGTCTCGAGGTATTGCAACATGGCGACCCTGCAAGGCGCGACATACCCAGAAGCTTGGCATGTCCTGTTGAGCATAGTGACATAGTTGCGCGTGAGTTACACCCTGGTAGCGGTTTCAGGTGGCTGGCTGTGACAGAAAGGGTGCTGATGGCGATTTCTCAACACTGAATACCCGCTATCGGGGTATGTGGATTGCTCGAAGTTGCATTGTAGCGACAGGCAACTGTCGATCGGGCGCTTTCTTAGCGGGCGTCCCCCTTGCTCTGCAGAATCGACCGAATCGTCTCTCTGGCGTTTTCAAGTTGTCGGACACGTTTCCACAACTTGTCTGGGGCATGGTCATAGAGGTCGAGCAGCTCATTCCCCGCCACCCAGATTAATTCACGCCTTTTCTTGAATCGACCGCTTTTGTCGGTCACCCATTCGCGGTTCAGTTCTTCAATATCGCGGTACGGGAACTCGATAAAGAACGTTCTCCAGATCTTCGGGTTGGCCGGGTTTCCAGGTGCCCTTTTGCACCACCAGTGCGGGTGAGCCGAGAGGGTCTCGGTAAACAGGTTCTCCACGATTGGAATTTGACGTTTCACCCTTTCTTCACTGCGGTAAGCCTGCTGCAAGTCATCTGCGAAATACATGGTCTCGGTTTCCTCGACAAACTCGCGTATGGCGGTTTCCTTGAAGTCTTCGCCAGCTCCCAGGCCGCCACCAAAGTCGATGAGATAGCCAACTTTTCTACCGCTGAATGTGGTTTGAAACAAAAAAGAGACTTTGCTGCCGGTCACGGTAAAGGGAATTACACCAGCACCCATCTCTTATCTCCTCGCACGATTTATCATGGGTATTCTCGTTTCTCCGATGCCCTGTCGATGCAGATCGTTCTGCCTGTAACGGTTTCTGGTTCGGGGATCGTAACCTTGCGAGGCATGGGTATGACTGTAAACGGCAGTCTTGCCGAACCGATCCAAGTCTGTCCTGCTGGCCGAGGTTGCCAGACAGTGGCATCTGCTGGCAAGACTCTCTCAGATCGACAAGGCGTTGCGAATTTTTGCCGTGGTTGCCAGTGCCTGTTCTATATTACCGGCCAGACAATTGATATGGCCCATCTTGCGGCCCGGGCGTGCAGTTTTTTTGCCGTACAGGTGCAGGTGAGCCTGTGATTCATTCAGCACATGCTGCCATTTCGGCTCGCCGTTCTTCCAGATATCTCCCAGCAGGTTGGTCATGACGACCGGTGAGAGTATCTGCGTGTCACCTGGCGGCAGGCCGCACATCATGCGCACCTGCTGTTCAAACTGCGAGGTAGCGCAGGCATCAACGGTGTAGTGGCCACTGTTGTGGGGTCGCGTGGCGATTTCATTGATGAGCAACTTGCCCTGCCGGGTATAGAAGAACTCCACAGCCAGTACCCCGCAGTAATTCATGCAATCGGCCAGCCGGGTCGCCATGTCGATGGCCATTTCGCCAATGCCCGGATCAAGGGTGGCCGGGACGATGGTGGTATCCAGAACCCCGTTTACATGGCGATTCTCACCGATCGGGTAGGTCGCCATCCGGCCGTCGATGCTGCGTGCCAGAATGACGGAGACCTCGCACTCCAGGTCGATCATTTCCTCCAGCACGCAGGGGGCATTGCCCAGTTGCTCAAAGGCGCTGCGTGCATCAGCCAGGGTATTGACCGGTACCTGACCCTTGCCATCGTAGCCCATGGAGGCTGTTTTCATCAGCAGCGGCGCATCCAGGCTCTCGAGGGCAGCGACGATATCCGCGTCTTCATAGATGGCAACAAATGCTGCAGTCGCCAGGCCTTGCTCCTGCACGAAGGTCTTTTCACGGATGCGATCCTGTGCAATGTGCACGGCACGGGCACTGGGACGTACCGCGCAGAATTTTTCAAGGTGTTCCATGCTTTCGGCAGGGACGTTTTCGAACTCGGTAGTAATCGCTGCACATTCGTCGCCAAGCATCTGTAACGCGGCATGGTCGCGGTAGTCGGCCTTGATGTGCTGGTCTGCGATGAGCCCGGCCGGGCTATGGGGGTCCGGGTCGAGGACCACCACCCGGTAACCCATGCTGTAGGCGGCCAGCGTGAACATGCGACCCAGCTGTCCGCCGCCCAGCACACCCAATGTGGCGTTGGGAAGAATCATGGCCGTGCTGGGAGCTCCATATCAAGTACCATCTGTTGCTGCTCCTCCCGGAATTGCTCGAGTCTGGTGGCCAGGGTGTCGTCGCTATTGGCGAGGATGCTGACTGCATGGAGTGCAGCGTTGGCTGCACCCGCTTCACCGATGGCGAAGGTCGCAACCGGCACGCCTTTCGGCATCTGCACAATCGACAGCAGTGAGTCCATGCCCTTCAGATAGCGGGACGGTACCGGTACACCGAGTACCGGTACGGTACATTTGGCGGCCAGCATGCCAGGCAGGTGTGCGGCGCCACCGGCCCCGGCGATGATGCAGGCAAGACCGCGCGCACGGGCTGTGCCGGCGTAGTCAAACAGGAGATCGGGAGTGCGGTGGGCCGAGACGACCCGGGCTTCAAAGGCGATGCCAAACTTCTCCAGCATGTCCGCCGCATGTTGCATCACGCCCCAATCACTGTTGCTGCCCATTACCAGGCCAATGCGAGGTACCTCGCTCATCATGCCATCCGCTGTTGTCTAGACGAAAGCTTACTATTCTATCACCATTCTGTCTTTTTGCTATTCTTCACCACGGCTAACAAGGTGTTTTGCACCGCGGTACACGGCGTGGGCCCGGCTGACACGGTTGCCGCCATCCGGTATAAAATGATTCCTGTACAATGCGTTTTTTTGCGGAGCAAGACGATGCTGCATACCCTGTATGAGTCCTCAATCAAGAGCCTGCCACTCGTGCTGCGTGGCAAGGTGCGTGATGTTTATGCTGTCGATGACGAACACCTGTTGATCGTTACCACAGACCGGCTGTCTGCATTTGACGTGGTCCTGCCGGACCCGATACCCGGCAAGGGTGCGGTGCTGACAGCGGTGTCCAATTTCTGGTTTGCACGGACCCGCAGCATTATTCCCAACCATCTGAGTGAACTGTCACTGGCCGATGTGCTGCCGGATGCAGACGAGCGGGCCCAGGTCGAGGGACGTGCCATTGTTGTCAAAAAGCTCAAGGCGTTGCCGGTAGAGGCGATTGTGCGCGGTTATCTGATCGGCTCCGGCTGGAAGGATTACCAGCAAACCGGGCGGGTGTGCGGTATACCCCTGCTGTCCGGCCTGCGGCTCGCCGAAAAATTGCCGGCCCCCATCTTTACACCCTCAACCAAGGCCGGTGCCGGTGTGCATGATGAAAACATTGACTTCGATAAGACCTGTGCCATTCTTGGCACAGGGCTTGCTAAACAGGTCCGCGACGTCAGCCTGGAAATCTATACAAGCTGTGCCGGATATGCGCTGAAACGTGGCATTATTATCGCAGATACCAAGTTTGAATTCGGCCTAGATGCGGACAGGCAACTGGTTTTGATTGATGAGATTCTGACACCGGATTCTTCGCGCTTCTGGCCGGCCGACAGTTATGTCCCGGGAACCAATCCGCCCAGCTTCGACAAGCAGTTTGTACGCGATTACCTAGAGACGCTCGATTGGGACAAGACATCCCCCGGACCGGCATTACCTGCCGGTGTGATTGAACAGACGGCTGAGAAATACCGTGAGGCACAGCGGCGCCTAACCGAGATAGAGGAGAACAGCTGATGTATGGATTCAGTACTTGCATAAACGACAGCATGGAAGCCGTCAGAAGCAGGGTAGCAGAGGCCTTGCAGGATGAGGGCTTTGGTGTGCTGACTGAAATCGATGTGGCCGCGACGCTGAAGAAGAAAATCGGCGTTGATCGCAAGCCCTACCTGATTCTGGGTGCCTGTAACCCGGCGCTGGCCAACCAGGCATTGAATGCCGATCCGGATATCGGCCTGCTATTGCCCTGCAACGTGGTGCTGCGTGAAGAGGAGGATGGTGCCGTCACCGTTGCCTTTATGGATCCCGCGGCGGTGCTGGGGCTGGTGAATAAAGAGGGTATTGCCAAACTTGCCGGGGAGGTGCGCGGGCGGCTGGAGCGCGTCCGGGATGCACTGCAGGGCTGATGTGATCAGGCTTACAGCCAGCACAGAATAAATAGCCACGGAATACACGCAAGGACACGGAAAAATTACTTGTCCGGTATTCATCCTTTTGCGTTCTCCCGTGGTTCCTGTGGCCATGTTCGCTGTCTTTGTTAGCCCGAACCGGGGCCCGTAGTCACCCATCTGGCTGCCTTTGCGGAATGGTCAGGAGGGTTATACCGTGCATGTAGCTAGGGTGGATTTCGGCTATCATTCGCCAGTGCCAGTGAGACCGTGACGACCATGACACTGCCAAGACTCTCCGTGCAATTCGATACCAGTGCAGAACCGTTGCGTAAACGTGCACCAGTACACGACGAGAATGGCAGGCCGCTGAGTGACTTCATGATGCTGATCCCCGGCCTGCGCGACAAACCGAAGCACCTCGTCGAGCGGACGATTCAGGATGTGCATATCGTGCTGACTCATTTCCGGGAGGCGGTAGTGTTTGCAGAATTCAACCTGAAGCTGAACCTGCTTTGGGTGTCTATCCGGTCCATCAACGGGATCCGTTTTGAAATCGCCAGTGCCATCCAGGAGCATGTGCCGGAGGCAAAGCTGGTCTCGCATATCTAGATGCTACTGCCCCACACCGGCATGCTGATCCTGCAGGGGCTGTCCGGGGCGCTGGTTGGCGTTGTCCTGTTCTACCTGCTGGGCTCTCTCCTGACGCGGCAGTGGATACGCATCGATACCTACCGGCTGGTATTGTCCATGGCGGTTGCCTTCCTGGTCGCTGTCGTCTGCGAGGTCTACCTGGGGAAACTGTATTTTCTGCTGACGGGGGAACGGTTGTGGCAGTACCGGGTGTGGCCCATACACGATGGCTACACCTCGATGCTGAATTTCATTATCTGGCCGGTGTACGGCTATTACCTGTACTTCTTGCAGCAGGTGCTGCAGCAAAACGCCATTACAATCCGTCCGCAGTGGCTGAAAGGCCTGTTATCCGGTATCGATGGCCCGTTGCTGGAAATACTTGCGAACGGTTTTTTCCTGCTGTTCTACGGGACCTTCTATTTCTACTACCTGCCGGATGATATGCGTCATTACACCTCGGTGCAGGTGGTACCACTGTACATGGTGATGGGGGTTATCCTGACAGTGTTGCTGGAAGCCCTGCTCAGGAAACCGCCTCACTGGCACTACCCGGCCGGATTTTATCTTGCGGCGGTTGCCTTCGTGCTGGCGGGGTAGTGAAGTGGCGCGATCGCGTCCTGCCGCAACGGGACTTTCCATTCGTTCAGAGTGTCTGTGCGAAGTAGTTCTTCAGGAAGTCATCGAAGGACTCATGGTTGGCAGCTTCCATGGCACGCTGTTTCTCCAGCGATTGCTTCACGGTTTCGTCAAAGGCCTGAAACCGGGCGGCGTCATGATCAAGATTTAAAAAATACTGCTGGTGCTGCAGAGACATGCGTTGTGCAAAGTCGAAATAACCCTCGTTGTATTCACGCATGCCTGCCAGTACCTGTGCCGACAGGGTTTTCTCGGGGTCAGAAACGGCTGCCTGTTGTTCCTGCAGGGCCTGCCGGTAGGGCGTACCCTCTACCTCCTTGTCGAGGACCGTGGCAAATGCCTGCATTGCCTCGCACAGCTCACCCGCCCACTGTTGCAGTGGTACCTTGTTGCCGTTGCGTTGCAACAACAAACCGGGTTCCCGACCGCGGTAAGCGACGGTATCCAGGTTGTAGTCGATCTCCTTGCGTTCCAGATCGCTGATGACCGGACTGGCCTGCAACTGGCAAAAGGTCATGAACGTTTCAATAAAGTGGCATTGTGTCTCGTTGATACCGCGTGGATCAAAAATGTTGATATCGAGCGAACGCAGCTCGACATAGCGTACCCCGCGCCGCTGTAATGCCAGGCTCGGTTTCTCGTTATTGTCCGGTACCTGTTTGGGGCGCACGGAACTGTAGTACTCGTTTTCGATTTGCAGCATGTTGGCATTGAGTTGGCGGTAACTGCCATCGACCTTTACCCCGATCTTCTCGAAGTGTGGCGATGGGGTCTCGATGGCCTTGCTCAGGCTCGCAACATAGGATTGGAGGCTGTCGTAGTTGGCCTTGAACCCGACCTCGTTTTCCAGGCTGTTCTGGTAACCGATATCACACATGCGCAGTGAGGTGGCATGCGGGCCGTAATAGGTCGTGCTGTTGAACTCCTGCAGCATCGTTTGCTTGCCGTCCAGAAAGGACTTGCAGACTGCCGGCGAGGCTCCGAACAGGTATGGGATCAGCCATCCAAAGCGTTGCAGGTTGCGTATCAGGGCAAGGTAGTGCTCGGAAATAAACGTTTGCAGGGGCCGTGCATCGCCTTCGAGTTGCTGGTAGCTCAGCCAGAATCCTTCAGAAAAGGAGTAGTTGTAGTGCACACCGGCAATGACCTGCATGACGCGTCCATAGCGATGGCCAAGGCCGCGCCGGTAGACGGTCTTCATCAGGCCGTTGTTGGAGGTGCCATATTGTGCAATGGGTATGCTGGCGCTGCCGGCAATCACGCAGGGCATGCTGGAGGACCACAGCAGTTCCCCGTCAAGCCGCAGATAGACGAAATGCTGCAAATCACGCAGGTAGTCCAGTGCCGCCGATGCACTTTTCATCGGCGGGGTAATGAATTCCAGCAAGGCCTCTGAATAGTCGGTAGTGATCCAGGGATGTGTCAGCGCCGAGCCCAGGACTGCGGGGTGAGGTGTTTGTGCAATACTGCCATTCGGGGCGACGCGCAGGCTCTCTTTCTCCAGTCCGGTCAGCCCATCTTTCAGAATTGCTGGGTTGCCCGCGGCGACAAGTGCGTCTAGTCGTTTTTTTGCTCGTAAATACAATAGGATGTCCGGTTAGCTTGTGGTTAACAGGTGCGGAATGATACTGTGTCTGCACACTGTAGAGTGTAATAGTTTATAACTTGTTGTAATGTTGTAAAAATTTTTACAAAAATCACCGCCAAACACGGTCATCCAGAATGTCTGCCAAGAGCGAAACACTGAAAATCGCTGATATCCAGGCCTCCTGCGGCAGCTGCAGCCTGTCGGAGCTGTGCTTGCCGCACGGTATGGCGGTTGCAGACATCGATGCACTCGACCAGATCATCAAACGCGTGCAGCCCTACCAGCCCAGGCAGCACATCTTTCGCGCCGGCGATCCCTGCAACGCCCTGTTTGCGGTCCGCTCAGGTGCACTGAAATCCTATTGCACGACGGAAGATGGCGATGAACAAGTGCTTGGTTTTACCCTGCCAGGTGAACTGGTTGGCCTGGACGGTTTGCACAGTGGAATATATGCAAGCAGTTCGATCGTGCTGGAGACAGCCAGCATCTGCGAATTGCCCTATGACCGTCTGGAAGAACTGTGTCACTCCATTTCAGGCCTCAACCGCCAGATGATGCGGGTGGTCAGCAAGGAGATTACCACTGATCAGCGCATGCTGTTGTTACTCGGCAAGCGCACAGCAGAGGAGCGGCTGGCAGCGTTTTTACTCAGTCTGTCCTCCCGTTACCAATCACGGGGTCTGTCTGCGACGGCCTTCAACCTGCCGATGTCGCGTCAGGATATCGGCAACTATCTTGGGCTCGCGATCGAAACCGTCAGTCGCCTGTTTGCACACTTCCAGAAGGATGGCCTGGTGACAGTCAATCGCCGCCAGATCGAGCTGGTGGGTATCGGGCGGTTGCGCGCGATGGTGGAAGGCTGCATGGGACACGAGATCTAGGCCGGTTCTCCATTGCGGAGAAAC
Organism: Gammaproteobacteria bacterium; assembly: GCA_022340485.1. Taxonomy (GTDB): domain Bacteria; phylum Pseudomonadota; class Gammaproteobacteria; order UBA9214; family UBA9214; genus UBA9214. The sequence continues at coordinate 10,414 of JAJDNX010000101.1, read as the reverse complement.
CGCGGTTGCCGCATGACTCTTTTCTGGACGGGGCTTAAATAACCTTGGAGAAGCGGGACTGGTCACCGCCTTTTCGCAAATAGCGATCGAACACCATACAGATATTGCGTACCAGCAGGCGGCCGGCCGGTAACACCCTCACTGCCGCGTCATCCAGCAGTAACAAGCCATGTGTCTGCATCTTCTTCAGGTCTTGCAGTTCTTCTGCAAAGTGGCTGTGGAAATTGAAGTCCCATTTCTGTTCCAGCGCCTTGATGTCCAGCGTGAAATCGCATATCAGCCGGGTGATCACGTCACGCCGCAGCAGGTCATCGGGTTCCAGTTCAATACCCCGGTCCAGTGGCAACTTGCCGGCATCCAGCAGTTCATAATAGCGTTCCAGCTCGCGCACGTTCTGGCTGTAATTGTCGCAAACGTGTCCAATCGCCGACATACCCATGCTGATAAGGTCGCATTCCACGTGGGTCGAGTAACCCTGAAAGTTGCGTTGCAGAGTGCCCTTTTCCTGTGCAATTGCCAGTTGATCATCCGGTTTGGCGAAGTGGTCCATGCCGATATAGACATAGCCGGCCCCTGTGAGGTGTTCAATCGTATGTTGCAGCAGCGCCAGCTTTTCATCGGCCGAGGGCAGGCTAGCCTCGTCAATGCGCCGCTGTGGCTTGAAACGTTGCGGCAGGTGTGCATAGTTGTAGACGGCAATCCGGTCCGGGTCCATGTCGATCACGGCATTGAGGGTCTGCTCGAAACTGGCCACGGACTGAAATGGCAGCCCGTACATCAGGTCCATGTTGATGGACTTGAAGCCCAGCTCGCGAGCCTGCTCGGCCACGCTGCGTGTCTGCTGTTCGCTTTGCAGGCGATTGACGGCCTTTTGTACGTCGGGATTGACATCCTGCACTCCGAGGCTGATGCGATTGAAGCCCTCTTCGCGCAGCACGTGCAGCTTTTCTCTATCGACCGAGCGCGGATCGATCTCGATCGAATACTCACCACTGTCATCGCTGCGCAGGGAGAAATGCCGCGCGGTTGCCTCCATCAACTTGCGGATCTGGTCGTTGTCGAGAAAGGTTGGGGTACCCCCTCCCCAGTGCAGCTGCTCGACCATACGGTCGGCGTCAAACAGTTCGCCCTGCATGGCGATTTCCCTGCACAGGTAATCGAGATAGGTGGTCGCGCGCTCGTGGTTTTTGGTGACCACCTTGGTGCAGGCACAGTAAAAACACACCGTATCGCAGAACGGGATGTGGAAATACAGGGATAAGGGCCGCGGGATCGGGTCCTCGTTACTGTTTTGTGCCCACTTGCGGTAGTCCGTCTCCGAGATTCCCTCGTGAAACTGGGCCGCGGTCGGGTAGGAGGTATAGCGCGGCCCCGTCTGGTCATAGCGCCTGATCAGATCAGCTTTAAAAATAATAGGTTGGGCCATCTCGTCCACGCAAGATTGTTACCGTTGTCAGCACCTGATTTTCCATCGGATGGCTGCAATATGAATTGATGTGGATCAACTCATGCCGGGATTTCTGTCAATTAGAGGCTTTACAGCGTGATGACAAGGTCTTGGAGGGCGAGCAGGGTATCCACTCAATAATAATAGGCAACCAGGTAGAGCCCGAGAAGGATGACAACCCACAGGACCATGCTGCCGGTGGCCCAGGTGCGTGCCAGGATGCCCTGGGGTCCATGATACAGAAACAGCGTGCCAAACAATGTCCCCAGATGGCGCAGAAAACCGATGCGCGTATAGACCTGCCAGCGATCGAGTGCCCGCGTCATCCGGGCTACAGCACGCGGGCCCAGCCAGCGGTAGAACCACTCCACATCAATGTTGACTGAGCGGATCTCCGGCGGGTACAGACCACTCAACTTGAGCCAGGTAAATGCCAGTGCTGAAAAGAACAGCAATTGCAGCTGTGCCAGAACATGTGTGACCGTATAGGGAGAATAGTCCACGGGGAAGGGTAACAGGTTGTAGAGCATGGCGGGCCAGAGCCCGATCGTTACGCACAATACTGCCGCCAGTGCCATCGCCAGTAGCATGTTCAACGGCGGTTCGGTTGTCCGGATGCCGGAGTCCTGGGCAAAGAAGGCAAAGAACGGGATCTTGATGCCGGCATGATGAAATACGCCGGCAGAGGCAAACAGTAATACCAGCCACACCCAGTGGTGGCCTTCCTGCAGCGCGGCGGCCATCACCAGGGACTTGCTGACGAAACCACTGAAGAGGGGAAACGCGGAGATCGAGCAGGCGCCGATGATGCATAGACCCGTGGTGACCGGCATGCTTTTGTAGAGCCCACCAAGATCGGTGGCCCTGATCTTTCCGGTCATGTGCAACACGGCACCCATGGACATAAACAGCAGACCCTTGAAAAGCACGTCATTGAAGGCATGTGCCACGGCGCCATTGATTGCGAGACTGGTGCCTATCCCGATGCCACAGACCATGAATCCAAGCTGGTTGATCATGCTGTAGGCAAGTACCCGCCGCAGATCATTTTCGATGACGGCATAAAAGATCGGGAAGCAGGTCATGATGGCGCCGATGTAAATCAGTATCTCGGTACCGGGAAAACCACGCGCCAGCATGTAAACGGCGGCCTTGGTGGTGAAGGCGCTGAGAAAAACCGTACCACTCGGCGTGGCCTCGGGATAGGCATCGGTCAGCCAGTTATGCAGCAACGGAAAGGCGCACTTGATACCAAAGGCGGTGAACAGCAGCCAGCCCGAAACGTCATCGAGCCCGATATAATCAAAGGCGAGCGAACCGGTTTCGTGGAAACGCATGAGTATGCCGGCCAGCAACAACAGGCCGGATAAAAACTGGAACACCAGGTAGCGCCAGCCGGCGGCCACTGCCCGGGGTGACCGCCGTGCCCAGATCAGAAACACCGAGGAGACCGCCGCCAGCTCCCAGTAGACAAACACTGAGATCAGGTCGCCGGCAAGTACGGCACCAAGCGCACTGCCGGCATAGACCAGTGTGGCAACGTGCTGAATACGATCCTGCACATGCAGTGAAAAGACTATCCCGATAAATGCTGCCAGGTTGAATACATACGCGAACAACAGGCTCAGCCGATCGGTACGGTAAGGCACCAGTTCGTAGCCGAGTAGCTGTACCTTGACAACCAGCCCCTCCGGTACGCCAAGCAGCAGGGCCACGCTGAGTAGCGGGACCAGCAGTAGCAGGGTTTTCTGCAGCCTGCCGTGCAGCAGCACCAGCAGCAGTGCACCCGCGAAGAAGATTGCAAACGGTGGCAGGCTAGCGCTCATAGTAATCCTCCGGGCGCTTCAGCAGCTTGCGCAGCTGTCTGGCTATCAGGACCAGCGATACACAGGCCGCGAATCCAAACCCGGCGTAGAACCCCCACAGTGATTCCCAGTCATGCTCGACATGACGGTGCACGAACAGGTCGGCCGCCAGCAACAGCGCACAGGCCAGGTACAGTACCCGTAACAGGCGCCTCACATTTTCCGGCTTGTCGAATAGATGCTGCCGTTCCTGTGACATTGAGTTACCCCTGCACCAGCAGTTGCAATAGACGGTAAACGGGATCCGGGAAAAAAAACAGCACGACGCAGGCCGCTGTGGTCACCAGTAGCGCCGCCACACACGCCGATGGCGCTTCCTGTAGGCCACTGTCCCCGGGATTTCCCGGTTCGCGGCTGAAAAAGGCGCGCATCGGAATGGGTAACAAATAGGCGACGTTGAGCATGGAACCGGCAAGCAATACCCCCAGCATGAGATACTGCTGGGTATCCAGTGTGCCGAGGGCAAGAAACCACTTGCTCCAGAATCCACCCAGTGGTGGCAGTCCGATGATGCTGAGGCTGGCGATAAAGAAGGCCCCCATGGTAATCGGCATGCGCCGCCCGAGACCGTGCATCTCACTGATGCGGGTCTTTTGTGTGGCAACCAGGATCGCGCCGGCACAGAAAAACAGCGTGATCTTGGCAAAGGCGTGCGTGACGATGTGCATGCCGCCGCCGACAATACCCAGCGGTGTCGCCAGCAGTGCGCCCAGCACGATGTAGGACAGCTGACTGATGGTTGACCACGCCAGCCGCAGTTTCAGGTTGTCCTGGCGCAGGGCTACCAGTGCAGCGAGTAGCAGGGTGGTGGCGGCTACATACATCAGCCACTGGGTGGCCGGGATCTCGGCCAGGAAATCGATACCAAACAGGTAGACGGCGACCTTGAGTACGGTAAAGACACCGGCCTTAACCACGGCGACGGCGTGCAGCAGGGCACTCACCGGTGTCGGCGCCACCATGGCGGCGGGCAGCCACAGGTGGAACGGTATGAGGGCGGCCTTGCCGATGCCGAAAATGAACAGTATCAGCAGGATGCCCGCCACACCGGGTGTCACGATACCTTCGAGTATGCCACCGCTGCGGAAGTCCAGGGTGCCGGCCAGCGTCCAGGTCCAGATCAGCGCCAGCAGTAGCAGGATGACCGATGTGCCCAGCAGGTAACCAAGGTACATGCGGCCGGCGAAGGTAGCCGCAGCAGTGCCGGCATGGGTGACCAGTGGATAGGTCGACAGGGTCAGCAGTTCATAGAAAATGAACAGTGTGAACAGGTTGCCGGCAAATGCGATGCCCATGGTACTGCCGAGTGCCATGGCAAAGAAACAGTAAAAGGAAGTCTGGTGCCATTCGTTGAGGCTGCGCAGGTAGCCGATGGAATACACCGACGTCACTACCCAGAGGAAGCTCGCCAGCAGTGCAAACAGCAGGCCCAGCGGTTCGACCTCAAAACCAATTTTCAGTCCGGGCAGGGGCTCCAGCAGGTCAATGGCAGGCCGGCTGCCATGCAACACTGCATCATGCAGTGAAGACACCAGCAGCAATAGGCCTACCGAGGTCAGCAGGGTGATGGCCTCCCGCGGATTTGGCCAGCGGCGCATTGCCGTGATTAGCACCGGCGCCAGCAGCGGCAGCGCGATACAGGCCAGCACAGTCATCTCCGGGCTCATGCCGTTGAGGCTGCCACTGGTTTCATCGGACCCCCTGCTCGATCAGGATGCCCGCTGCCTGGTGCGCAATTCCGGAGACCAGGCTGGCATCAACGCCTATGTAGAAGTTCGCGCCGATCAGCAGCCAGGCCGGTATCAGCATGCTGGCCGGCGCCTCCTTTACCAAAGGCATTCCGGCACCGGGTACCTGAAAGTAAGCGGTCTCCACCACGCGCCAGATGTAGATCAGTGCCAGCAGTGAGCTCAGCAGGATCAGCACGGCCAGCGGCCAGTAGCCGTCCGTGAGAGCTGCGCCGACCAGGTACCATTTGCTGATGAACCCGGACGTAAGTGGCAGTCCGATCAGGCTCAGGCCGCCCGCTACAAATGCGGCCATGGTCCAGGGCATCCTCTTCGCAAGACCGCGCATGTCCTGGAGTTCAACCGAGCCCAGGCGCAGAAAAATACAGCCAAGCGAGAGGAACAGTGCACACTTGATCAGCGCATGGTTGAACAGGTGGATCATGCCTGCCGCGACACCATCGCGGCTGGCAAGGCTGATGCCGAGGATGATGTAGCCGATCTGGGCCACGCTCGAGTAGGCCAGCATGCGCTTGACATTGTTCTGGAAAATGGCGACCAGCGAGGCAACCATCATGGCCGCTGCTGCCAGCAGCATCATGATCTCGCCGACATGCATGGCCACAAAGGAAAAGCCGATACCGAACACCGTGAAGAACAACCGCAACAACACGTAGATCCCGACCTTGGTCGCGGTGGCCGCGAAGAACGCCGAAACCACCGACGGGGCAAAGGTATAGGCATTTGGCAGCCACAGGTGCAGCGGGAACAGCGCCAGCTTGATACTGACGCCCACGGTCACGAAGGCAAAGGCGACTCGTATGGTGCGTGTATCCGCCACTTCAGTCAGCCGTTGTGAAATATCCACCATGTTGAGGGTACCGGTGAGCATGTACAGCAAGCCGACACCGATCAGGATAAAGGTGGCGCCGATGGTGCCCATCACCAGGTACTGGAAGGCAGCGGTGAGGGCGCGGCGCGTGCAGCCGAGGCTGATCAGCACATAGGATGACAGCGAGGAGATTTCCAGAAATACGAACAGATTGAAGGCATCACCGGTGACCACAATACCCAGCAGACCAGCCAGGCATAACAGAAAACAGGTATAGAACAGGCCGCTGTGTTTTTTGCGAATCTCCTGCTGAATGCTGCGCCCGGCAAACGGCAGTACCACGGCACCAATGGTGGCGACGACAAGAATCATCAGGGCGCCGGCCATGTCGATACGGTACTCAATCCCCCAGGGGGTTGCCCAGGCGCCGATGGCATAGGAAATTGTCCCCGTGGCAGCGACCTGCTGCACCAGCATGACCGCAATTGCAAGAACCAGCCAGCTGATTGTCAGTGCACAGGCCCATGCATGGCGCGGATGGCGCAACAGCAGGCATACCGGGGCGGAGGCCAGCGGTAACACGACCTGCAGGGCGGGAAGGTGTGTGCTCAGCACAGTGTGAAACTCATCTTTCCTCGTCCTGCACGTGGATGTCGTCTTCGTTGATGGTTCCGTAGGCTTCCCTGATGCGTACCACCAGCGCCAGCCCGAGGGCTGTGGTCGCAAGACCGACAACGATGGCGGTGAGGATCAGCACGTGTGGCAGCGGATTGGAGTAGACACTGATGCCTTCCTCAATGATCGGTGCCGTGCCGCCCTCTACCTTGGCTATGCTGATAAAAAAAATAAACACCGAGGTCTGGAAGATAAACAATCCAATGACTTTCTTGATCAGGTTGGGTCGAGCAATAACGATATAGAATCCGGTCATCATCAGGACGATGACGATCCAGTAGTTGTAGTGACCCAACAGCTCGGACATTCGTTATTCTCCAATCCAGGTGCAACTTAAAAAAACGTAAAAATATTGCCACGGAAGCACACGGAAGAACATGGAACGATGAACTCGTTAATAGCATTCTTTCCGTGTGCTTCCGTGGCTATGAACGGGTTCTGTGGCCGTTGTTATCAGGCTAGTGCCGCCGGCTGACAAAACCGTAATAGATAATCAGCATCACCGAGGCAACGGTAATTCCGACACCCAGTTCGATGAGCAGGATGCCGAGGTGCTGTCCGGCAATGGGGTCATCGGCGAGCACGCGATACTCAAGGAACTTTCCACCCAGCAGCATGCTCTCGAGGCCGACAGCCGCATAAATCAGCACACCGGCCGCCGCCAGGATCCGCAGCAACTGGCTTGGGATGAGCCGTTGTGCGGTACCCAGTCCAAAGGCCAGGGCATAGAGAATGAAACCGGTGGCAAAGATTACCCCTGCCTGGAAGCCGCCACCGGGGCCATAGTCACCATGAAATTGCACATAGAGTGCAAACAGCAAGATCAGCGGGAAGAACAGTTTGGCAATGACACGCAGCACAACCTGTTTCCTGATGCCGGCCGCTTCGATATTTCGCCCGCGGGTGCGATAACCCAGCAACGCGAGTACACCGGCGGCGGCAGTGAAAATCACCGTCACCTCGCCGAGGGTGTCGTAGCCGCGATAACTCGCGAGCACCGAGGTGACAACATTCGGGACGCCGATTTCCACTGGTGAATCGTGCAGATAGCTGTCTGCCACATAGCGGTGTGCGGGTGCCAGTGGATCGCCGTGGTGTGGCATATCCAGGGTGCCGTAGATGAGGGCCGCACCGGTTGCCATGACCACGAGCAGTGGCAGTAGCGGGGTGTGCCGCGGCACTTTTTCCTCGTCCGTGGTGAGGGCAACCGTTGCCACCATCAGGACGGTTGCAATGCCCGCACCAATGGCTGCCTCGGTGAGGGCAACGTCGACGGCGTCCAGTACTACGAACAAGGATGCCGATAGCAGGCTGTAGATGCTGGTCAGCATGGTTACCCCAAGCAGACTTTTCATGCGCACGATGGCAAAGCCGGTAATCATCAGCAGCCCGAGCAGTACATCGTTTATCAGGTTCTCCATTATTCAGGCTCGTGCTCATCCACAACCGCTTGCAACTTCCCCTGCATGGCCGCCTGGGCCAGTGCATGAACGGCCGTCGGTCCGGTGAACATCATGAAATAGAACATCAGCAGCAATTTTACCGTCACCAGGCTAAAGCCGCCCTGCAGCATCAATCCCGCCAGTACCAGTCCTGCGCCCAGGGTGTCGCAGACGCTGACGGCATGCAGGCGGGTATAAAAGTCGGGAAACCGCAGCACCCCAAGTGCACCAATCAGCAGGAAGATCGCGCCCCCCAGCAGGCAGCTCCAGCTCAGTACCGCAAGCACCATGTCCATCACTGTTCCCCGGATCCTTTGACACTGCTGGCCGTTGTGCCAGCACCGGGGTTGTGTACTCGCAGCACGGCCAGGGTGCTCACGAAGGAGATCAGCACGTACACCAGGGCAATATCCAGGAACTCGGGACGTCCGGTCATAAAACCGAGGATGGCGACCATCAGCACGGTCAGTGTTCCGATCATGTTGGCGGCCAGTACGCGATCATAGAGGCTAGGCCCGCGGATGGCGCGCACCAGGCCCACGGCAATGGCAATCAGAATCACGCTTGATACGGCGATGAACATTAAAAAACCTTCTCCACCTCGCAAACCCGGCGGTTCATTTCACCGCGCTTCAGGTCTGCTGCGATTTCCTGCGTCAGGGCATGTACCGTGAACAGGTCCTCTTCGACGTCTACGGTGACCGTGCCCGGCACCAGGGTGATCGAGTTTGCATAGGTGACCCGTCCCAGTTCGGTTTTCTGTGTAGCCCTGAGGGTGAAAATCGTCGGACTGATGGGCAGAGTGGGGTTGAGGATGCGGCGGCTGACGTCAATATTTGACTTGACGATTTCCCGACCCAGCCAGGCCCAGTAGAGCAGTACCGAGGGTTTGATCAGTACGGGCTGGATCTCCCGGTCGATCAGGTCTGCACGGGTCGTCAGCAGCACCACCAGCAGTGTCGACACAGTCCCCAGTAGCAGCAGCAGGGGAGTGTAATGACCGGACAACAGCAGCCACAGGGCGAATAGAAACAACCCCAGATTGATTGCGTGCCTCAACTTGCCCATGGGTGCGCTGCCAGCCGTTCGCCGGCCGTATCCTGATGTCGTGATGAAGATCGCATGGTGGTTGATGTTCCGCCTGTTCTATTCAGCCAGCCGGTTCACAGGTACCGGCATGTTTGCAAAAAGATTATCCCATGACGCGTGTACTGCATAAAGCAGCTCTGCCGGCTTGCTCAGGCGGGGTTTGCGGTTCGCTGCAGGCTCAGTTTCAGCAATGGTGGTGCCAGCAGGCTTGTCAGGATAACCATCAGCACGATGGCAGAGAACAATGCGTCATCGATCACCCCAAGGCTCTTGCCGATTGCGGCGAAGATCAGGCCAACCTCACCGCGTGGCAGCATGCCGATACCGATCGCCAGGCGATTGCTATCGCGGGACGCGCCGAGCCCGGCAAGCAGTTTGCCGATGATTGCCGATACCAGCAGGCCGGCTGCGAGGAATACGATATTCCAGTGGAGGAACATCTCCAGCTTTACCTCTATGCCCATCAGCACGAAGAAGATCGGTACCAGGATGACCTCCAGTGGCATGATCAGGTCCTTGATACAGACGGTATGTTCGTGCTCATGGCCCCAATGCCTGAAATAGGCATCCTGCATGATCAGTCCCGCGGTAAACGCCCCGACGATGGTGGCCAGCCCCGCCAGGTTTGCCATCCACGCCAGCACCATGACAAACAGGAAGGAAATAAACATCTTTGCTTCCATCAGATCGAGATGGCGTACCAGGTAGATGGTGATTTTCAACAGCCAGGGTCCCAGCACGATGGCACCGGTCAGGAACAGGCCGGTCATGATGACCACCACCAGTATCTGTGCAGTCTCGATGCCGCCGGTGACGACGATGCCACTGACAATCGAGAGCAGTACCAGGCCAAGAATGTCATCAATGACCGCGGCACCGACGATAATGCGTGCAATTTTGGTACCCTCCATTTTCAGTTCCTGCAGCACCATGACGGTGATGCCGACACTGGTGGCGCCAAGTGCCGCACCGAGAAACAGGCTGGTATGCAGTGGAATGTCGGGAATCAGCAGGCGCGATGATGCAACCCCGAGCAGGAAGGGCACCATGACACCGATTACTGCCACGCGCAGGGAGTCCGGGCCGACCTGGCGCATTTCGCTTATGCTGGTGCGCAGGCCGACCATGAACAGCAGGAAGATGATTCCGTAGCGAGAGAAGACATCCAGTGTGTGTGCAACCTGGATCAGTTCGGTGCCATGTGGGCCGCGCAGCAGCGCGAGCATGTGTTCCGCCTGTGCCGTGCTCAGTGAATGAATGCAGGCGAGTTGCACTGCATCGCAATGCAGCAGGTCCTTCACCGCATCAAAAAAGGCCGGCCCCTCGCGCAGTACAAC
>JAJDNX010000010.1 GCA_022340485.1 Gammaproteobacteria bacterium | reverse complement strand
CCAAACGCGAATTCGGTGAGGTGCTGATCAACGCACAACACGGTCCTGTTGGCATCAACCGTAATGGCAAGCCCGTTGCCGTGGTGATCTCGGCATCTGAATATGCGCAGCTTGAGGCGCTGAAAGAGGCACATCTGAAGCAGTTAATCAAGGAAGGTATCGCCGACTTGCAGGCTGGATAGGAATTACCCACCGCAGCATTCAATCCGTAGCGGCGGTAGGCCTCCTCATACAAACCGGATGAAATCAGGATCTGCTCGCAGGCCTGGTCGATCACGGAATCAGGCTGGTTCAGTCCTCGAGAGGCTTCCGCATACTGGACTGCCTCCGCCTTCCTGCCCATGGCCAGGAGCGCTTCGACACCATAGCGACGGTAATGCCAGGACGGGTATCGTGGCAGTTCCAACAAATCGAGCAACTCTTCGTAGAGTGGAAAGTCCACTTGTGCGTACTAACGGCCACTACCCTCAAACTCAGGCGGCAATCGGTTTAGCCTTCTCTATCCGTGCCCGTCGCTTTGGTGTGTTAAGCGCTTTCCACAGCTCATTGCGCTGCTGAAGATTCAACCAAAAATCAGCGGTATTCCCAAATACAGTAGCCAGCATCAGTGCGGTATCAGCCGTGATTGCACGGCGATTGGTACACAACTCATTCACGGTTTTTCGACTGACTCCCATCGCTTCTGCCAGTTGTCCCTGCGTCAACGCCATGGGCACGAGAAACTCCTCGGTAATCATTTCACCGACACTGACGGGTTGTCGTTTTGTGATATTCATAGCCTGCCTCACCGATAATCGTGGTTATCCAGATAGATGTCCTGGGCCTCACCACGTTCACCTGACCAGGTAAACACCAATCGCCATTGCTTGTTAACGCGGATCGAATGCTTCCCAGCCAGATTCCCCCTCAACTTTTCAAAATGATTGCTCGGAGGTGACCGTAGGTCGAGATCACAGGTCGCGTCATCAATTAACTGCAGCTTTCGGAACAGTCGGGCTTCGATCTCAGCGGGTATCTTCTTGCTGGTTTTATCTTCCAGATAAAAATCCCTCAGCCAGCGGTCCCGAAAATTTTGAATCAATGGCAATCTCCCTCTTGGTGGGAAACTGTAACGTACTTAGTTACATTTTGCAAGCAACAGACGTGGAGACATAGACACAGACATCGCGGAGAGGTCCAACCCTCTCCACAAGGAGAACTACGATAATAGTTGCATTTTCAGTAAGTTATGGATTCACTACTCTGACAGTACTTTCAGAAAACAGTACTGTTTTTTCTGAAACACATTGTTGGAATTGCCGGTTTCGGATTGCTCCAGAGCAGGTGTAGTTCATGCGTTCCGATACCATGCCAGCATTAATCTACCTCTCATGGTATCGGCGTTTTCTGCTTGGCTATGCGCAAAAGATACCATGAAAAATACCATTGATGATGCAGATTATATTATATATTGGGTTGTTTTATTTATTATATATCAATATGTTATAAATTTCTGTCACTCCCACTCGATTGTAAACGAGCCATTTTCCAGACCTAATATCAATGACTTATTTTTGGCATAAGGGGGAATACCATGAAAAATACCATGCTCAGAAATTGCTGCTAATCTTTACCGGAAATGTCGAGAAGAGCAATTCCATGCTGTGCTGCAGGCTTTGCCACATCATGATTCCAGTCGCGCCCAAAAACTTTTTTTTCGCCCATGCGTTGAGTGCAATTGCTGCACGAAGGTGTCATGTGTTGGCAGTGGTTTGAATACCTTGATCCGCTTCGCCAGCGCTTCCAGCTTTTTGTAATACCGTACACCATACCCGTAAGCCTTACTGCGCGCCTGTGCCAGGATATCCAGCAACAAGGCGCGGTAGCACGCCGTGGCCGCCAGATTGCAATCCGCTTTTTCAAACGCCTTGGCCAGCCTCAGCAAACTGTCATAAAAACACTCCGCCAACTCCTGATGCCGTGCTAAGACTAAGACCTGAGCTCTCTCCGTCTGGCTCAGGTTCAATAACAGATCTGCGCTGAGTACGATATTGCCACCCTGTTCGGCTTGCTTGATTGCTGAGCTACACGCTTTCTCTTTCTCATCCTCGTCCAAGGCCTCCAGATATCGCACGAAACTGGCGTAGCTCTGCTCGCTCTGAAACAGCCGAGAACGAATCACTTTAAGCTGTTTCCGGTCACCCGTTTTCACACAGACCTTATCCAGCAATTCCAGACGATCATGCTCAAAACGGCCCCCCCATGCCTGGTTTAGATACTGTATTGCCATCTCGGGTTGCTCGTACTGCAGATATTTTTCACAAATCGATTTCATTTGCAGATTGTTTGGCTGTGGCGAATGTATCAATACCGATCGCTCATATAAGGCAGGATCGCGCAAGGCATCGGCGATTTGTCCTAATGCCACGCTGCTATGCAAGGCCACGAGATTGACTTTGTCTTCTTGTTCAGGAGATTTTAACGCCTTGCGCAACTCGTTCTCGTACCGCCAGGCAAGTTGCTTCAGCTGATCCTGCGTCAACAGCAGGTGGGCATTCGGCAATATCGGATCAAGCACACCATAATCATTCTGCTGATACAGCTGATAAATCCGCTCGAGCCAGTCCACGTTGGCATCCCGCCAGCCTTTAGCCGCCGTCAACCACAACAGTACGGCTTGGCGATATACCTCGCCCACTGCCCCGCCGGAATCATCGACACGGTTGAGCACAGATTCCGCCGTCGCCAGGAACCGGTCGACCAAATCAAACGCATGTTCCGGTGAGCGCTCCAGCAGTCCGCTTTCAATGTCAGTGAGCACTGCTTCCAGTTCGCGTGCAAAATCAAAACTCGCCCGATAATCGATAAACCTCCGCCCTCGTTTCATCGATGCAATACGCTTGCGCAGCACCCTGGACAGGGCGACCGGATCGTCTGCCAATGTCAATGCTTCGATCTTGTCGCTCAACTCCGGATAGCGGAGGTAGAGGTCGAATATAAAATTCCGCAATGTATCTGCATCGATATCAGCCAGTTTTTCTTCAAGTGTATCGATGTTCATAGGACACAATGGAAATTCATTAAATCGTTCACAGGCTTGTGCAGATAAGATCGCTCGCTCCAGAGCGAAGAGAATCATTTCCTCGTCAGACCAGACTGAGCCGGTCTAACAATCGTCAACTCATATCGCGTTGTTCTACCACCACCTGGTAGCGGAATGATTATACCTTTGGCAACCAGGTCAGAAAGATCACGGCTGGCTGTTCGATTGGGGCACTTGGTGATGGCTTCATATTTTCTGGTCGTTATTCCGCCTTCAAAGCCTCTTCGTCCTTCAGCGAACACCCGAGATACCATCCTGGCCTGCCGTTCATTCAGCTGATCGCTATAAGCTTCGTAGAAACGTGTCTTGGCCAGTACAAAGTCCACTTCTTCCCTGGCAATTTCCTGTGCCTTGATGATTGTATCAGCGAAATAATCCAGCCAAACGTTAACATCCATGCTTCCGCAGCTGGCTTTCTCCAGCTGCAGGTAATAGGATTTTTTATCCCCCTCTATTGCCGTGGCAAGACAAGCCGTGGTTGGATAGCCGAGCGACTGCGAAAGTGCATGGTCAGCGATCGCCCTGCCAACTCGCCCATTACCATCATCGAAGGGGTGAATCACCTCGAACCAGAGATGAGCAATACCTGCTCGGGCAATCCCGGGTATTGTCTTATCCCCGCTCAAGGGACTGGTTTGGTTGTACCATTCGATAAGCTTCACCATTTCATCAGGCACCCGAGCCACTGGTGGGGCCTGATAGTGAACCTTTTCGCGTCCGTAAGGCCCGCTCACTATTTGCATTGGCGAAGGATCGTTGCGGTATGCGCCTCGCAAAATAGGCGTGTAACGCTGTTCCGGGACAGCCATGGATTGCCACTTACCCAGCAGGTCATGCGTCAAGGCTTTTTGCCAGTTCTTGCGAATGTCCACCAGCAACGAAGCAGCCCCAGCAGCTTTCTGGTCAGAGTTGGCCGGTAACGTATCCGATGTTATCAAAGACAGTAGCGATGACCTGACCGATTCACGGTCCAGATCCTCGCCCTCAATGGCGCTGGTTTTGATGGCCTCGGAAAGCATCAGGTCGATTGTGGCATCCTCTTGAGATGCTATTGGTAGCGCATCAAAGCTGCCCGCCAGACGCTCCGAGTTCAGACGAAACTCAAGTTCCCGGTGTTCGAGCGCAAGCTTGTCGTAGCGGAAATCGGGCCAATCGGATTGTTGCCATATCCATCTCATGGCGTGATTGTAGCACTTATTCACGCCACATTATAGATATTTATGGCGCGATTACAGCCCGCAATAACGCCATCCACAATCGAGAACTGGCATCTAAACAGCGCCCACTTAATACCATGAACGCATCGGTTCGCCTCTCATGGTATCGATGTCATCTGCTTTGCTACTCGCAATAAATACCATGAAAAATACCATTGATGATGAGATTATATTATTAACTGAATTGTTTTTGTCATTATATTTCAATATGTTACTAACTCCTGTCACTCCCACTCGATGGTAGCGGGCGGTTTGCCGGAAATGTCGTAGGTAACGCGGGAAATATCGGGGACTTCATTGATAATACGCCGCGACACCAGGTCCAGGAACTCGTAGGGGAGATGCGCCCAGCGGGCCGTCATGAAATCGATGGTTTCCACGGCACGCAGTGCCACCACATGTGAATAGCGCCGGCCATCTCCCGTGACGCCGACCGACTTCACCGGCAGAAAGACACTGAACGCCTGGCTCACCGAGTCATAGAGTTTGTGCCGGCGCAGTTCTTCTATAAAGATATGATCTGCGAGACGCAGGGTATCCGCGTATTCCTTTCTGACCTCGCCGAGAATACGCACACCGAGCCCGGGACCGGGAAACGGGTGGCGATAGACCATATCATAGGGCAGGCCGAGTTCCACGCCCAGCTTGCGCACCTCGTCCTTGAACAGTTCGCGCAGCGGTTCACATAATTGCAAGCGCATGTGCTCGGGCAGTCCGCCGACATTATGGTGCGACTTGATCAGGTGCGCCTTGCCGGTCCTGGCACCGGCAGATTCAATGACATCCGGGTAGATGGTACCCTGGGCCAGCCACTCGACCTCCCCGCTGAGTTTGTCGGATTCCTCTTCGAACACAGTGATAAACAGGTTGCCGATCACCTTGCGCTTCTGTTCCGGGTCGTCAATACCCTTGAGCGCCTGCAGAAAGCGTGCCTCTGCATCGACACGGATAACCCGCACCCCCATGTGTTCGGCAAAGGTCGCCATCACCTGGTCGCCTTCGTGGTGCCGTAACAGGCCGTTATCGACGAAGACACACAACAGCTGATCACCAATCGCCTTGTGCAACAACGCGGCCACCACGGAGGAATCAACACCACCGGAGAGGCCCAGCAACACCTTGCCGTCACCGACCTGTGCGCGGATATCGCGGATACTGCTGTCGACAATGTGATCGGCCGTCCACAGGGCATCACAGCCGCACAGGTCAATCACAAAACGCCGCAGGATGCGTTCCCCCTGGTGGGTATGGGTCACCTCGGGATGAAACTGGATGCCGTACCAGGCACGCTCGTCATTCGCCATGGCGGCAATCGGCGCGCTGTCGGTACTGGCGCTTACCCGGAAGCCTGCAGGCAACTCGATCACCCGGTCACCATGGCTCATCCAGACATCCAGCAATCCGTACCCCTCTGTCGAGGTATGGTCTTCTATATCACTCAGCAGCCGTGAATGACCACGTGCGCGAACCTGCGCATAACCGTACTCATGGTGAGTCGAGGTCTCAACACGGCCCCCCAGTTGCGCCGCCATGGTCTGCATGCCATAACAGATTCCCAACAGCGGTACGCCCAGTTCAAACACAATCTGTGGCGCCCGCGGTGCGTCATCACCGGTCACCGTCTCCGGACCACCGGAGAGAATAATCCCCATGGGGGCAAAGGCACTGATCTCAGCCACATCCGTATCATAGGGATGAATTTCACAGTACACGCCAATCTCGCGAATGCGACGCGCAATGAGTTGCGTATACTGGGAACCGAAATCCAGGATCAGGATCCGGTGGGCATGGATGTCGTTGCTGGTAGACACAGTCGATAGTGAGCGGCTTCTGTTATTGCACCCTCTCCCGGGGCACCCGCAGCATGGGCATAAAGGAGAGTGAATGCCCTGGTACAGTAATGGTTACACCCGGTAGTTCGGTGCTTCCTTGGTAATCGAGACATCGTGTACATGGCTTTCTTTCACGCCGGCACTGGTGACCCGAATAAATTCCGGCTTGGTGCGCATCTCGGCAATGCTGGCGCAACCGGTATAGCCCATACTGGAGCGCAATCCGCCCATCAACTGGTTCAGTATGGCAATCATCGAGCCCTTGTACGGTACCCGCCCCTCGATTCCCTCGGGTACCAGCTTGTCCTGTTCACCGCCTTCCTGGAAATATCGGTCGCTGGAGCCCTCCTTCATTGCACCCAGCGAACCCATACCGCGATAGGCCTTGTAGGAGCGTCCCTGGTAGAGCTCAACCTCGCCCGGTGCTTCCTCGGTACCGGCCAGCATGCTGCCGATCATCACCGAAAAAGCCCCCGCAGCCAGTGCCTTGGCAACGTCACCGGAGTAACGTATGCCACCATCGGCGATCAGGGGGATGCCGTCCTTGCGCAGTTCGGCGGCAACGTTGGCAACCGCTGTAATCTGCGGGACACCGATGCCGGCAATGATGCGGGTGGTACAAATGGAACCGGGACCGATACCGACTTTCACAGCGTCCGCACCGGCCTCTACCAGTGCCCGTGCCGCAGCCGCCGTTGCAATATTGCCGCCAATGACCTGGACATCGGGATAGTGCTGTTTTACCCAGCGTACCCGGTCAATCACGCCCTGCGAATGGCCATGCGCGGTATCCACGATCAGGACATCGACACCTGCCTGCACCAGCGCCTCAATGCGCAGCTCGGTATTGCCGCCGGTGCCCACCGCGGCACCGACGCGCAGACGTCCGTATTCATCCTTGCAGGCATTCGGAAAGTCCCTGGATTTTTGTATATCCTTGACCGTGATCATGCCGCGCAACTTGAAATTCTCGTTCACCACCAGGACGCGTTCGATGCGGTGCTTGTGTAACAAGGCGATGACTTCGTCCTTGCCGGCACCTTCGGAAACCGTGACCAGGCGGTCTTTCGGCGTCATCACACTGGTCACCGGCAGGTCCAGATTGGTTTCGAAACGCCGGTCACGACTGGTGACAATGCCGACCAGGTCATCGCCATCCACCACCGGCACCCCGGAAATGTCATTCACGCGGGTCAACTCGATCACCTCGCGGATACTGGCAGACGGTGAAACCGTTATCGGGTCCTTGATGACACCGCTCTCGAATTTTTTCACCCGCCTGACCTCGTCTGCCTGCTGTTCCGGCGTCAGGTTCTTGTGGACGATGCCAATACCCCCCTCCTGTGCAAGGGTTATGGCCAGTCGCGATTCGGTGACGGTATCCATGGCCGCGGACAACAGCGGAATCTTCAGTTCGATCTCGCGGGTCAGCTGGCTGACCAGGCTGACATCACGCGGCAGTACAGTGGAGTGCGCCGGCAACAGCAGGACATCATCAAAAGTAAGGGCTTCCTGCGAAATTCGCATAATTTTCGGGTTCCGCCGGTTGAGAATGGCCGCCAATTATAGGGACTGGCGCTACTGCGGTAAACAAGTACCCGTCGATTCCGTGTATCCTTGCCTCCCATGTCGACAGTAACACCGGATATTGCCATGCCACCGCCGGAGCGGGACGTCTATACCGTCTCCCGGCTGAATCAAACCGCGCGAAGACTGCTGGAATCGGGACTTGCCCGCATCTGGCTGGAAGGCGAATTATCCAACATCGCCCGACCCTCCTCCGGTCACCTGTACTTCACGCTCAAGGACAGCAAGGCACAAATCCGCGGTGCCATGTTCCGCAACCGCAACCAGCTGCTGCGATTCAAACCCGAGGAAGGTATGCAGGTGCTGGTGCGCGCCAAGGTCAGCCTCTACGAACCACGCGGTGATTACCAACTGATAGCGGAATCCATGCAGGAAGCCGGCGACGGGGTACTGCAACGCGCCTTTGATGCACTGAAGCGGAAACTGGAACAGGAAGGCCTGTTTGCGGCCGAGGGCAAACGATCATTACCGCCATTTCCAAAGCGCATCGGTGTGATCACTTCACCCAGCGGCGCGGCCATTCGTGACGTCCTCAGTGTACTGAAAAGACGATTCCCGGCGATCCCGGTACTGATCTATCCGGTACCGGTACAGGGCAAGGACGCCGGCAGGGAAATTGCCGCCATGATCACCACCGCCTGCCGGCGCAAGGAATGTGACGTTCTCATTCTCACCCGCGGTGGCGGTTCGCTGGAAGACCTGTGGGCATTCAACGAAGAGGTCGTGGCCCGGGCACTGCATGAATGCAGTGTGCCGGTGGTCAGCGCCATTGGCCATGAAGTGGACTTTACCATCGCAGACTTTGTTGCCGACCATCGTGCAGCGACACCGTCCGCCGCTGCCGAACTGGTGAGCCCTGAGCAATCCGAATGGCGGACACAGCTCCATGCCCTGCAGCTTCGCAGTACACGACGGATGCAACAGCAGCTGAATGATGCCCGTCAGCGACTGGACTGGTGTAAGCAGCGCCTGCAGTTCCGCCATCCCGGCCAGTACCTGCGTCAGCAGGCACAGCGGCTTGACGAACTGGAGCAACGCTCAAGGCTGGTTATTCAAGCCTATTTCAACAAGTTGCGTTCATCTCTCGACGCGACAACTGCGGCCCTGAAGCAAACCGCACCCGGCTATCGGATCAGCCGCAGTGAGCTGCTGTTACAAAATCTGACACAACGCATGCGCAGCAGCATCGATACGCGGTTACAAAACCGGCGGCGTCAGCTGGCCGTGGCCTGCAAGTCACTGGATACCCTCAGCCCGCTTGCCACCCTGGAACGCGGCTATGCGATTGTGACACGACCATCTGACAAGCGCGTGATACACAAGTCGAGCAGCGTAACCCCGGGTGAACAACTGTCCACAAGGCTTGCACAGGGTCAGTTGCTGTGTACCGTTGATAAAATTATTGAGTAACACAGGCTCAATGTATCTTTCCGTTAACCAGTTATGGGACAAAACTATGCTACGTGTGATTGCCTTATATTTTCTGGCGCTGCTCTCTACCACAAGCCATGCACTGGCTCTCGACAGCACCCCGGTACCGGGAGGGATCGCCGTCATCACCCTGCCCGATGAGGTCGACCCTGCCACAGCTCGCTATGGCGATCGCAAGGTACTGGTGACCCGTATCAACGGTGACTACACAGCAATCATCGGCTTGCCACTGGCTACAAAGCCCGGCAAGCACTACCTGAAGGTAAGCAGCCAACAGGGAAAGACGCGCAGTCTTGGTTTCCAGGTAGCGGACAAGGCCTATGAAGAACAGCACATCACCATCGAGGACAAACGCAAGGTAAATCCTGAGAAGCGGGACATGGAACGCATCACGCGCGAGGCACAACGGATCAAGTCGGCCTTGCGACACTGGTCAGCAAAGGAGGATGTCGTCGTCAGTCTCAAGAAGCCGGTGGAAGGACCCACCAGCAGCCCGTTCGGGCTACGACGTTTTTTCAACGAACAGCCACGCAATCCCCATACCGGGCTGGATATTGCTGCACCGGAAGGCACCCCGATTCATGCGCCGGCTCCCGGCACCGTGCTCGACACCGGGGAGTTCTTTTTTAATGGCAATACGGTACTGCTCGACCACGGCCAGGGGCTGATCACCATGTACTGTCACATGAGCAGGATCGATGTCACCCCCGGACAGACCGTCGACAGCGGCGAGGTCCTCGGTGCGGTCGGCATGACCGGCCGTGTCACCGGCCCGCATTTGCACTGGGGCGTCAGCCTGAATGATGCACGCGTCGATCCGCTGTTGTTACTCTCTGAAGAGTCTCCTTCCGCCACACTGACAGGAGCGAATACCCCGTGAAAGCGATCGATCAATATGAGATGGCCGACCTGAAACGTATCTACCGCACCCTGCACAGCCAGCTGCAACAGGACCTTGAGCTGATGGATTCGGCGTTGCTACATGATCTGCAGACCTACCTGCAGTCACAGGCCATTGGTGCTGGAGTGGATATCTCCATCCACGCGCAGTGGGCTGCCTGGCTCAACGATGGCAAGCCGGTGAGTTGCACCTGACAGGGAATTCGCGCCTGCGCAACTCAACACCGAATTCATTGCCGGGATCGCACGGCCAGCAATGCGGAGCGGTACAACTCAGCGTCACGGTCGTTGAAACAGCACGCGATGATCCGCGCGAAGCGGTCTTCATAATCCAGCATGACGGACAGGGCGACCTCGGTCGCCTGCTGTTTCGGATAACCGTACACGCCGGTACTGATCGCCGGAAAGGCGATGGTACGCACACCGTTCCGCAGAGCCACTTCAAAACTGTTTTTATAACATGCCGTTAGCAACGACTTCTCATAATGGCCTCCGCCTTTCCACACGGGGCCGACGGTGTGAATGATGTGGCGTGCCGGCAGATCAAATCCCGGGGTAAGTTTTGCTTCACCGGTTCGACAACCATTCAGTGTGCGGCAGTAATCCTGCAGCACCGGGCCAGCGGCCGCGTGAATGGCACCGTCCACGCCACCGCCGCCCAGTAGCGTGGTGTTGGCCGCATTGACAATGGCGTCCACCTCGAGTGTCGTGATATCCGCACAAACAACTTCTATCATGATTTGTCCTGTGTTGGTCAGGAAGGCAGTATAGCCCAGCGGCCATTCAGCAAGAGTTATGCTAGATTAACCGCCACACTGTCAGCAACTTCAAAGGAGTCATCATGCCGCGCCTGATCACACTCTCGCGAGCTGCGCGCCTCGTTGGTGTTAAACGGGGCGCCTTGCAGACCAAAATTCAACAGGGAGAATTGCGGACCTTTGAAGGAGAGCTGCTGCTTTCCGACCTGCTGCACGCCTATCCGCAGACGAAGGTAGAAGACAGCACCATGCTCGAGCGGGTGGAACACATCATGGAACGGGCGGTAAATAAAATCATACGCCCTGAGGAAGATGTGCCTGACAGCAATACCCTGGCAGCACGTATCCTCGTTCTGGGCCAGGAACTTGCTCAGGCCCGCCAGGAGGCGCGACGATACGCCACCCTGATCCATGAACTGAAGCAGAAGATTGAGGAACTTGCCCGGGATACAGAAGAGACGCAGGCCTCTGCATTTAGTAAGCTACAGGCATGGTTCAATGAGGCGCTGGAATCCCGCCTGGCGCCGGATGATGACACCGAGATCATTGCCAAGGAGGCATTCTTACGCGTTATGGCAGCCCAGGTTCGCATCCTGCCCAGCGGGCACGAATTCTTGATCGAAGGTTCCGACTCCATCCTGGAAGCGGGCCTGCGCAGTGGCCTGGCACTCGACTACGGCTGCAGCAACGGTAATTGCGGCAAGTGCAAGGCCAAGGTTGTTTCCGGCCAGGTGAAGAAGATTACCGCACATGACTATGTCCTGTCGGAAACGGAAAGAGGCCTGGGCTATATCCTCGCCTGCTGCAACACGGCAGTCACCGATGTCGTACTGGAGGCCGAAGAGGCGTTCGGATCCTATGATATCCCGCGGCAGAAAATAGAAGTCCGGGTGAAAAAGATAGAACATCCCGATGAGCGGGTGCTGATCCTGCATGCCAGGACCCCCCGTACCTGCCGGCTGCGTTTCCTTGCCGGCCAGTACCTGTCCTTGCAACTGGATAACCAGTCGCCGCAGGATTGTTCCATTGCCAGCTGTCCCTGTGACGACATGAACCTGCAATTTCACATCCCCGTGACTCCCGGTAGCCCTTTTATCGAGGCACTGGAGAACCATGTGAAGTCAAATACCGTCCTCTGTATCGAGGGACCACAGGGAGACTTCATCCTGAACGAGGACTCGCCTCGATCACTGGTATTCATTGCTGTGAACAGCGGCTTCGGCCCCATCAAGAGCCTGATCGAACATGCCATGGCGCTGGATACCGCAGAGAATATCTACCTCTACTGGATTATCACGCCGGGCAACAGCCACTACCTTGGCAACCTGTGTCGTTCCTGGGACGATGCACTGGACAACTTCAGATTTACCGCGCTGGAAGCAACCGACAGCAGCGCTGTCGAGGCGTTGTTACCAGGAATCTTGGCGGACCTGCATAATGCGTCAGGACTGGATTTTTATGCCTGTATGCCGGCACCGCTACTCGAGCCCGTGGAAAATTACCTGACAAGACAGGGTATCCCTCAGGGTCAGTTACGGCTGGAACCGGTTCGCATGGGCGCCCCGGCCTGAAGACCTTGGCTACTTGACGATCTTTAGCGCAGGTCGTTTCGCCTGCCGGGTTCCGGAACCATCGGGTGCCGGTTCACCGTCATCATCCGTGAAGACCATGCCACGACCGTTTTCCTTGGCATAAATGGCCAGTACCGATTCAAGCGGCACATACACATCGGTTGAGATACCACCAAAACGGGCGCGAAAACCAATGGCATCATTACCCAGAATCAGCCCTTCCACGGCCTGGGGGCTGATATTCAGGACGATTTTTCCGTTTTGTCCCTGCTGTGCAGGCACTTCCACCCCCTCACCCTCGATATCCACCAGCAGGTGAGGTGTCATTTCGTTATCCAGGATCCACTCATGGATTGCACGAACAAGGTAGGGACGGCTGCGTGTCATACCGTACATGATACTAGTACTGGTTGGGTGTGAAAAAGACAAATAATTTCGCTACGGAATCCACTGAAAAACACAAAGGAATAGATACCTTAGAAATTGTTTTTTTGTGCTCTTTCGTGGATTCCGTGGCGTTTGGAATAAACCAGCGCGGTAAAAAGCAACAACAGGGAGGGATTTATTCCCTCATTTCACGTTCAGCCTCCGAGAGGCTATCCTGGAAAGACTCCCTGCTGAACATGCGTTCCGCATATTCGAGCACCGGCCTGGCCTGCCGTGGCAGTTCGACGCGGTAATGCGTCAGACGCCACAATATGGGGACAATCGTGGCATCAACCAGTGAGAATTCGTCACTGAGAAAATACGGCTTGGCAGCGAAGACCTCGGCGCTGGACGTCAGGCTGTCACGCAAATCCTTGCGAGCCTTGTTGGCGGTTTTCTCGCCCTTGGACTCGAGCGCCGGTACCAGCCCATACCAGTCCTGCTCGATGCGGTACAGCGCCAGCCGCGCGCGCGCGCGCGAGACCGGGTCCACCGGCATCAATGGCGGGTGCGGAAAGCGCTCGTCAAGGTACTCCATGATGGTGTGCGGATCATAGAGCACCAGTTCACGATCAACCAGTGTGGGCACCGTGTTGTACGGATTCAGGTCAATCAAATCCTCCGGTTTCTGGTTGTTGTCAACATCGATGATCTCGACCGTTATACCCTTCTCCGCCAGCACCATGCGCACACGGTGACTTTGGGGACAACTTGTTGAAGAAAATAGATTCATAACAGACCGGCGGTTGGCTACCAGGGCCATATCAGACATTCCTTGAGGTTAAGTGGTCCGATCACCAGGGCAGCCGGGTTAATGTATGTCTTTCCAGTATTCTCGCTTCAGTAATACTGCCAGCACCAGCAACACCAGCAGGAAAATAAGGACCTTGGTACCCAGGTGGCGGCGCTCATATTTTGCCGGTTCACCCATGTAGTCGAGAAAATTCACGAGGTCACGGACCGTGCGGTCAAATTCCTTGGGTGACTGCAAGCCGGGCTCTACCAGTTCCAGTTTCACGACCTTGTGCTCCGTGCCGTCTGCATGGTCCTTGACAGTGGTAATCACCGGCTCCTGTATGCCCTGCAGTTCCCACAACACATTCGGCATACCGACATCCGGGAACACCAGGTTATTGGTGCCGGTATGGCGTGAATCGTCACGGTAGAAGCTGCGCATGTAGGTGTACAGCCAGTCGACCCCGCGTGCACGCGCGATCACACTCAGGTCCGGCGGTACCGTACCAAACCATTCCTTGGCATCATCCGCCGCGGTGGCAACCGTCATCAGTTCGCCGACCTTGCCGCCGGTGAACATCAGGTTCTCACTGACCAGCTTTTCGTCGATACCGAGATCATTGCCCATGCGCTCGTAGCGCATCAGCGCTGCCGAATGACAGCTTAGACAGTAGTTAACGAAGATCCGCGCACCACGCTGCAGGGACTGCTTGTTGGTCGGATCGATGTTTGCCTTCTCGAGGATCACACCGGGACCAGCGGCAGCCAGCACCGAGGCTGGCGCCAGTGCCAGTAAAACAATGAGCAGAATCTTTTTCATGACGTCACCCTGTCCGGCACCGGCCTGGTCTTTTCAAACTTGGGGATAATCAGCAGCGACACGAAGAAACCAAAATAAAGCACGCTGAACAGTCGTGCAAAGTTCGTCAATACCGGGGTTGCCGGTTGGGTTCCAAGGTATCCCAGTGCAATAAAACTGATCACAAACACGGTAATCGCGATCTTGTAGCTCCTGCCGCGATAGCGGATGGACTTCACCGGACTGCGATCCAGCCAGGGCAGCAGGAACAGCGCGAAGATGGCGCCACCCATGGCAACGACACCCATGAACTTGTCCGGTACCGCGCGCAGAATCGCGTAGAACGGGGTGAAATACCACAACGGCACAATATGCTCCGGCGTCTTCAGCGGGTCTGCCGGAATAAAGTTGTCGCGTTCCAGGAACCAGCCACCCATCTCGGGCATGAAGAAAACAATAATGGAGAAGATGATCAGGAACACCACCACCCCGACGATATCTTTCACCGTGTAGTACGGATGGAACGGGATGCCATCCAGCGGGATGCCCTTTTCGTTCTTGTTCTTCTTGATCTCGACACCGTCCGGGTTGTTGGAACCCACTTCATGAAGTGCCAGGATGTGCAGCACCACCAGTGCCAGCAGCACGATCGGAACGGCGATGACGTGGAAGGCGAAGAAGCGGTTCAGGGTAGCGTCTGCAATCACGAAGTCACCACGAATCCACAGCGCCAGTGAATCGCCGATACCCGGGATGGCACCGAACAGCGAAATGATCACCTGTGCACCCCAGTAGGACATCTGGCCCCAGGGCAGCAGATAACCCATGAAGGCCTCTGCCATCAGGCATACGTAGATGATCATACCGAAGATCCAGATCAGTTCCCGCGGTTTCTTGAAGGAACCGTAGATCAGGCCACGAAACATGTGCAGGTACACCACGATGAAAAACATGGAGGCACCGGTCGAATGCATATAGCGAATCAACCAGCCCCAGTTCACATCACGCATGATGTATTCGACGGAATTGAAGGCCAGCGCCGCATCCGGCTTGTAGTTCATGGTCAGCCAGATGCCGGTAATGATCTGCATGACCAGTACCAGCAGGGCCAGCGAACCAAAGTAGTACCAGAAGTTAAAATTCTTGGGTGCGTAGTACTCTGCCAGGTGTTCGTACCACATCTTGCTGAGCGGAAAGCGTGCATCGATCCAGCCCAGTAGACCCTTGTTCCATTTTTCGCCCATTATGCAGCCCCCTCGTCTTCACCGATCAGCACCTCGTTGTCGCTCAGGTAGCGATGTGGCGGGACCTCGAGATTCAGTGGTGCCGGCACCCCCTTGAAGACGCGACCGGCGAGGTCAAATCGCGACCCATGGCAGGGACAGAAGAAACCGCCCGGCCAGTCCGCACCAAGATCAGCAGCGCCCATATCCGGTCGGTAGGTCGGTGAGCAACCCAGATGGGTACAGATACCGACAGTCACCAGAATCTCGGGCTTGATGGAGCGGTATTCATTCTGTGCATAGGGTGGCTGCTGCGGCTGCTCGGAGGCCGGGTCACGCAACTCGGAGTCCAGCTTCGGCAACTCCTCCAGCATGTCATCGGTACGTTTTACCAGCCACACCGGCTTGCCGCGCCATTTCACCCGGATCATCTGGCCCGGTTCCAGTTTGCTGATATCCGCCCGGACCGGGGCCCCGGCTGCGCGTGCCTTGGCACTGGGTTGCATGGAAGAGATAAAGGGAACCAGTGCAAAACCGACTCCGACCGCACCAACGACCGAGGTCGCGGCCGTCAAAAAGCGGCGTCTGCCTGTATTGGTGTTATCGCCACTCATATGGCAATCTCCAGATTGTGATAATGAAATCAGTATGTTATGCGCAACATCCCGAGGAGAGCCGTGCCTGGCAACAGGTTAACTATATCGGAATATTCTGATTTATTTCATGCGCACCACAAGAACCGCATAGGATGGTCTAACAACCCGGCAAGGTCAAGGGGTGAAGAGGAAAAAGCATACTGAAAATCCCCCTGTTTTTGCGTCGCGGCCTCAGACGGGGTTATCAATGTCGATGAACTGGTGATGGATACCAAACTGCGCAGCGAGATGCTGCCCCAGTGCCATGACACCATACCGCTCGGTTGCATGATGCCCGGCCGCAAAATAATGAATACCGCACTCGCGTGCGACATGCACGGTACGCTCCGAGATCTCGCCGCTGATGAAGGCATCCAGTCCCTGTGCGACGGCGGCATCGATATAGGATTGCGCTGCCCCTGTACACCAGCCGATGGTTTGAATCGACACTTGCCGTCCCGGTATATGCAAAGGTTCACGCCCCAGGCGGTCGCGGATCAGCCCGTCTACTGCCTGGCCCGTCAACGGTTGCGGCAACTGCCCGTACTGCGCCAGTGACATACCCGCGTCATCCCCAAAGCATCCCTGAAGCTCGAAGCCGAGGCGTTTGGCCAGCTGGGCGTTGTTGCCCAGCTCCGGGTGTGCGTCCAGCGGTAAATGGTAGGCCAGCAGGCTGGTATCCGTTGCCAGCAAGCGCTGCAGTCGTCTGCGCTTCATTCCCGTGACACACGCATCCTCGCCCTTCCAGAAATAGCCGTGGTGTACCACGATGGCATCGGCCTGAGCCTCCAGCGCAGCCTCGATCAGCGCCATGCTGGCGGTTACGCCACTGATGAGGCGATTGACCTGCAGACCGCCCTCTACCTGCAAACCGTTGGGGCAATAATCTGCAAATCTGTCCACGCACATCAGGCGGTTTGTATAATCAACCAGCGTTTTCAGGGTTACCATGGCATGCGATCCTGTTAAGATATTTTACTTTCACTGACATCCAGTACTGAAATATTCTTGCAAAGAACGCCCCGGTATACGCTATTATCGCAGACGCCTGCCTGTAGTTCCTTTCTGGTGTCTTTGCGCGACAAATCACCGCCCTTAGCACCTGGAAACCAAATTCAGCAGCCAGCAATCAACCGGTAACAGGGTATCCTACCCATGGCAATTCGCAAATTTCTTTCCTTCCTGCTGCAAACCGTCATGGCCGGGATGGCAGCCGCCTTCCTCTACGTGTTGCTGGTTCAGCCCTACCTGTTGCGCAATAACCCCCGGATTGTAGAAGTCCGCGAGACCATGGAAGAAAGCCAGCCTGCATCCAGTGCACAAGCAAACACAGGGCACTGGAACGGGCCGGTGTCTTACGCCGATGCGGTTGCAATCGCGATACCCGCCGTGGTTAACATCCACACCGCCAAGGTGATTACCCACCGCGTCCACCCGCTACTGGAAGACCCTGTTTTTCAGCAATTCTTTGGTGAACAGTTCGCCAGGGCACGCAAGGAAATACAAACCAGCCTCGGTTCCGGGGTACTGATCAGTGAGCAGGGCTACGTACTGACCAATAACCACGTCATTGAAGGTGCAGACGAGATCCAGGTACTGCTTGCAGATGGCCGCAGTGCGAAAGCCACGGTAGTGGGAACCGATACGGACACCGACCTGGCCGTGTTATATATCCATAGTGATAATCTGCCAAGCCTGGTGATTGGCGATTCCAGCAAGCTGCGTGTAGGCGATGTGGTACTGGCGATCGGCAACCCCTTTGGTGTCGGCCAGACCGTTACCTCCGGCATCATCAGTGCCACCGGTCGCAATCACCTCGGCATTACCGCCTACGAAGAATTCATCCAGACCGATGCCGCGATAAACCCGGGTAATTCCGGCGGTGCACTGATCAACACCCGGGGTGAACTCATTGGCATCAACTCGGCCATCTACAGCCGCAGCGGCGGTTCACAGGGGATCGGCTTCGCCATCCCGGTCAATCTCGCCAAGGGTGTCATGACCCAGATTATCGAGACGGGGCATGTGGTGCGTGGCTGGCTCGGGATCGAGGCTCAGGACATGACACCGCAACTGGCGGAAATCTACGGCCTGGACTACCGACCCGGCATGCTGATTGGTGGCGTTATGCGCAATGGACCCGCCGGCAAAGCCGGTGTGGAACCGGGTGACATCGTGGTCTCCATCAACGGCAAAACCATCGGGGAGACCAGCGAGGCCATGAAGACCATTTCCGGGGAAGCCCCGGGAAGCACCATCACACTGGCGGGATACAGGAAAGACGTTCCGTTCAGCCTGCAGGTGCAGGTGATGCAGCGACCTGTACAGGTCTCACCGAAAGCCAGACAGTAGCGCGTCACACACCCTGGCAGCGCTTCAACCCGCTAGGCTGGGGAGGCACAATCAATCCGCTTGCAGCTCAGCTCGATATCATTTGCAACGCAAGCGCACGAAACGATTCCCTGCAAGGCAGTGATCCTTTCGTGTGCTTCCGCGGCACGGAATTTGTCATTGTGAAGCCCCATAAACCGTAGCGGCATAACTACAACAGCCCACGCAATGCCTCCAGGAAGGCCGCATTCTCCTCTGGCAGGCCGACGGTTACACGCAGGCAATCCTGCAGGGCATCATTGGAACCATGAAGATTCTTGATCAGGATTCCTGCTGCCTTGAGGCCTTCGAAAATCCCGCTCGCCCGGCCCGGGGCGGTACGAAACAGGATAAAGTTGGCTTCGCTCGGGTACACCGTTAACTGCTGCAACGCCTGCAAGCCACTCATGAGCGCCGCGCGCTGCGTGCGAATCTCATGCGCCTGTGCAGCGAAGAGTTCCCGGTGCGCCAGTGCGAATTGACCGGTTACCTGATTAATGACACTGATGTTGTAGGGCAAGCGAGTCTTGTTGATTTGCTCCAGCCAGGCGGGTGCCCCTGCCAGCATGCCCAGACGCAATCCGGCCAGCCCCATTTTGGACACCGTGCGCAACACCAGCAGGTTGTCGTAGCGATCGATCTCCGGCAGGAAGCTGGCGTCGGTAAACGGCGCATAGGCCTCGTCGATAACAACCAGCCCTGCCGCCAGGGACAGGATTTTATGCAGGCTGCCGGGAGCAAACAGATTGCCTGTGGGATTGTTTGGATAGGACAAGAAGATCACCGCAGGCTGCTGCTCAGCGATGCTTGCCAGCATCGCCGCCTCATCCAGGGAAAAATCAGTCCTCAGCGGCACGGCCACGTAGCCCATGTTGGCGACCGTTGCGATCTGGCGATACATGACAAAGGTAGGGTCCGGCGCCATCACCACCCTGCCCGGCACCGCTAGCGTCTGGGTAATCATCTGGATCAATTCGTCAGAACCATTACCAAGGATGATGTCGGCGGTATCGGGCACTTGCATTGCAACCCGCATACGTTCCTGCAGCTCGCGTGCCGCCGGATCCGGGTAGCGGTTTATTTCCACCGATCGCAACACCTCCAGCCACGCAGTCCGTAACCCGGCAGACCACGACCAGGGATTTTCCATGGCATCCAGCTTGATGAGGTTGTTCGCCGCGGGCACGTGATAGGCGTTCAGTGCCCTGATCTCCGGACGCACCAGTTTGTCGATTTTTTCCTGCAGGGTCATCAGAAGCCGCCGAGTGCCAGACTTCTTTCAATTGCCGCGGATGCACACGGAAGGGAATGAAAATCTTTCTGGCAAGACGTTTTCTCCTGGCATGTTTTTCCGTGTGCTTGCGTGGCCATGCGATCTACTGTTAATCGGCTACTCTTTTATCCGCACCTCTGCGGAGCGGGCATGCGCGGTAAGTCCTTCACCGTGTGCCAGAATCGCGGCAGTCTTGCCCAGGGTATGGGCACCATCGACCGAGCAGTAAATCAGGCTGGAGCGTTTCTGGAAATCATAGACTCCCAGCGGCGAGGAAAAACGTGCCGTGCGCGAAGTGGGCAAGACGTGATTTGGACCGGCGCAATAATCACCTAGCACTTCCGCAGTATAGCGCCCCATAAAGATGGCGCCGGCATGACGAATGCTGCCGGCAACCACTTCCGGATCAGCGACCGAGAGCTCCAGGTGCTCTGGTGCCACCCGGTTGGCAATCGCGATCGCTTCCTCCATATCGCGCACCTGGATCAGCGCGCCCTGCCCTCGCAGTGAGGTACGTATGATGTCGGCCCTGGGCATATCCGGCAACAGGTGGTGGATACTTTGCATAACCTGGTCGAGAAACCCGGCATCCGGACTGACCAGTATGGACTGGGCATCTTCGTCGTGTTCTGCCTGTGAGAACAGGTCCATGGCAATCCAGTCAGGGTCTGTCTGGCCATCACAGATCACCAGGATCTCCGAAGGGCCGGCAATCATGTCGATGCCGACCTTGCCAAATACCATGCGTTTGGCCGTGGCGACATAGGCGTTGCCCGGTCCGACGATCTTGTCGACCGGCGGGATGGTCGCCGTGCCATAGGCCAGCGCCGCCACTGCCTGCGCACCGCCGATCGCAAATACCCGGTCTACACCGGCAATCGCGGCGGCCGCCAGTACCATGTGATTCACTTCGCCGTCCGGGGTGGGCACCACCATGATCAGTTCACCCACCCCGGCAACCTTGGCCGGAATCGCGTTCATCAGCACGGAAGACGGGTAAGCGGCCTTGCCACCGGGCACATACAGACCTACACGGTCCATCGGCATGACCTGCTGACCAAGCAGGGTGCCATCCGCCTCCGTGTATGACCAGGATCCCAGCTTCTGGTGTTCGGCATAGGCGCGCACCCGGGCAGCGGCCAGTTGCAGGGCGTCGCGTTGCCGCTCATCAATCGTGTCCAGTGCCTGCTGGCAATCGTATAGTGAACATTCAAGACCAGCCGGTACTGCAGCCGTCCAGCGATCAAAGCGCGTGGTATATTCCAGTAACGCCGCGTCACCGCGCCTGCGAACATCCGCAATGATGTCCCGTA
Organism: Gammaproteobacteria bacterium; assembly: GCA_022340485.1. Taxonomy (GTDB): domain Bacteria; phylum Pseudomonadota; class Gammaproteobacteria; order UBA9214; family UBA9214; genus UBA9214. The sequence continues at coordinate 18,347 of JAJDNX010000010.1, read as the reverse complement.
CCACGGCTTCAACCGCCGGGTCTGTAGTCTGGTCCCAGTCCAGCAGCCGCTCAAGAGCGGGTTCAAAGTCAGGATCCTGGCTGTTTAATCGGGCAATGTCAGTCATACAGTTCGCCTACAGGAGGTAGTATTGGTGCCACTAGGAGCAGTTCAGTCTGGGTGAATAAAACACAATGGCCACGGAATCCACGCAAGAACAGGGAATTATTTCTTTCCACGCATTCATGTTTTTCTTGGACTCCGTGTCCATCAAGATAACGCTGGCCTGGCTAACCGGCGGCGACAGCGGCCTTCAGCCGGGCAATGAACGCCGCAATACGGGCGTGCTTCATCTTCATGGACGCCTTGTTAACCACCAGTCGTGAGCTGATGTCCGCGATATGTTCCAGTGGCTGCAGACCATTGGCCTTCAGGGTGTTGCCGGTATCCACCACGTCAACAATCCGGTCCGCAAGCCCCACCAGCGGCGCCAGCTCCATGGAACCGTACAACTTGATAATTTCGACCTGTTCCTGACGGTCCGCATAAAACCTTCGCGTGCTTTTCACGTACTTGGTGGCAATACGCAGGCGCCCTGCACCATTGTGTCTGCCTTCCGGCCCTGCCACCATCAAGCGACAGCGTGCAATCTTCAGGTCGAGGGGTTCATAGAGACCCTCTCCACCGTGTTCCAGCAACACATCCTTGCCGGCCACACCCAAATCGGCCGCACCATAACCTACATAAGTGGGCACATCCGCGGCGCGGATAATCACCAGTTTGACGTCGGCCTGATTGGTATCAAGTATCAGCTTGCGACTCGTGTCAGGATCATCCACCGGTACGACATCGGCAGCCGCCAGCAGCGGCAGCGTCTCCTCAAAGATACGCCCCTTGGAGAGCGCGATCGTCAGTGCGTTGTTCATGAGACGCAAGTGTCAGGCAGACAGTGCCAATTTACAAGCACCGGCAGAACCGGCAACGGCTGCTGAAGCAAATCAGGCCGGAAGCCCCATCTTGTTTATTGATTGGGTTTGGAAGCTGTACTAGCCAGGGACACGCCGGATATTGGCACCCAGTTGTGCCAGCTTCTCCTCGATGCGTTCGTAGCCGCGGTCTATGTGATAGATACGGTCAATGGTCGTTTCGCCGTCGGCCACCAGTCCTGCCAGGACCAGGCTGGCCGAGGCGCGCAGGTCGGTCGCCATGACCTGGGCACCGGTGAGGCGTTCAACACCCTTGCTGATCGCGGTATTGCCCTTGAGCTGAATCTTTGCACCCATGCGCTGCATTTCCTGAACATGCATAAAACGGTTCTCGAACACGGTCTCGGTAATGGTTCCCGTGCCCTCTGAGACCGCATTCAACGCGGTAAACTGTGCCTGCATATCGGTGGGAAACGCCGGGTACGGTGCCGTGGATACATCCACCGCGCGCGGACGCTTGCCGTGCATATGGAGCTCGATCCAGTCATCGCCAACAGTAATATCTGCACCGGCTTCCCGCAGCGATTGCAGCACCGCATCCATGATATCCGGCCGGGTGTCCTTGAGTTTGACATGACCACCGGTAATGGCCGCCGCCACCAGGTAACTCCCGGCCTCAATCCGGTCGGGCAACACCTTGTACTCAATACCGGAGAGACGCTCCACACCCTCGATCACGATGGTATCCGTACCGGCGCCGGAGATTTTTGCACCCATGCAATTCAGGCAGTTGGCCAGGTCCGTGACTTCCGGTTCGCGCGCTGCATTCTCGATCAGTGTGGTGCCCTCCGCCAGCGTCGCCGCCATCATCAGGTTCTCGGTTCCGGTTACGGTCACCAGGTCCATGACCAGCCGCGCGCCTTTCAGGCGACCGACACGCGCCCTGATGTAACCATTGATCACTTCCACCTCCGCTCCCATTGCCTGCAATCCCTTGATGTGCAGGTTCACCGGTCGCGAGCCGATCGCACAACCACCTGGCAGGGAGACATCCGCTCTCCCGAAGCGGGATAACATCGGACCCAGTACCAGGATGGAGGAACGCATGGTACGCACCAGTTCATAGGGGGCATACAGGGAATGGATGGTTGTGGCATCGACCACGATATCCATCTTCTCATTCAGTGTCAGGTGTACACCCATCCGGCCCAGCAGTTCCATGGTGGTGGTGACATCGTGCAGATGCGGGATGTTGCGAATGGTGACGGGGCTGTCAGCCAGCAGGGTCGCCGCCATGATTGGCAGTACGGCATTCTTGGCGCCGGAGATACGTATTTCGCCTTCCAGTACCTCGCCGCCGGTGATGATTAACTTATCCAAGATTGCGGCGCTTGGCGCTTACTGGATGCGGCGCTGCCGGGCCCAGTCTTCGGGGGTTGCGGTGCGCAGCGCCAGGGCGTGAATCTCCCCTCCCATGCGATCACCGAGTGTGGCGTAGACCATCTGGTGCTGTTGCACCTGGGTACGGTCCGCGAACTGCTGACTGACCACAATGGCCTCAAAATGGTCGCCCTCGCCCTTCACCGTAACATCTGCATCCGGGATGCCTTTTAGTATCAACGCCTTGAGTTCATTCGCTTGCATAACTTGTTATTCCGAATAAGCCGGGAAACCGGGTTCACACCAGTGAAAGTATTTCGTCAAGCCCGCAGACGCGGGCAATCGACAGTAACTGGTCCGGCACATTGGTAAATACGATTTCATTGCCTGTTTGTTCCGACTCGCGCAACCACTCCACCAGCAGCGCAAGACCGGCGCTGTCAGCCCGGGTGACGTCCCTGAGGTCCACTTCCACACGCGCTTGACCCGGGATCATGGCACCGGCAAGCCGCATCACGCCGGCAACGGATTCGAAACCCAGTTCACCCTGCAGCAACCAGTTGCCTGCGCCCTTATCGATCAGCCTGGCTTCAGCCATGGGCCTGCATCCGGTTGCGATCGGCGAGTTGCTGAATCAGTTCGTCAATACCGTCTTTACGAATGATACTGCCATAGGTAGAACGATAGTTGGTCACCAGGCTGACACCACTGATGGATACATCATAGACCTTCCAGCCGGCCTTTGATTGGTACATGGAATAGGTAATGGGGATCACACCTACACCCTGTTGTTCGATCTCCGTACGCACCGTCACGTTGCCGGTATGATCTTTTCCGGCAAACGGCAGGTACACGATTTCCTCGTCTGCATACTCAAGCAATGCCGTACCATAGGTGCGCACCAGTAGCACCCTGAACTGTTCGACGAACTGCTCACGCTGTTGCGCGGATGCGCTGCGCCAGTTCTTGCCCAGTACCCACTGGCTCATACGCTGGAAATCAAAATATGGCAGTACGATTTCCTCGACCAGCTGGTAGAGATGCGCAGAATCCTTTTCAATGAGTTCGCGCTGCTCGTTCATGGCCAGCAGCATACGAGACGAGGTATCGCGTACCAGTTCCTGTGGGGAGTCCTCCGCTGCCATTGCGTGTACCGAAGCGGCCAGCATCAGTGCCAGCAGCGGGGCGAAAAAACGTAAAAGCACGGGGTTGGGTAAGGAGGAATACATAAGGACCTACTGTTCGCTGTTGTCGGCAGCCGAATTATCGGCAGCCATGCTATAGAGAAATTGCCCGATCACCTGCTCCATCACCAGCGCCGACTGCGTCAACTGTACGCGGTCGCCGTCCTTCAGATTTTCCAGTGATCCGCCGGGCTCCAGTGCAACATACTGCTCACCCAGCAGTCCGGAGGTGTAGATACTGGCCGAGGTGTCTTGCGGAAAGCTGTCGTGTTTCGCATCGATGCGCAGGCTGACCACCGCCTCAAAGCTGTGGTGGTCATAATCGATGGCCTCAACACGACCCACACGCACGCCCGATACCGTCACCGGTGCACGCACCTTGAGCCCGCCGACGTTCTCAAAGCCGGCGGTGATGATATAACCGTCGTTGCGGCTGAGGGTGCCAAGGTTGCTGACCTGCATTGCCAGCATGAACAAGGCGGCAATACCGAGGGCCACAAATACCCCCACCCAGATTTCTACTGTCCTGCTGTTCAAGTAGTGCTCCTTACTCTCCAAACATCAACGCGGTAAGCACAAAATCCAGCCCCAGTACCGCCAGCGCCGTATGCACCACCGTGCGGGTTGTGGCACGGCTGACACCTTCGGCAGTCGGGGTCGCATCATAACCTTCAAACAAGGCAATCCAGCCTGCAACGAAACCAAACACAATACTCTTGATCACTCCGTTATAGATGTCGTCACGCAGATCCACTGCACTCTGCATCTGCCCCCAGAAGGCACCATCATCAACCCCGAGGACACCCACACCAAGCAGGTAGCCACCATAGATCCCGACCGCACTGAAGATCGCGGCCAGTAGCGGCATGGACAAAAATGCCGCCAGGAATCGCGGGGCAATCACCCGCTGCACGGGGTCCACCGCCATCATTTCCATTCCGGATAGCTGTTCCGTCGCCTTCATCAGGCCGATTTCTGCAGTCAATGCCGAACCGGCACGCCCGGCAAACAGCAGCGCCGCCACCACCGGACCCAGTTCGCGCACCAGTGACAGCGCGACCACCACACCCAACGCCTCCTCGGCACCGAAATCAACCAGGGTATTATAGCCCTGCAGGCCCAGTACCATGCCGACAAACATGCCGGAAACCACGGTAATCACCAGTGTCAGCACCCCCACGGAATACAGCTGCACCAGCACCAGCCGCGGCCGCAACAACATGCCCGGCAACTTCGACAGTGTCTGCAGCAGGAACAGGTGGCCACGGCCCAGGCGCTCAAAAAAGTCCAGGGTGGTCCGGCCCAGACCCTGCAGTGCGTCCAGCATCACCTGGCCCGGCCGCCGTGCAGCAGGTCTTCCCTGAAATTCGGCGCCGGGTAATGGAAGGCCACAGGACCGTCCGGGCGTCCTTCGAGGAACTGCTGCGACCAGTCAGAGCTTGAATCCCAGAGTGCCTCGGGGCGGCCATGGTCAACCACCTTGCCGTGTGACAGCAGGTAGACATAATCCGCAATGGCAGCCGTTTCCTGGACATCATGCGACACCACGATGCTGGTCAGGCCAAGGGCGTCGTTCAATTCCCGAATCAGCTTCACCAGGATGCCCATGGAGATCGGATCCTGCCCGGTAAAGGGTTCATCGTAGAGTACCATCATCGGGTCGAGTGCAATGGCCCTCGCCAGGGCGACCCGCCGTGCCATGCCACCGGACAACTCGCTGGGCATGAGGTCCGCAGCACCACGCAGTCCGACGGCCTGCAATTTCATCAGCACCAGATCACGTACCAGTGCTTCCGGCAATCGTGAGTGTTCGCGAATCGGATAGGCAACATTCTCGAAGACGGTGATATCTGTCAGCAGTGCGCCGCTTTGAAACATCATGCCCATGCGCTTGCGCAACTGGTACAAGGCAGCGCGGTTTAATGCCGGAACCTCTTCACCATGTACACGGATCGATCCTGATGAGGGCCGCAGCTGCCCGCCGATGAGTTTCAGCAGCGTGGTCTTGCCGGTACCGCTGGGTCCCATAATCGCGGTTACCCTACCCGGCGCGATGTCCAGATCGATGCCATCGAAAATCACGCGATCGCCGTGCGAAAAATGCAGCCCACGAATGCGCACCACGGCATCCGCTGAATGACTGTTTTCGGTTGAGACGGTTTCGGGCATTTCGGGCAGCAAGCTTTTAGTCTGTCGATAGCGGCGTGTATGATAATGCAGTTTGAGTCCAAGAGCTGCCTTAATGTTGATATTTTTGCCTGCCGTGAACCAGCGGTGCGTGCTGCAATTACGCCATTTTCAGGGCTGCCGGGGCCTGGCCACCCCTTTTTTACTGTGGATTAAGCGGCGATGCTGAATGAATTACTGGCGGTTGCCGGCGGTTTTGCCCTGCTGACCTGGAGTGCTGACCGCTTCGTTGTCGGCGCCAGCGCCGTTGCCTACAACCTCAAGGTCTCGCCGCTTATCATCGGCCTGACGATCGTCAGCATCGGCACCTCGGCACCGGAGATACTGGTATCTGCCATTGCGGCCTGGCAAGGCAATTCCGGCCTGGCCGTTGGTAATGCGCTGGGCTCGAATATCATCAACATGGGCCTGATCCTGGGACTCACGGCACTGATTGCCCCGCTAAATGTACATTCAAGCATCGTAAAACGGGAGTTGCCGGTGCTGCTGGTGGTGATGTCGGCGACGTTGCTGCTGTTGATGGATGGTGCCCTGGGGCGGCTGGATGGCACCTTGCTGTTAACCGGCATGGCCGTGATGTTGATCTGGGTGGTCCATCTCGGACGCACAAAGCAGACGCCTACCGACCCGATGGGCGAAGAATTCGCCGAGGAGATCCCAACCAACGTCGGCATGTCGAGTGCGATCTTCTGGCTGGTCGTTGGTGGAGTCTGCCTGCTGGGCAGTTCCCGCTTGCTGGTTTGGGGTGCCGTGTCTATCGCCCAGGCGATGGGGGTCAGCGATCTGGTGATCGGCCTGACCATCGTAGCCCTCGGCACCAGCCTGCCGGAACTCGCCGCCTCCGTGATGAGTGCCATCAAGAACGAGCATGACATTGCGCTTGGCAACATCATTGGCTCCAATATCTTCAACCTGCTGGCGGTACTGGGGCTGGCAGGCGCCATCCACCCTATCGTGATTGACGCCGTGGTACTGACGCGTGACTACCCTTTCATGGTGGGTCTGACACTGGCACTCTTTGTCATGGCCTATGGCTTTCGCGGCCCGGGACGCATCAACCGCATAGAAGGCGCAATCCTGATACTTGCCTTTTGCGCCTACCAGACCCTGTTATACTTCAGCGAGCTGGCCTAGCAAACGCGGAGCAGTGGTGAGCACATACTGGCTTAACCGGCCAAGGACACCTACATCCCTGGCGCGAAACAAAAATACACTGGATAATAATGGACTTAGAAGATATTCTTCCAAATCCTTCCATGAACTGCTTAACTCGATAAAACCCCATTCGGCTTGCTCATGAAACCTCAGCCCCATGAATGATCGCAGACTGCAGGAACTTGCGCTCGCCGTGATCGACACGGAAGCCGCGGCCATCTCCGGGCTGCGCCAGGAGATCGAACAGCCCTCGTTTACAGCCGCCTGCCGCCTGATGCTGGGGTGCAAGGGCCGTGTCGTCGTCACCGGCATGGGTAAATCCGGGCATATTGCCGGCAAGATTGCCGCCACCCTCGCGAGTACCGGCACACCGGCATTCTTTGTTCACCCGGGTGAAGCCAGTCACGGCGACCTCGGCATGATTACTACCAGTGACGTCGTACTGGCGCTGTCAAACTCCGGGGAAACCACAGAGATCGTCACCATCCTGCCGATCATCAAGCGACTCAACGTCCCCTTGATTGCCATGACCGGCAATCCACAGTCAACCTTGTCGCTGGCTGCCACGGCGAATATCAATGTCAGCGTCGTCAAGGAAGCTTGCCCGCTGGGCCTCGCGCCAACGGCCAGCACCACCGCAGCGCTGGCCATGGGAGATGCGCTTGCGGTTGCCCTACTGGAGACACGCGGTTTTACCGAAGAGGATTTTGCACGCTCACACCCGGGCGGCTCACTGGGACGGCGGCTGTTGTTACTCATCGATGACCTGATGCACACTGGTGATGCCATCCCCAGGGTCGGAATCGACACGCCACTGACCGATGCCCTGATGGAGATGACCCGCAAGGGACTCGGCATGACCGCAGTCGTGGATGCACAGGACCGACTGGCAGGTGTATTCACTGACGGTGATTTACGCCGTACTATTGACCACCGCATTGACCTGCATAAAGCCATTGTCAAGGACGTCATGACCGCAGACTGCAAGACCGTGCATCCCGGCATGCTGGCCGCAGAGGCCTTGCAGATCATGGAAACGACAAAGATCAATGCCCTCCCCGTCATCAATGATTACAATGAACTGGTCGGCGCACTCAACATGCACGACCTGCTGCGCGCAGGCGTGGTATAAGCTGACAGTCATAACACATGAAAGACTTACTGGAAAAAGCTGCGCGCATACGTCTGGTCATCTTTGACGTCGATGGCGTGCTCACCGATGGCAGCCTGTTTGTCGGTGATGATGGCCAGGAGTACAAGGCCTTTAACTCGCGCGACGGACACGGTATAAAAATGCTGATCAAGCACGGCATCACCGTCGCCATTATCACCGGAAGAACCTCAAGGGTCGTTGAACACCGCATGGAAAACCTGGGCATCGAGCATGTCTACCAGGGACAGCTGGAAAAACTACCTGCATACGAAAGACTGGCCAGGGAACTGGATATCAGCGCGGAGCAGACCGCTTACGTCGGTGACGATGTCGTTGACCTGCCGGTCATGCGCAGGGTTGGACTGGCCATCGCAGTACAGGATGCCCACCCGCTGGTACGCAAGCACAGCCACTGGCAGACACCCAGCCGCGGTGGCCGTGGTGCCGCGCGCGATGTCTGTGAAATGCTGATGGAGGCGCAGGGCGTGCTGGAACAGGAAATGGACAGTTACCTGTGAACAGCAAACAGACTGGCCTCTATGGACTGCTGCTGGTCATTATGGCCGGCAGCGGCTGGTTTCTATTTCGGCAGGAGACCGGGCTGCCGCTTGAAACCACCAGCACTACCGGACCTGACGCCTTTGTAAAAGGCATGGATCTAATGGTAATGAATGAGCAGGGTCAACTGGGATACCGCCTCATGGCACGTCGCATGACACACTACCCGAGCGACGAGCGCTTCCTGCTCGACAACCCCGACATCCAGATCGTACGTGACAATGGCGATACCTGGTTCATCAAGTCAGAGCGTGGCGAGACCACCGAGGACGCTGATATCATCTGGTTGCTGGGTGCCGTCGACATCAAACGCCCGCAGACAGCAAGCAGCAGTGCCGTACACATCGTGACCAGCGATCTGCAGGTCAGGCCGGAGCAGGAACTGGCCGAAACAGAACAGGCTGCGATCATCACTGCTGACCAGCTCCGCATTGAAGGCATTGGCATAAAGGCAGATTTCAGTAACGAAACCATGGAACTCAGATCCAGTGTCCGGGGCAGTTACAATGGCGCCAGCTAAAACCCGTAGTCTATGCAGGATACTGCTGCTGGTATGCCTGCTGCCACCGGCCGCGCGGGCACTGGATGCAGACCGCGACCAGCCGATCAACATCGAGGCAGACAAGGCCAGCCTCAATGACAAAACCGGATTCAGTGTCTATGAAGGAAACGTCAGGCTGCAGCAGGGCACCCTGCTGTTCACCGGCAACAGGATGACTGTACAGCTCACCGACAACAAGGTTGACACCATCGTACTGACCGGAACCCCGGCTACCTACGTACAGCGCCCCCAGGGCAGGGATACTGACCAGCATGCGGAGGCCGGACGCATCGAATACTACGCCCTCGATGACCGCGTCATTCTGCTTGAAAAGGCACGCATCTGGGAGTCCGGCGCGGATGAATTTCGCAGCGATCGCATTGTCTTCAGCCTGAAGAGTGAGACGGTCGATGCCGGTGGCGGCGGTGAAAGCGGTCGGGTACATATCACCCTGCATCCGAAAGACAAGAACAACAAAAAGGACAGCGCGATGGACAACCAGGATAACAAGCCGCCTGCGGCCGAAACACAACAACCGTGAGCGTCCTGAACGCAATCAGTCTCGGCAAGCGTTACCACTCGCGACGCGTGGTGGATGATGTCTCGCTGACGATCAGCAGCGGCCAGGTCGTCGGTCTGCTGGGCCCGAACGGTGCCGGCAAGACCACCTGTTTCTACATGATTGTCGGCCTGATACCCTGCGGTGAGGGCCGCATTGAACTGGACGATATCGACCTCACCTGCCTGCCCATGCACCAGCGCGCCGCCTATGGACTGGGTTATCTGCCCCAGGAGGCCTCGGTATTCAGAAAATTGTCGGTTGCAGACAATATTATGGCAGTACTCGAGATCCGCAAGGACCTCAACAAGGCAAAGCGCAAGGAATTACTTGAGTCACTGTTGCATGAACTACACATTGGACACCTGGCCGGGCAACCGGGCATCAGTCTCTCCGGCGGCGAGCGCCGGCGCGTTGAAATTGCACGTGCACTGGCGGCCAACCCGCGCTTCATCCTGCTGGACGAGCCGTTTGCCGGGGTTGACCCGATCTCGGTGATCGATATCCAGCACATCATCGGGCACCTTTGTGACCGCAATATCGGGGTATTGATCACGGACCACAACGTCCGCGAAATGCTCGGAATCTGTCACCATGCCTACATCCTGAACGCCGGGAAAGTCATTGCCGCCGGCACACCGGATGAAGTCCTCAATGACCAGCACGTGCGTGACGTTTACCTGGGTAATGAATTCCGTTTATAGGCACATAGCGGTAAAAGTATATCTATTGTGTGGCATGGATTATGCACTATACTTTTATCATGAGCAGTGTGACTTCACATTTGTTCCAAAATAAAACTATATGAAGCAATCTCTTCAACTCAGAATCGGTCAACACCTGACCATGACACCGCAGCTGCAGCAGGCGATTCGCCTGTTACAGCTTTCCACCCTGGAACTGCAGAGCGAGGTGCAGGAGGCGCTCGAGTCAAATCCCATGCTGGAACAGGAAGAAAGCGGCAACAATGAGGTGCAGGATGCTGCCAGTGGCGCAAACGGATCGGAAAGGGAAAGCCCGCTGCAATCCACAGAGCATACCGAGACCATACCGGATGAACTGCCCACTGACAGCAGCTGGGAAGATGTCTTTGATACCGGCGCGACCAGCTACAGCACACCGGACCCCGATAGTGGTCGCGACATCATGGAGACCGTCACGGTCAGTGGTGAGGGGCTGCATGATCACCTGCTCTGGCAACTCGAACTGACACACTTTTCAGATACCGACCAGCATATTGCCCGCAACATCATTGATGCGATCGATACAGATGGCTACCTGACAACCAGCATAGCCGAGATCCACAAGCAGCTGGATGAACGACTGGGGATCGAACTCGATGAAGTCCGCGCGGTACTGCACCGTATCCAGCAGTTCGATCCTATCGGAGTCGCTGCACAGGACCTCAGGGAAAATCTGCAACTGCAACTGCAGCAGTTTGATGCGGACACTCCCTGGCTGAAGGAAGCACGACTGCTGGTCCGCGATCACTTCAACCTGCTCAGCAGCCGCAATTACACCCGGCTTGCCAGCAAGATGAAACTGGCGACCGATGATTTACAACATGTTATCCACCTGATCCAGTCGCTCAACCCCCGTCCCGGATCGGCATTCGACACTGCCGAGCCTGAATACATTATCCCGGATGTCTACGTCGTCAAGAAGAATGACCGATGGCAGGTTGAGTTGAATAGCGATGCGACCCCGAAACTGCGCATCAACAAACTGTACGCCAACATGATCAAGCGCGGCAACAACAGCAAGGACAACAGCTATTTACGCGACAATCTGCAGGAGGCACGCTGGTTTCTGAAAAGCCTGCAAAGCCGTCATGAGACCTTGCTGAAGGTATCCAGCTGCATCGTGGAACGGCAGCATGCCTTTTTCGAACATGGCGAGGAAGCCATGCGGCCAATGGTGCTGCGCAGTGTGGCCGATGCCATAGAAATGCATGAATCAACCGTTTCCCGCGTCACTACCCGCAAGTACATGCACACACCGCGTGGAATTTACGAATTCAAGTACTTTTTCTCCAGCCACGTCAGCACGGAATCCGGCGGCGAATGCTCGGCCACCGCCATCCGGGCCATCATCAAGAAACTGGTTGCCGCCGAGAACCCGGCCAAGCCGCTCAGCGACAGCAAGATGGCGAGTGTGCTCGCCGAGCAAGGTATCAATGTAGCAAGAAGGACGATCGCGAAGTACCGGGAATCACTTTCCATATCACCATCCAACGAACGAAAGCGCCTTGCCTAGGCGCCAACACAGGAGTATCCCAATGAAAATCAACCTGACCGGACATCATGTCGAATTAACAGATCCTCTGCGTGCGTATGTCAATAATAAAATGGAACGCCTGGAACGCCATTTTGACCATGTCACCGACACCCATGTAGTACTGAGTGTGGAAAAACTGCGCCATAAGGCCGAGGCAACCATGCATGTCAGCGGCGGCAGTATATTCGCGGATGCAGAACAGGAAAACATGTACGCCGCGATCGATTCGCTGGTCGACAAGCTTGACCGCCAGGTAAAGAAGCACAAGGAAAAAATGACTGACCACCACCGTAGTGAGGGTTCCATCGCAAGAGAGCTGTAACCAGCGCAGCACTTGCACAGAGCTTTTACAAATCTGCTGGATACAACATGAACATTACCAATTTACTCAGTCCTGATCGTGTTGCCTGCCGTGACAATGTTGGCAGCAAAAAGCGATTGCTTGAGCAGCTCGCCGAACTGCTGGCGAGCTGTTCACCCGTTCTGTCACCACGTGAAATTTTCGATTCATTGCTGAACCGGGAAAAGCTGGGCAGCACCGGCCTGGGTAAGGGTGTGGCCATTCCTCACGGCAGGATGGCCGGCCTGGAACAGCCGGTCTGTGCACTCATCAAGCTGGCTACAGCGGTCGACTTCGACACCTTTGACGGACAAGCGGTTGACCTTGTTTTCGCATTACTGGTACCGGAAGACTCTACCGAAGAGCACCTGCAGGTACTCTCCACCATCGCGGAAATATTCAGCAACACCGGGGTCTGTGCCGCACTGCGGGCATGCGAATCCAGTGACTGCCTGCTCGAACAGTTGTACCGGTGGGAGTCACAACGCATCACGGCATGAGCACTACGCTTGAAATCGGGACGCTCTACAATGCCCTGCAGGAGAAACTGGGACTCACATGGCTGGCAGGAGAACAGTACAAAAACAGGACACTGCATTCCTCCAGCGAGACATCCCCTGATACCTCGCTGGTTGGCCACCTGAACCTGATTACCTTGCACCGCGTTCAGATACTGGGCAGCAAGGAACTGGACTACCTCGACTCACTGAAAAAGAATTCCCGCAAGGACACCATTACACTGCTGTTCTCGGGACAAACGACGCTTGTCGTGATCGCCAAGGGCTTGCCGGCACCGGCCGATCTGGAGGCAGCTGCAACCGCAAGCGGGATTCCGCTGTTGTCGAGCAAGTTGCCCAGCCAGGACATCATCGAGAACCTGCAGCACTATCTGACCAGCTACTTCGCCGACAAGATTACCCTGCATGGTGTGTTCATGGAGGTTCTCGGCACCGGGGTGCTGATTACCGGCGATTCCAGCATCGGCAAGAGCGAGCTGGCGCTGGAGCTGCTGACCCGCGGTCACCGCCTGATCGCCGATGATGCACCCGAGTTCTCCAGGATTTCCCCGGACACCCTGCTCGGGACCTGCCCGGAAATGCTGCAGGACTTTCTCGAGGTCCGTGGACTCGGCATCCTCAACGTACGTGCCATGTTTGGCGCAGGCGCCATCAAGGCACATCGCAACCTGCGGCTGATCGTGGTGCTGCAGGACATCGAGGAAGCCACCCAGATCGACCGTCTGCACGGCAGCAAGCGAATCCGCAAGATACAGGATGTCAACATCCCGGAAGTCACCTTGCCGGTAGGTCCCGGCAGAAACCTCGCCGTGCTGCTGGAGGTCGCCGTACGCAACCACATCCTCAATGCCAAGGGCTATGACGCCAGCCAGGCATTCATCGAACGCCAGAAGCGTCGTCTGGAAAGCGCACATCGATGAACCTGGTGATCATCAGCGGCCTGTCAGGTTCCGGTAAAAGTATTGCCCTGCATGCACTGGAGGATGTCGATTTCTACTGCATTGACAATCTTCCGGTGAGCCTGCTGGATGCCTTTGCAACGGAAATCAGTAAACAGCCACAGAACCAGGGTGGCAACGTGGCAGTTGGGATCGATGCCCGCAATCATCCGAACCAGCTCAGCCGCTTCCCGGAGATCATCAACGGCCTGAAGAGCAAAGACATCCATTGCAAGATCCTGTTTCTGCAGGCAGATAACGGGACCTTGCTGAAACGCTTCAGCGAAACCCGGCGCAAACACCCGTTATCTGGCAAGGGTACCCCGCTTGCAGACGCCATCGAAATGGAACGCCGTCTGCTCACGCCGATTGCGGCCAATGCGGACCTGTTCATTGATACCAGCCGCACCAATGTTCACCAGTTGCGCGACCTGGTAATGGAGTGTCATGGCAAGCCCGACAGCAGTGGCTTTTCACTGCTGTTGCGTTCCTTCGGTTACAAACATGGCATACCCGCAGATGCCGACTTTGTATTTGATGCACGCTGTCTGCCCAACCCGTACTGGCAACCCTCGTTGCGGGCATTGACCGGGATGGACAGGAAAGTCATCGAATACCTTGACGGTGAAGCCATCGCACAGGAGTACTACAGGCACTTGCATCGATTCCTGACAGAATGGATACCCCACTTCAGGGCAGATAACCGCAGCTACCTAACCATTGCGATCGGTTGTACCGGCGGCCAGCACCGCTCGGTATACCTGGTGGAAAAACTCGCACAGCACCTCGCGGGCCAGCCGCTAGAGCTCGTGAAGCGGCACCGGGAGCTGGAATAATGACAGGCCTGTTACTCATCATGCACGGCAGCCTCGGCGATGACATGCTGGAGGCGGCGAAGGAAATACTCTGCGGCTGCCCGCTGCACACCGCATCCATTTCTGTCGACGCCAACTGCGATCCCGACCGCCTATTCGAACAGGCAAGCGCGCTCTGTGACCAGCTCGATGAGGGTGGAGGCGTCCTGATATTAACGGATCTCTATGGCAGCACGCCCAGCAATATTGCCAACCGGCTGATTGATCAACACAATGCAAGGGTCATCTCGGGCGCCAACCTCCCGATGCTGTTACGGATTCTCAACTACCCGGACATGAGCCTCGAAGCGCTCTGTGACAAGGCCGCCGATGGCGCCCGTGACGGCATCGTTGTCACCAGCCGCAAAAAGGTATCCTGACGTGCAGCAAAGAACCGTTATCATCATCAATAAACTCGGCCTGCATGCCAGGGCAGCTGCCAAATTCGTTACGACGGCCTCCTCTTTTTCAAGTAAAGTCGATCTCACCAGGAATGGCAAGCAAGTCAATGGCAAAAGTATTATGGGCGTTATGATGCTGGCGGCATCACGCGGCACCGAGGTGATTATCATGACGCAGGGCAGCGACGAAATTGAAGCGGCAGACAGCCTGGTTGAACTGATTGAAAACCGCTTCGGGGAGCAGGAATAGCAACAAGGGAACACCACCTGGCAGGACAGTTCACCGCGAGGGGCCAGTACCATTGCAGCAAATGGAGGATTATTCAGGATATGAGCCTGGCACTTTCCGGAATCGGCGTCTCCCGCGGGGTTGCCATCGGCAAGGCACATATCATCTTGCGTGGCACGGTAGAAGTCCTTGAAAGCGCCATCCCGAAACATCTCATCGAGGACGAAGTCGCCCGCTACCTGAAGGCCGTTGACTGCGCCCGGCAACAACTGCAGGACATTCGTGTTCGTATCCCGGAAAACACCCAGGTGGATATTGCCGCGTTCATCGATACCCACCTGCTGATGCTCGATGACGCCACCCTGCTCACCACACCGGTCGAAATCATCCGCGAACGCGGCTGTAATGCCGAGTGGGCACTGAAGCTGCAACGCAATGCCGTTGTTGATGTATTCGAACAGATGGATGACCCCTACCTGCGCACCCGCCGTGATGATATTGACCATGTCATCAACCGCCTGCAACGGATCCTGCTCGACTATGAGCAGGACGACGCACACTTTGAAGGTACCCCACTCGATAATGCGATCGTGCTGGCCTACGACCTGACGCCGGCCGAAACCGTGCTGCTTGAGCACCAGGGCATCAGCGCCTTTGCAACCGAGTGTGGCGGCCCCTTGTCGCACACCGCCATTCTTGCGCGCAGCATGCAGATCCCGGCGCTGGTCGGCACGCATGGTTTACGGCGTTATATCCGCGATGGTGAAACCGTCATCCTGGACGGTTTGCAAGGCATACTCATCGCCGGACCGGATGAACAGATACTGGACCACTACCGCGAGCGCCAGCAACTGGAACAGCAGCGAAAGCTGCAGATGGAGCGGCTTACCGACTCCCCGGCAATCACCCGTGACGGCATGCCCGTCACCTTGATGGTGAACATTGAACTGCCGGAAGATATCGATGCGGTCAGCCGTGAAAGTGCCAATGGCGTGGGCCTGTACCGCACCGAGTTCCTGTATATGAACCGCAGCGAACCGCCGGATGAAGAAGAACAGTACGACTGCTATGTAAGCGTGATCGAGGCACTCCGGGGCAAGCCGCTGACCATACGCACGCTTGACATGGGCGCCGACAAACAGGCCGATACCATCAACCAAAGCTGCAGTAATCCGGCTCTGGGTCTACGCGCCGTGCGCCTGTGCCTGAAGAACCATTCGCTGTTCAAGCCACAGTTACGCGCCATCCTGCGGGCCTCGGCACATGGCCCGGTGCGCCTCATGGTGCCGATGCTGTCCAACACCCAGGAACTGCACCAGGTCCTGAGCCTGGTCAACGATACCAAGAATGCATTGCAGCGCGAAGCGATTGCCTTCTCCCCGGACATCAAGATTGGTGGCATGATCGAGGTCCCCGCAGCCGCCCTGTCCGCCTCCGAGTTCGCCAGTCACCTGGACTTTCTGTCTATCGGTACCAACGACCTGATCCAGTACACGCTGGCGATAGACCGTGTCGATGACGAGGTGAACTATCTGTACGATCCGCTGCATCCAGCAGTCCTGAAGCTCATCAAGATGACCATTGATGCCGGTGCCTCTGCTGGCGTGCCGGTCTCCATGTGCGGCGAAATGGCCGGCGACCCGCGCTACACCCGTTTGTTGCTCGGCATGGGTCTGACCGAGTTCAGCATGCATCACACTGCCCTGCAGGAGGTCAAGCACGTCATCAATGCCAGTACCATCACCGCACTCGTGCCACTGGTGCAGGAACTGCTGGACAATACCAAGCCCGGCTGGATTGCGGCCCGAGTCGATTCGCTCAACCATAACAGCCACTAAAAAAAACACTCCAGGTAACTCGCCAGCCTTACCGTAGCTGAAACCTGCTGTTACACTGCGCGCAGTCCGTCAGAGTGCCATTTGCCTCTGAGAACAGGGATTGCCTACA
Organism: Gammaproteobacteria bacterium; assembly: GCA_022340485.1. Classification (GTDB taxonomy): domain Bacteria; phylum Pseudomonadota; class Gammaproteobacteria; order UBA9214; family UBA9214; genus UBA9214. The sequence continues at coordinate 1,221 of JAJDNX010000010.1, read as the reverse complement.
GCCATGACAGAATCAGCAGACACGCAGACAACCGAAACCCAGCTGGAGCTCGTCACCCAGGCACTCGACTCGGGTGCTGCCAGTGAGGTTCGCGACCTTCTCAGCACCCTGCATAGCGGGGAAATCGCCGACCTCATTGAATCGGTCCCGCACGGGCCGCGTGAATTACTCTGGGAGCTGGTTGATCCGGATGACCATGGCGAAACACTGGTCCAGGTCAACGACGAGGTGCGTGCCGGGCTCATTGACGGCATGGAAAACGAGGCCCTGGTTGCCGCCACGGAGGGACTGGACGCCGATGACCTCGCTGACCTGATCAAGGACCTTCCCGGTCCGGTCATCGAGGAAATCCTCAGAGCCATGGACCAGCAGAACCGTGACCGGCTGGTTGCGGTGCTGCACTATCCCGAGGATACCGCCGGCGGCCTGATGAACGTCGACGTGGTGACAGTACGTGCCGATGTCACACTGGATGTGGTCCTGCGTTACCTTCGTCTGCACATTGATATACCCGACACCACCGACAGCCTGTTCGTGGTTGACCGTGATGACAACTTCAAGGGCGTGTTACCGCTGAGCGCATTGCTGACCAATGCCCCGGACCTGCTGGTCGCCGACATCATGAACACCAGCGTTACCGGCATTCCGGCGGACATGCCGGATACAGAAGTTGCAAAAATGTTCGAGAATCACGACCTGGTGTCGGCCGCGGTGGTCAACGAAGACGGCAAGCTCATCGGTCGTATCACCATCGATGACGTCGTTGACGTGATCCGTGAGGATGCCGACCACTCGCTGCTGAGCCTTGCCGGTCTGGATGAAGAGGATGACACCTTTGCGCCGGTCATCAAGAGCGCGCGCCGGCGTGCAATCTGGCTGGGGATCAACCTGTTAACCGCGTTCATGGCGTCCTGGGTCATCGGACTGTTTCAGGCCACCATTGAACAGGTGGTGGCACTGGCGGTACTGATGCCCATCGTTGCCAGCATGGGCGGCATTGCCGGCAGCCAGACACTCATCATCGTGATCCGCGGGCTGGCGCTGGGACAAATCGGTGTCAGCAATGCCCGCTGGTTGATGTACAAGGAACTGTCCGTGAGCGCGCTCAACGGTATTGCCTGGGCACTGGTGGTCGCGGTGATCTCAGCAGTCTGGTTCAGAAACGCCAATATCGGCTACATCATCGGCGCGGCCCTGATCATCAACCTGCTATGCGCCGCC
>JAJDNX010000086.1 GCA_022340485.1 Gammaproteobacteria bacterium | reverse complement strand
TGCGGGCCTGCCCACCGCCTTGTGAAAGCTGGCCGGTGTTTCGCAGGTTGCTGGTGTTGCCGGTCTGGCGCATGTCAGCGAGATTATCCTTGAGCGCAAGCAGGCCGGTTTGCTCGGCCTGTTGCCGTGCTGTTATTTTGGGTTTTACTGGCACGGGTTTAACCGCGGTAGGTCTGGCAACTTTTGGCATCGGCTTCGCGGGTGTCTCGGTCTTCTTCGGCGCGACCGCCTTTTCAGGTACCGGTGCCGGTTCCGGCTGGGTGATCTTTTTGGGCAGGGATTGTGGTACCGGTTTCGGTTTGGGTGGCGGCGGGACCGGCTTCTGCTCCAGGATCAGGGTGGCGAGGCGTGGTGGCTCGTCGATGACGGATGTGGTTGCCTCGGGCAACGGCAGCATTGGCACGACTGCACCGAACAGCAGACACAACAGCAAGTTGATCCGCAGGATATGCTGGAAGCGGTCATCGCTTTCCGCGCTATACGCCCATGGCATGGTGAGCACATGACTGTAGCCTGCCATGGCTCAGCTCGCCGGCAGCGGCTTTTGCAGTACCGCCAGTGAAATGTGCGCGATCCCCGCTTCAGTGCAGCTCGCCATCACCTGTTTCAGGATTTTGTAGGGTATGTCGCGGTCGCCCATGATGGTGGCCTCGTGGCGCACGGCTTTGACGTTCGTGTCCGGCAAGGTGGATTCCCCTAACGCTGACTGCAGTGTGGCCTTCAAACGGTCCGCGGCGCCACTGTCTGCATCCAGCAACGCGGCGACGCTGGTGATGACCTTACCGTGAATCAGGATGTCGGTGTCGTTGACCATAATGACCAGCGCCATGCGCGGCTGCTGTTCAGCGACCGACTCGGGCAGTTTCACGGACTTTTGCGTCGGCAGTACCTCCCCGTCGGAGGAGTTCACCAGAAGGAAAAACACTAGGATTGTGAAGATATCCATCAACGACACCAGGTTGATGCCGGTGCTGCGGCCAGCGCGTTTGTGGTGGCGCTCCATGCGTTTAGCACGACGTGAGTAGCTCATGGTCAGGTACCCTTGATGCTGGCAATCCGGTTGCTGTCAGCGGGTGCATCGCCTATGGAGATTTCCGGGAACAGCTCGCCCAGGACCAGTGCACCGGCCTGCACCACCGGCGCCACGCGGATGCTGTCCATGACGTGCACCACGGTGTCATAGGGAATGTCGGCCTCCAGCAACAGCAGCGCATCGAGTTTTTCCGGAAAGCGGGCCTTCACCTGCTGCAGCAGCTCGGAGAGTTGCTTATAGTCGTGTTCGTTCGCGTTTGCCGGGATGCGCCGGATCAGGCCACCGTTACGATCCCCTACTTCGATGCTATCAGCGCGCACGATGATTTCCAGTTGCAGGTCCTGTGTGCTGTCCGCCTGGCCGTCGCCTGCCCGCGGCAGGTTCAGTTCCAGGATGGTGATGCGCGAGAACACCGCCGTGATGAGCAGGAACGGCACCAGTATCACCATCAGATTCATGAAGGCAGTTATGTTGATGTCGGCCGGCTCGTGATGCCCGACGCGGCGTCGCAGGCGGCGTCTCATCCGGCCTTGACCTCGCTGAGGGGCCGTTCAGTCAACAGGTTGAGAAATTTCACGGAGGCCATTTCGAGGCTGTCGACCAGCTGCGTGGTTTTGGTCTGCAATACGGCGTAGATCAGCAGTAGCGGGATGGCCACCATCAGGCCGAAGGCCGTGGTGTTCATTGCCACCGAGATACTGGCAGATAGCATGTCGGCCTTCTCAGCCGGGTTGGCGGCGGCGACCGCGGTAAAGGCCTGGATCAGTCCGATAATGGTCCCCAGCAATCCCAGCAGGGTGGCGATGTTGGCGAAGGTGGCCAGATAGGGGGTGCGCTTTTCGAGGTTGGGCACGGTCTCCATCAACCCCTCCTCCATGGCAATCTCGACATCGTCGCGGCGCCGCGATGTGCGCGCGCGATTCAGGCCGTAACTGAAAATGTGGCTGATGGCGGAGCGGGATTTTTCGGTGATCATGGCAACCTGCAGGTAGTCGCCCTTCTGCAACAGTGGCTGCAGCTTTTTCCAGATGAGGTGATTGCTGGTTTTGGCCATGCTGAGATAGATGTAGCGTTCAATGGCAATGGCAAGGCCCAGTGCGAGGATCACTACGATCGGGTACATGAATATGCCGCCGGACTGGAAGAATCCGACAATGGTGGTGTAGGCGTCCATAGTGTGCTCCTGTTTGCCGTGTGTGTGTTGAAGGTACCTGGTGCTTCGTTATTTACACAGAGTGCTACTGGATATCCCGGTCATTACAAAAACTTCCTGTAGTAGTGGCGTCCTCGCCGCGAGTGCACCGGGGCGGCGTCCCACTGGGTAAAGAGTACTGATGTAGCTACTCAATACCGTGAACTGCTTCGTAGTACTCAAGTTCCCTGAGGAATACATCGCGGTCTATGGGTGCAAGGATCTCGTTGACCAGGCTATTCATGGGACGGCCGGCCAGGTCACCTGCCTCGGCCGACTTCCATGGCACGATGTGCAGCGCCTTCGGTAGCTCACGGTTACCGATAATGGTGGCGCCGTCGAGTGTCAGGCTGTCCTCGGCATGCGTTTGCAAGGCCGTGACCAACAGCATTACAGGAAGCAACGTGCAGCGTGTTTTCCGTTTCATGGTTTTACCTTTGCCGTGACGTTTTCCCCGGGGTTGACTGCTTCCAGTTTGATAATCCATGCCTGCAATTGCGGGTTGTCTGTGTCCGTGAGTTGCTGATAGCGCTGGTAGTGCTGCAGGGCCTGGCGCGGGTTCGGCAGGTAGCGGTCATAGAGGATGGCGAGGTTCCAGTGGATATTGCTGTTGTTCGGATCGCGCCGCAGCGCTTCCTCGTAGATGAATTGTGCCTCGTCGAGACGGCCGTGACGCCGGTAGAGCATGCCGAGCTGGTTGTAGGCCTCGATGTTACGGTTGTTGGTGTCGATGGCCTTCTTGAAGTCGGATTCGGCGCTGGCGTGATTTCCCAGCATGGTCTCGGTGATACCGAGATTGACCCAGGGCCCGGAGAGCGCAGGTTGCGCGGTGGTGATGCGTGTCAGTTGTTCGCGCGCGGCCTGCCAGTGTTCGTCCCGCATCAACTCCAGTGCCTGCCGGTAGTCGGCCTCGACGTCCGCTGCAGGTGTCACGGCGGTCGCCAGCCGGGCTGGAGGGGTGGCGCAGGCATTGAATAGCAGCAGACAGATGGCTATGAATAACAGTGCCAGTGCTTGTTTCATTTTCATTTCTTTATCCCCAACGTGTGGTTGCTAATGCAGCGCAGTGACATAGGGTGCCCCTCTCTCCAGTTTCGCGTACTGCGCTGGTACCAGTTGTGCCAGCTGCAGTAGGCTCTTTTCTATCCAGGTGTTATACAGCCCTGATTCGATGCGTTGCGCGTTGGTTTCGTGCAGGGTGATGGCCTGCTCTTCAAACGGATAGGCCTGTTCCTCCAGCAGGATGTTGTACTGTTCCAGTGCCTCGCCGCTGAGGTTGGCAGGTCGCTGTGATTCCAGCAAGGCAGCGCCCAGTTGTGCATAGATCTGTGCCGTCTGGTAGGTGGCGGCAGTGGTGACTTCGGCGACCTGATAAGCAGCCGCCTGGTCGTATTGCTGCATGGCCAACTCCATCAGGCGCTTCTTCTCGGCAAGACTCTGCTGCAGTGGCAGGACCAGTTGCACGCGACGATAGTTTTCATGGACGTAGTGCGCGAGTGCCAGCTGCGCATGGGCGGCCAGGTAGCGGCTGCGGTCGCTGCGTTGCGCACCTGCCTGCCGGTCCGCCTTGATGATCTCCGTCAACCAGTGCTGTTGCTCGGTAACGTTATCGATGGCGGCATAGTGAGTGGCGATACGCTGCCGTGCCTCGATGGCCTGTTCAATGGGTTGCGGGAACTGCCGGATGTATTGCTGGTATACCTTGACGGCTGCGTTTGACTGATCTGCGCTGGCATAGAGTTCCGCTGCTTGCCAGAGTGCCTCGCGCCGCAGCGCCAGGTCCCCATGGCTATTGCCGATACGCTCGAACTCCCGGGCAGCCTGTAGTGGCTGTTGCTCGGCCAGGTAGGCCATGGCAAGGCGTCGCGTCACCTCGTTCTGGCGCGGATCATCCGGGTAGTTGTTGCGAAAACGCTCCAGCACCGCGGCGGCCTGTAACCATTGCTGCAGTGACAACAAGCCGGCGGCGGAGTCGTACTCGGCGGTCGCCACAATGGTGGCTGTGGGCGTGGTCGTTCCTACCCGCTGGAAATGGGCAACGGCGGTCGCGGTCTCGCCTGCGGCCTGCGCTGCCTCTCCCTGTTTGTAGATAGACGCGGCAAGCCTTTCGTTTATATTGTTATATTCCTTGTCGTCCCTTGACATGCGCTGGCGTACCTGCTGGTAGGCCGCTTCCGCCTGCAGGTAGTCCTGCTGCTCGAAGTACGCGTGTGCCTGCACCGTCCAGGCAACCCGCTGCTGGGTGGCGCTGGCCTGTTCGCTGTTGATAACGGATTGTGCCACCTGTATCGCCCGTGCCAGGTCGCCACTGGCCAGCAGTTGTTCACTACTGTGGGTCAGGACGGCCATGGCCTGCGGGTGTTGCGGAAAGGTGCTGGCGAAACGGATGGCGTGTTCGATGGACTGCAGGTGCCATGCTTGTCGTGTACTGCCTGTCAGGTGCTGTTCGTGTTTGTCGTAGGCCAGTACGGCCGCATAACCGGCTGCGGCCGCGTTTTCGTGATCGGCATAATCGTAGGCGGTGATTTCATATTCCCGCGCGGCCTGCTGGTAATCACCAGATTCGAATAACAGTTCCGCCAGCAGGAAGTTCATTTGTGCAGCGGCCGCATCCTCTCTGAAGGAACCCAGGTACACCCGGTACCAGTGTGCCGCCTGCTGGTAGTCCTGCGGCTTTTTTTCCTTCTGTGCCAGCGCATGGTAGTGGCGGGACAGGTCGGTCACGGCAAGCTTCAGATACTCCAGCACCTGCGGGTTGTCCTGCGGCGAGTAATGTTGCCAGTACTCGCTTTGCAGGTTGTATTGATCGACCAGTGCCTTTTTGCTTTCCAGCACCAGTGTCGGGAAGTTGCCCTGCTGGTAGGTTTCGATGACACGCATCTGAAAGCCGGGTGCTAGGCGGTGCACGGGGTTTTGCGTCACAAAGGCCTGGAAGGTTTGCGCGGCGTCGTTATAGCGTTCCTTCTGCAGGTACAGCCGACCGAGATTGTCATAGATGATGTATTCGTAATGGCGTGTACCGTGGCGGCCGAAATACAGGGCCACGCCATCGGCGCCCTCCCCGTAGGAAAAATTCAGGCTGACAACGCGCAGGGTATCTTCGACCAGCTCACGATCGGCGCGGCTCAGGTGATCGAGTTGCATGCTGTGCGCCGCGTCATCCAGCAGCGCCAGATCGAGCAGTGCCATGAAGGCATCCAGTGATTCCTCCGGCATTGAAAGTTTGAAGTAACACCAGCCGCGCTTGTAGAGTGACTGCCGGTAGAATGGATTGTTCGCATTGCTGCTGATCACGGCATGGTAGGCCTGTTCTGCGCCTTGGTAGTCGCGTTGTTCGAAGAGGATTTCACCACGACGGAATTGCGCTTCCACTATATAGCTGCTCTGCGGGTACTGTTGTACGAGGTCTGCCAGGGTATCGAGCGATGCTTGTGGCTGCCCGTCCAGTTCATAGGCGCGAGCCAGCTGATAGAGTACCGAGTCGTTATCCGCGCGGTCCGGGTAGAGTGACAGTACATTGCGGTACAGGTCGATAGACTCGCGTGCCTGCGTGTGTTGCAGCACTCCAGTGGTCGGATCCGCCTGCACGGCTTGCGGCAGTTCCTCCTTTTCCAGGCTCAGGTCGGCAATGCGACGCATCGCCTGCGGACGTGCGTCCGAGTCATCTCCGGTGTCTAGAAAGGAGCGATAGGCAGAGATGGCCTGCACTTCACTGGAGGATAGCGGCGTGTCCTCAAGCTTGACCGGCCGCTTGCCAAGGCTTGCGATGGTGGGTGCATCGTTACTGTGCAGTACCGAGCAGGCGCTGCACAGCGCGGTGATCAGCAGGATGGCAGGCCAGCCACGCCTCATGGTGAACCGCCCTCACCTGCCGGTGACGTCAGCGCACTGTCATAGGTCTGCGCCAGGGCGAAGCGTGCCTGGATGATATAGGCGTCGATGCGCTGCTGCTGCTGTTCGAGTTCCTGGATCGCCAGTTGCTCCAGTTGCCTGCCCTGTGACAGTAGGTTGGTGTCCGTGCGGGCAATCAGTTGGTCGATGTGGGCCTTGTTGTCAGCAATGCGTTGATCGAACATACCAAAGTCGGCAGGTGTGTCGAGATCGGCCTGCTGCAGGCTGTCGATGCCCTGTTGGGACTTGGCGAGCAGGGTCCCGAGCTCGGCAAGTTGCTTGCTGGCCTGTCTCAGGCGTGGCTTGTAATCGTTGTGAAATTGCCAGATCAGAATGCCACGCAGGCGCTGCTGCTTGTCACGCAGGTCGGCGGTGTCGGGGGAATCCGGAAGCTGCGCCAGTTGTGCGCCGATTCTCTCCAGTTGTTGCCATTGCCGCGTCTCCTCCGGAGTCGCGAGTTCGCTGGCGTTAGCTGTTGTCTCGATACGGGTAAGCGTGTCGGACAGTGCCGCATAACGCTGTTGCAGTTGCTGCAGTCGTGTGCCCTGCAGCGCCTGTCGTGCCGCGGGGCGGTGCGCCTCAAAGCGTGCCTGACGGGCGGCGAGCATGTCGTCATAGGCGCTGATGTCGCTTTTCCAGGTGGATAGATTTTTCTTCAAAACCAGCAGATCCCGGTAATTCTTCACAGCTTCCTGGAAATTATGCGATGACATGAGCGCCAGCTGGTAGCGCAGCGCCGGGGCCTCGGAATCGAGGTGCAACTGCTGCAGCCAGCCATTGCCGGCACCGAGGTCGTGTTGCTGCAGGAGCTCCTGCAGGTCGCCCTGCTGGATCGCTTCAATGGATTGCCCCAGTTTCTGCCGCTCCATGCGCAACTGCGCAATGCCGTCGTTGTACTGCGCAACGGCACGACCGTGGAGGTTCATCCGGGTCATCGCATAGGGTATGGCGAGAAGGGATTCCTGCACGGCGGGGTCGGTGCTGTCACGGTGACTCAACTCCAACCAGGGCACCAGGGCTGCACCAAAGTTTTCGCTTTCGATGTCCGCCCAGCCGGCGCCAAGCAATGCACGGTTCGACAGTGGACCTTCGAGGCGCACGCGCTCAAGTGTCTCGCGGGCCAGCTGCGGCTTGCCGTTTTGCAGGTAGCTGTAACCGAGTGCCAGATTGGCCTTGTCGCGCAGCAGGCGCAGTTCCTCGTCAAGGGCACGGCTGTCACCGATGCTGTCCAGTTGTTTGGCGCCGAGCTTCAGTTGCTCGTCACGCAGCAGTGCAATACCGAGGTTGTAGCCGAGGTATGGTGACCAGCGCTTACCGCTGTGTGCATCCTCCAGGAGTGCTATGGCCGCCTTGTTGTTGCCTTGTTGCAGTAACAGCAGGCTGTGCAGGTTGATCACTGCCGTGCGGGTTGCTGGAGTCATGTTACCCTGTACACGCTCGATTGCCTGCATTGCAGTATCCATATCATCGCGTTGCCAGGAGATCTTTGCCAGGTAGAACCAGGCACGGTTGCGCGTACTGGCATCGGTGGTTTCGTCACTGAGCAGGCGCTGGAAGATGCGGTTGGCCTCATCCCTCAGGCCATACGACAGATCGAGGCCGCCGAGCATCAGTTCGGCCTCTGTGGCGTGGTTTGGCAGCCGTTGCTGCTGTTGGGCGACTTGCAGCTGCACGATGCTGTTGAAGTAGTCTTGTTGGAAATAATAGTAGAGCACTTCGCCGTATTGCAGGTCCCTAACCGATGTGGATGGTGCGTCTGCTGCGGCCAGGGCACGCGTGATTCCGATGAGGCACAGCAGCAACCATGAGCGGGTGAACCCCGGCATACTGCCTATTCCCATTCCTTGATGCTGAAATCAGGCTGCTCGCTGCTTTCGTTATCCATGATCTTCAATTCAATGAAGCGGGCTCCCAGCGACTTGTTGAGCACATGACTGGCTCCGCGACGGTAATCGCGGCCATTGGGACCTTTGCCTGTAAAGATGGCGACTAGCTCGTGTTCACCGGTCTTCATATTGCCCACGTAAAGTCGTTGTACTCCGCCCTGTTGCAGCGCCTCTGTCTCGCGTTGTGTATAGAGATAGTTGCTGACTACCTTGTCGTCGATCTTCAGTTGCACCGTGTCGAGGGTAAAAAACTCGCCGACATCGAGGGACAGAAACACGGCAACCTGGGTGCTGGCGGGGTACAGCAGTTCTTCTTCGAGGATAAATAGCTCCCGGTTGAGCGCCAGTACGTCCTGTTTCAGAGACTGAATGTTCTCATCGAGGCTTGCATTCGTCCCGGCAGCGGGTGTTACCGGTTCTGCGCTGGCGCTCGTGCTGCAGAGCACCAGCAGCAATACGCCGTAACGGAGTGGCAATGATAAGTGGCATTTTAGGGGCATGACAGGCGGTCTCCGTAACCATAGCGATGGCTGCCAGCAGACAACCAGAAATGAGTGTGCAGGATTACGCCTCAGGGTGATGCGCGGATGGTCACAGTTTCTGGCGTGGAAGCGCAACGCCTGCGTGAAGGTTGTCTTGTGGGTGCGGTGTCTGCGCCGCGATCGATCGGATATTACTGAATCGCCCCGGGAACGCTGCTCCCAGGGGTTATATATGAATGTTGCTACTGAATTCTTGCGAGACCGGCAGAGTAATGCATCTGACCCTGGTTATCGATAATGACGGCCTCGGTATCGGGAAGAGTATTGATCAGCTGCAGACCACGCTGTACACCGAGGACAAACACGCTGGTGGACAGGGCGTCCGTATCGGTGGCGACCGACCCGATAATGCTGGAACTGTAGACTTCGTGTGGTGATTTTCCGGTGCCTGGATTGAGGATGTGATGATAGCGGATACCGTCCTCTTCAAAATACCGCTCATAATCACCGGATGTTGAAATTGCCGCATTCTCCAGCGGAATCATGGAAACGATGCTGTGCCTGTCGCGTGGATTGCGGATGCCGACATTCCATGGCCTGTCCAGGTGTTTGCCGATGACGCGCGAGTCACCACCGGCACTGACGATGGCATTCTCCACGCCGGCAAGCCGCAGGATCTCCATGCTGCGATCGACGGCATAGCCCTTTGCAATGCCGCCGAGGTCGATCCGCACCCCATCCTGCAGGAATTCAATGGTGGACCTTTGCGGATCAATCTTCACGTGACGGTAATTGATGGCCGGCAATGCCTCTTCAAGCTGCAAGTCAGTGGGTTTTTTCCCCTTGCGGTAGTCATAGTACTGCCCGGCACTGGCATAGGTGATATCAAAAGCACCGTCAGTAATAACCGAGTAGTCTAGCGCCCGGATGATCAGCGAAAGGAGTTCCGTACTGACAGCAACCGGACCATCGGCGGCGTGGGCATTGATGTAGGACAGTTCACTCGTGGGCTTGTAGGTGCTCATCAGATCATCGATACGCTGCATTTCGTCCATGACCGATTGCGTCAGCGCTCTGCCCTGTTCCGCATCGTCGTGCCAGAGTTCGACGTTGATGGACGTACCCATGATGGCGGCTTCTTGCTGGTACCACTCGGCCAGGGTGTTGAGCGGCCACAGCAGCAGCAGAGACAGGGCAACTAAACCGCTGCAACATGTCCGCTGACTCATCGAGCCATGACCGAGAAACATAATGGTGTGCAGTCGAGCCATGACCTTATATCGTTCCGGCAACAATGGGATTGAAGGCTGTCAGCCGGTCCATGAGTGCGGCATTGCCAAGGCCGTGGTTTGGAAACAGGCTGGAAAAGTTGCCCTGCTCGCCGTGCAGCGCCATGTAGTTCAGTATCACGGTCTCGACCAGCAGGTTGACCTGGTTGGCGGCCGGCGTAGCATTGGTCTCGACAGAGCCGTCACTGCGGAAATGGCCCAGTTGCTGATGCAGGGCCTGTTCAAACATGTCTGCACCAATTAACTGTGGTCTCGCCCCGGGATTGTAGATCAGAAAGAAGGAGGCAGCTGTCGAAGAATTATCACCTGTCCATACACCCTTCCCTCCACCATCCGGGGTGTCATCGGTCGTACCGTTGCTGGCGACAGATCCATCACTGAATACGTAGATCATCAAGGGTACACCACTGCCATTGTTGGCGCGTGCCGCATACTCCAGGCAGGCGCCGATGCAGCGACCGGCGCGCAGGTCACGTAATTCACCAGTGGCGCGATCGCCGGTATGATAGTCATAACCACCCAGGGTGATGGTTCCAGCGCCGGCGAAACCGTTGATGACCATTTTCATAACGGAGGCGGTTTTGCGAAACTCTCTGTCGTCGTTGAATTCGTTTAGGCCAAAAATCCCGCCGGGTCCCACGATGTCAGGATCGAGTGCCGGGTCGAGCGTGGTCGGATCGCCGAAGCGGTCGGCAATATCCGCTGCCTTCACATAGCCACATTGCACCAGGTCCTTGATGACTGCGTCTGCAGTAACCCGGGTGTCTACCTGGTCGAGTTTCATGCGGCTGATGCGTTCAATAGACTCCATCACGGCCACTGCGTCCTCCTGGCTAAGTACCCCGATTAACTGGCCGGTATCTACCATGCCAGTCACATCCGACGGCCGGTCCACCTTGGTGGGGCGGATGGACGGGTCAAAGAGCCTCGCCGGTGCCATAGAGTTGCCGCCGGAGTCGGAGCTGCTTGAACCGATCAATGTCAGCAGGCTACCGTCTGCTCCGGCGCGTGCTATGCCGTATACGGGGTTGTGAGGGTTGTTGGCGGTATCGTTATCAGAGCGCGCCGGGATAACGGCGCCATTGATTTCAGCACTGCGACCCGGCGCCTTTTCCTGGATGCCACGCAGCATGGCACTGCTGGCATGGAAGCCGAGCCCATAGTCCATGTTGATGAAGCTGGTGCCGGTCAATGGATTGATCGAGTCCGGTGTCATGTCCCCCGGGAGTCCCAGTTTGCTGTAGCCGGCGGTACTGAGTGAATCCAGTTGCCCGCCCTGTTTACCGACCAGCACATTGGATCCCGCGATATTCGCGCCACCGGCGAGATCAAAACAGATAAACGGGATTTTCCCGGCGCCAAGGGATTTGATGCCGCAACTGCTCTTCAGTGTCTCCAGGTCCGGGGATAAGGCGGCGGCGGCACTGCGCGGGTTGGCGAACAGGCCGAACAGCGTTGGCGCGGTAACCAGGCCAAGACCGGTAAGCAGGCCCTGCCCCAGAAAGTCGCGCCGGCTGATCGGGCGACCATGATCATTCAGTCGCAGGGCTTCATTCAGTCGGCGGTGGCTGGTTTTTCTGACCATGCGGGGGCTCCTGGTATTTCCTATTGAATCAGCACGGCGGCACTGCCAAGCAGGGTGGCACAGGTCGCCTTGACGACTTCCCGTGTACGTGTTGCCGTGGCGCAGCTCGGCGAAGGACCGTTGGCGCAATCTGTCAGGATCAGTATCAGGTCATCGAGTTCACTGATCACCAGTGCCGGGTCGGGCTGCGTCGTCAAGCCGGTATTCATGACCCGCTCCAGCAGTGGCAGGATGACCTGGTCACGCTGGGCAGCGCTGTTGAAAGCGTTGTCAGCCGTCACGTCGAAATCGAACTGCGGAAAATAGTCGCTGCGCAGCACCTTGCCGTGGTCATCAACCAGTGCGTTGCAGTACTCGATGGCCAGTTGCGAGACGGCCATCTGGTGCGCCGAAAGGAAGCCCTCGATATTCTCAACCGTCGGCAGTTGTTGCCTGACGGTGTCGAATACGGCGGCTACATCCGCTTGTTGAGGACTAACTTGGGTAATCGCCGCCATGCTCGCATTGATCTCGTCGAAGGTACGCAGGCCGACATCGGCGGCCTCCGGCAGGTCGGGCGGTGTACCGGGTTGCAGCGGCTGTGATTCGAGCACAATATGGGTATTGTTGCCAAATACCTCAAAGGTAAGGAAAAACTCGTCAGATTCTGGCCCTTTTTCCAGTGGTATTACGGTGCCCAGTGCTGATAGTTTCTGACCGATACCAGGTTGATATAGCGCACTGTCGAGGGTGGTATCCAGGTTCTGGTAGGCCTGGCCGATGCTCGCCTCCTTGCCATTAATGCCGATTCGCATGCCCGCCACGGGGATTGTCCCTGGCGTTGCGTCGGGGTCCAGGATAATGAACTGCGGGGCATTGAACAGGTAGCTGTAATTGTCGAACTGGCTGACCTCGAGCATCACATAGGAATCCGCGATGCCGCTGTGATCACTGACGTTGAACAGCAGAAAAAATTTCTCGCCGACGCCGGCCTCGAAGTTCTGCAGGATCTGCGCCGGCGTGAGGGCGCGGTTATGGATGGCGACGAGACGCAAACGGCCCTGCCACTGGCGGTCACCGGAGACCTCGTTGCCCAGCACGAAGGCAAAACTGTCATCCCAGTCAACGAGGCTGCCGCCGCTAACCGGGTCACTGTCACCGGTAAAGACACCATTGACGTAAATGCGCCGGCCATTGACCGGATCATAGGTTGCCACGACATACTGCTGCGTTGCCTGCAGGTCTTCATCGGCATCAGCGGTTGACAGCGCGGGATTGCCGTTAGGATCCGTGCCGGTACTGCGCTGCAGAAAATCGTAATTGTATTGCGTTTGTCCGAGAGTAAAGTTTCGCGCACTGGTCCCGGCAGAGTAGCTGATGATGCGTGCCGGTCCTTCCTGGGTGACGTTGGCCGGCACCACCCAGGCTTCGATGGTGTATTCACCGGTGGCGGTTATCAAATCATGCAGCTTGCGACTGCTGCTCGTCGAGGCCTGCGCCTTGCCGTTGTTGATATCAATGCCCCAGCCGCCTACCCAGGCGGTGTTGCCGCTGAATGTCAGGTGCATGGCCGGTTCCACACCACTGGTGTCGAACGCGGTGTTTCCCTGCCCGGTCTTGAACTGGTACAGCGCAATGACATTTGTTTCATGGCGACTGCCACCACTGGCAACGATACCGTCAGGCAGGGACAACGCCTTGCTGGTAACCAGCAGCGGATCGATTTGTGTCACCGGGATCTGCCCGGCGAAAGTGGCAATGGCAGACTGCATGGTGTCAGCATCACTCAAGCAGTCAGCCGTCCAGCAGTTGTGAAATTCTTCCCGCAGGCGCAGCACAAAGCGTGAGTTTGCCGGGTTATCCAGATCGATCTTCGGTTTTGCCGCCTCGTAGGCCGTATCCGGTTCACTGTCAGCAAAGAAGGGGGACTGAGCGTTGGCAGACGAGTCCACGTGGCAGGCAGCACAATGCTCGGTCAACAGGGGATGTACAGTGGTTGCGAACAGGTTTGAGTCGACAGGGAAACTCTTGCTGTCTCCGGGATCCCGCAGTGGCGGTGCCTCGAGTTCGATGACATTGCCGCCGCCAGTAACGCCGCCTGCCCAAGCGATGATATAGGCCGTGATGACATCGCCACAGGCACTGTCACTGTCGAGCCAGCAGTTATGCCCCCCTGCCACCTTGGTTACCATTCGCGAACTGGCTGGATTGGCAAGATCGACGATGCTGTTGGCCTGTGCATAGGCAAGGTTAACATCATCCATGCGAACGAAGGTGGGTGTTTGTCCACCAGTACCATGGCAGGCACCGCAACGATTCTGTTTATTGAGGTTTTCCCAGACATTCAGCCTGAAGGCCTGTACATCGGCCGTCGCTGCAGCGGGTCCGGTATAGCTCGAGCGCGTGGTCGTTGCGGTAACCGGATTTTCGACCGTGCTTTCTCCACCACAGGCGGAAAGCAGGGTGCCTGCAAACAACATAATCCCGTAGCGGAACAGGACGTGGTGCATGAGCATGATGATTGTGTGTTTCATTCGTTACTCGCCCATGCAATAAACAGCGACTTCTGCAAATGCGGTCTTCATGTTGTAGTTGTTCTCCTTGAAACTGACGGTCGTCGAATCTACCTGGGAACGGTCTGCGGCATTGCCCGGTTCACGCAGACACACCGTCCTGAAGGCCTTCTCGACCTGGCAGCGGGCGAATGCCTCGCTGTTCGCTAGTTCTCTTCCCAGTGACTTGGCCCCGGAACCGGAACCGGGAAGATTGCTGTCCCAGCCCAGCAGTGCGTTTTGTCCACTACGCCAGTAGTTGTCCCAGTGATCGTCCAGCGTGATGTAGCCGTATTTGAAAGTGTCGGCGTTGATGTGATATTTCGGCTGCACCGTGCCGGGCGTGTATTGAAGACGCTGGCTGTTTTCATCGAAATCATAATAGGCAAATGCCTGCGCCATCGGATCCATGCCGCTGTGGCAACCGATACAGGAGTTAAGGAACAGGCGGCTGTCGCCACCGGGACTGCGCGATACATCCTGGCGGATGCGATCCGGTGGTCGGCTGGTGTCCTTGACCTGTTCCAGATCATTGCAAAGGTGGTTCAGCAGGGTGAAGCGGAACATGGCGCGATTGGTTCCTGCAATGAAAAAAGCCTCGGCTGCAGCTCGTGTTGTCATGACGCCCGCGGTGGCATTTGCAGGCAGGTCGGTGACAGCAGATTGTGCGACGGCTTGCAGGTTCGTCTTCAGATCGATGCCCTGGTCTTCGAGGGCCTGGTAATGATTGTTGTCGGTCATTGAATAGGCAGGCAATCCCAGTGCAGGGTCCCCCACATACAGCAGGTTGGCTGACAGCAATTCATTAAATGGCACGTCATCACGGATCATGCCAATGACGGTAGCCGTGTAATCATTCAGTGGTGCAAATGCTGTCCTGTCCCGATTACTCCAGGGTGCCGCGAAATTCTTCAGGGTGATGTTATAGAAGGCCTGGTTGTCCATGACCATGAATGCGGCATCAATCGCATTACCGGCCATTAACGCGGCTTCCATGTCATCAAGCACGGATTCTTCCGGTGGAATGCCGGCGAGTCTGTCATGCAGGCGTTTCGCCTGACGGCGCTCCAGTGCATCGGCGCCCGCGATCGATGAGAAGCACAGCAGGATACAGACAATGATTATCTGAAAACACAACAGCGCAGTCGCGTTGTAATCAGCTTGCTTCAACAAATGCATAAACCCATCCTGATACTCAGTGGTCTTGAACCTGTGTTATCTCCATGGTTGCCAATCCTGATGTTTGTACGCATGGCTTTCTGTGATTGTGTTCGCGGAACAGCCTTCGTTGACTGCCCTATAGTTCAACTGCGACACGGTTTATGTGTCGCGCGGGATCTGCATCACATTGAAATTTGTGTGTGATTACTGATGCAGAAAACAGCAAGAGTGAACAATGTCAGATGTGCACCCATACTGTTGTGCATCAGGAAACCGCATGAATCGAATCCACGCAGTGACACAACACAGCAGAAGCTTCGCTACCACCTACGTCGCTTGTGCGTTGTCTGTTGTCCTGTCGGGATGTGGGGCTGGTGACGGACAGGACCCAGACCCACTGGTTGAGGATTTCGGCATTTCCTTCGTGCGTCGACCACTGGTTCTGGATGCGAATAATGAATTGACGCAGCCGGATATACGCGAAGTCGTGTCGTTTAACGCCGGTGCTGATCTGTATTACCGCGACCTGGCATCTCCAAGCGCACCGCAACGCAATATCACCGGGTCCTTCACCGGTGGCATGGGCGACGTCAAGGATGTGGAGGTGTCCTATGATGGGGCTACGCTGCTATTTGCCATGCGTGCGCCTGACATCCCCGGCCTTGATCCGGCCGACCAGCCAAAGTGGGACATCTGGGAATACGATATCGAGGGTGATGTGCTGCGGCGTGTCATCCCGTCGGACATTACCGCTGCCGCCGGGCAGGATGTGGCGCCTCACTACCTGCCGGATGGGCGCATTATCTTTTCCTCGTCACGCCAGCGAACATCCCGTGCCTTACTGCTGGATGAAGGCAAGCCACAATTTCCCGCGCTGGACGAGAACCGCAACGAACATGCCATGGTGCTGCATGTCATGAACGCGGACGGCGGTGACATTCACCAGGTCTCCTTTAACCAGAGTCACGACCTTGATCCAATGGTGCTTTCATCCGGCGAAGTAGTGTTTAGCCGCTGGGATCATATGGGTAGCCGGGACGCCATCAGCCTTTACAAGATGTATCCGGATGGAACCGGTTTGCAGTTGCTGTATGGTGCGCACAGTCATGATACCGGTACCAATGCCAGTAATGTGCATTTCCTGCAACCGCGCGAGCTGCACGATGGCAGGCTGCTCAGCGTATTGCTGCCCTTTACAGGGACATACCGTGGCGGTGATTTGATCGCGCTGGATAGTGAAAACTATATCGATAACACAGAGGCCACGGCGGAAAACCGGGGGATGCTGTCCGGTCCTGCGCAGTCGCCACTGCTGGTCAATGATGTGCGTACTGACAATAGCATATCGCCTGGTGGGCGTTTCCGTGCCGCGTGGCCACTGCAGGACGGCAGCAACCGCCTGTTGGTCAGCTGGAGTGAATGCCGGCTGCTGGAGGATGGCATCATTATGCCCTGTACCGCCGAGCGGCTTGCGGGCCCGGATGTGCTCGAGGCCGACCCCCTCTATGGCATTTTCCTCTATGACCGGACCACAGACACCCAGTTGCCGGTGGTTGTCCCCGAAGAAGGCGTGACTTACACCGATGTGGTGGCAACGGCGCCGCGCCCGCTGCCTGCGATCATTTTTGATAAACAGCCCGGTATCGAACTTGATCAGCAATGGGCAGACGAAGGTGTCGGTGTGCTCGATATACGCAGTGTCTACGACATCGATGGTGTAGATACCGCCGTACCGGACATCGCATCGCTGGCGGACCCGGCACAGTTCACCGCCGACAATCGCCCTGCCCGCTTCCTGCGCATTGTCAAGGCGGTCGCGATGCCGGATAACGAGGTTACCAGCGTACCTTTTACCGCCTTCGGTCGCAGCAGCCAGCAACTGATGCGCGAGATCATCGGCTACACGCCGGTGCAGCCGGATGGATCTGTGCGTGTCAAGGTGCCGGCCAACGTACCATTGGCGATCAGTGTGGTCGATCGGGATGGTCGTCGCATGGGTGCACGGCATCAGAACTGGTTACAGGTGCGTGCCGGAGAAACGCTCCATTGCACAGGCTGCCATAACCATGCCAGCGGCAGTCCACACGGCCATCCTCGGGGGCCACAGTCCGTGTATGCCGGTGCCGTCGCAACCGGCATGGCCTTTCCGAATACGGAACCTGCCCTGACAGCGGTTTATGGAGAGACCATGGCAGAAACGCTGACGCGGCATGATGAACGGGCGCTGCTGCCATCGACGGACCTGGTGTATGACGATGTCTGGACAGATGAAGCAAGCGCCGGTCGTTCGAAAGATGCCTCATCCGGCCTGCTGTATGCGGACCTCATGACACCCACACCGGCGACGCCGGCCTGCCAGGGTGACTGGGATCGTCTTTGCAGAACCGTGATCAATTACGAGCAACACATCCACCCGTTGTGGCAGCGTAACCGCGGTGCGAATACCTGCAGCAACTGCCATAGCCGCACCGACGCAGCCGACATGGCCAGTGTGCCGGATGCGCAGCTGGATCTGTCCGATGGCGTGTCGGATGAGCAGGTGGCGCATTTTCGCGCCTATCGTGAACTACTGTTTGGTGACTTTGCCGAGGAGCTGGGCGCTGACGGTCTGCAGGATATCCTGGTACCCGGTCCGATTGATCCGGATACGGGGCTGCCGACAGAGGTGCGTGTTGCGGTGGCCCCGCCCATGTCAACGGCCGGTGCCCGGGCAAGCTCACGCTTTTTTGCTCCCTTTGACAGTGGCGGCAGTCACGAGGGCCGCCTCGACGCCGCCGAGCTGAGGCTTATATCAGAATGGCTGGATATCGGTGCACAGTATTACAACGATCCCTTCGCAGTTCCGGTCAACTGACAGCGACTCCATGCACGCGTGCGGCGGTGCTTGTGAGCGTTTTCGGTTTAGTTTGCTCATGCTTGCCTTGTTGTTGCTGCAGGGCTTGCTGGACAGGCAGGTACTGGCTGATGAACAGGCCCTTGAGGTCGTGATCGCCGAGCCGTACCTCGAACTGCATACCGGTCCTGGCCGCGCCTACCCGGTGTTTTACGTGATCGATAGGGGCAAGGCCATCAGTGTGCTCAAACGTCGTACTGACTGGTTCATGGTGCGCACCGAGAAGGGCAAGGAAGGCTGGGTAA
The DNA here is from genome assembly GCA_022340485.1 of Gammaproteobacteria bacterium. Taxonomy (GTDB): domain Bacteria; phylum Pseudomonadota; class Gammaproteobacteria; order UBA9214; family UBA9214; genus UBA9214. The sequence continues at coordinate 12,460 of JAJDNX010000086.1, read as the reverse complement.
AGCGTGCAGAAATGCAGCTGACGCTGACACCGGAAGGTGAGCAGACGCGCTTCGCGGAAGCGAATTTTGGAGATTATTCGAAGCGTCGCTGGGAAGCCGGCGTACTGGCAGGAGACTTTAAAGGGGGGGATGTGGTTACCGCTTATGCAGATTATGCCATGACGGCCAATTTATCGGCGGAACTGTCCATTTCGCAGGTATTCGGCAATTACTCCGATGCCATCACGGGCAGTATCAGTCTGCTTGCGCAACCATTTCCGGAGTGGCGAATCGCGCCGTTTTTTTTACTCGGCAGCGGACTCATCTATACCGATCCAAACGTAACGCTGGTCGATGAGTCGGATCGCACCGAGCAGCTTGCCAGTGTCGGCGCCGGGCTTCGCTGCTATCTAACGCGTCGCTTCCTGCTGCGTGCCGAGTACAAGTACAGCGTCATTTTTCAAGATACGAACGACAATCAGGAGATCAACGAATGGAAAGCAGGCTTCGCATTTTTCTTCTGAGGTCAATGGGCGCATTAGCCTTCATGACCCTGTTGCCGGGTTGTTCCTGGTTGCACGTCGAGGATGAAGGTTATAACGAGACTACCCCGGTCATCAGCCCGGACCTCGAGCGGCGCACGATTTCCGAATCGGATATCGACAGTGAAGACTTCGAGGTTGGCGCCTTCGTTGGTGTTATGAGTATCGAGGACTTTGGCAGTAACGTGGTTTTTGGCGCACGTGGTGCCTATCACATTACCGAGGATTTCTTTGCCGAGGCCGCCATCGGTCGTACCAAGGCAGGCGATACCAGCTACGAGACGCTCAGCGGTGGAGCCCAGGTGCTTACAGACAGCCAGCGCAAGCTGACTTACTACAACCTCTCGCTGGGGTACAACATACTCCCGGGAGAAGCATTTATTGGTAAAGGTCATGCATTTAACAGTGCCCTGTACCTGGTCGCCGGTGTTGGTAATACAGAATTTGCAAACGACAGTCATTTCACTGTCAACGCCGGCGCCGGCTACCGGTTTCTGGTGAATGACTGGGTGGCACTTCACCTTGACTTCCGCGATTACATTTTTAAATCCGATCTTCTTGGCAGCAATAAAACAACAAACAATCTGGAAGCGACTGCCAGCGTCAGTTTCTTTTTTTAACGTGGAGTCGATCATGGGAAACAGGCTTATCAACCGTATGAAATCATGGCTGGCAATAACCACGGCAGTCATCATGGCGACCTCGGCAGTATCTGCCGGTCTGAATCAGTCAAGCGCGCCGGACTTTACGCTGAAGAGCAACACGGGTGAAAACCTCAGGCTCAGTGAATACAGCGGTGAAGTCGTGCTGATCAATTTCTGGGCGTCGTGGTGTGGTCCTTGCCGGCAGGAAATGCCGTTACTCAGTGAACTGCATGACAAGTACCGTGCACTGGGTTTTACCGTGCTCGGTGTCAATGTCGAGGCAGATTCTCGCAAGGCGCGAAAACTGTTACAGGAACAGCCAGTCAGTTTCCCGGTGGTATTTGACAGTGACAGCGTCGTCAGCAAGCAATACAACGTGGTTGCAATGCCCAGTACTGTGCTGGTTGATCGTGACGGCAATATGCGCTACTTGCACAAGGGCTATAAACCGGGGCTTGAAAACGTCTACCAGCAACAGGTTCGTGATCTGATCAGGGAATGACGCTAGTGAACATTAAAAACCCCGTAATGCTCTTGCTTGGTGTGTTGTGGTTGCCGGCGTGCAGTACAACCGTCGAGCCCTGGGTCAAACCCTATGAACGTGAATATCTGGCGGATGAAATCATGCGTTTTGAACGTAACCCGGTATCGTCTGCCTACCTTACTCATGTCTACCAGGCGCGTGAAGGCGCACGCGGGGCAGAAGGCGCTACTGGTGGGGGCTGTGGCTGTAATTAATATGCACAAGTCTACTGTCGCGGGACTGTGTCTCTTGTGCAGCGGCCTGCCAACTGTGGCCGGCGTGTTACCGGATGACCGTGCCGATGCCTTGTATCACTCCTATGATGGTGGCGGTGTCGAAATCACCGGGCCGTCGCTGCTGGTATTGAAAAACGTCGGCCAGAATGTTGCGCTCACTGGTAACTACTACGTGGATTCCATCAGCAGCGCCTCCATCGACGTTGTTACCACGGCCAGTCCCTACACCGAAAAGCGCACCGAATACTCGCTTGGCGCAGACTATATTCATGGTAATTCGAACATGAGTGCGTTCTATACCTACAGCGATGAGAATGATTACCAGGCCAGTACCGCCAGTTTCGGTATCAGCATGGATATGTTCGACAACATGACCACCGTGACCATGGGTTATGCACGTGGCTGGGATACCGTCAGCAAGGTTAACGATCCCGATTTTTCGGAAAATGTGGACCGGCAGAATTATACGCTCGGGCTTACACAGGTGATCAGCAAGAAAATGATTCTGGAGGCCAACTATGAAGCAATCACCGATGAGGGCTATCTGAACAATCCATACCGGTCGGCTCGCTACCTGGACCCCTCGAATTCTCTTGGCTACAGTTATGAGCCAGAGGTCTACCCGAATACGAGAACCAGCAACGCAGTGGCCGTACGCGGCCTGTATTACCTTCCCTATCGTGCCTCAACCTATGCAGAGTACCGGTATTTCACCGACACCTGGGGCATCCGCGCGCATAATGCCAAGCTTGCCTACATACATCCGTTGAGCCGTGGCTGGTTACTCGAAGGGCATTACCGGTATTACACGCAAAACTCGGCTGATTTCTATAGCGACCTGTTTCCGCGCAAAGATTCACAGAACTTCGTTTCACGCGACAAGGAACTCAGCACGTTTCACAACAACACCCTCGGGTTTGTTGTGAGCTACGATGTTGTAGGCGATGGTTGGTACTGGATTGACCGAGGCAGTATCAACCTTAGCTACGATTACATCTGGTTCAACTACAAGAATTTCCGCGATCTGCGCGACACCAGTGCACCACCCGGCGAGGAACCTCTTTACAAGTTTGGTGCCAGTGTGGCGCAGCTTTTTATCTCAATCTGGTTCTAAGGAAAATATCGCAAGCAATTGAATTTAATGTATTGTAGGCATGCGGTGGTATTGCACGCGCATGTGCGTCAACCGTGTGCGATCTCCTTTTCGGTGAACAGGTAATCCTTGAGTTCCTTGTCAAAGGCCGGGTCCTGGCGTCGGATCCACTCGAGCACCATTGCCGCGTGTTCTTTCTCCTCGTCCCGGTTATGCGCAAGTATGGCTTTTAAATCTTTATCCTTGCAGGCATCAACACGCTGGTTGTACCAATCGATTGCCTCAAGTTCCTCCATCAGCGAGATGATGGCGCGGTGCATGTCGCGCGTTTCATCCGATAGCTCGGTAATCGGTTCGTGGTAACCTTCGTTTGACATGGTGTCTCTCCTCTAGATGAATGCAGTCCTGATTCGGTAGCTTTCTTCGATGCGTGCCTTGCTATACCTGTTGATGTTGTTTTGCCTGCTGGCGTGTGTCACTCCCAGGATACAGAAGGCCTCAGATAGTACACAGGTCCCGGTGCTGACTCCAGCGTATGCCATCATGGCGGATGGCTATCGTCTGCCACTGAACGTCTGGCGCCCGCCCGGGGAACCGCAGGCAATGGTGCTCGGCCTGCATGGCTTTAACGATTACCGCGCGGCCTTCTCTGCCCCGGCAGAATTTCTGGCCGCGAACCAGATCATGACGTACGCCTATGATCAGCGCGGCTTTGGTGAAACTGCCCAGCGTGGTATCTGGCCAGGTTCCGATGTGCTGCAAGCGGATGCCCGCAGCATGGTACAGCTGCTGTGTGAACACTATCCCGGTCTCCCCCTGTACCTGCTCGGTGAAAGCATGGGCGGTGCCGTTGCCATGGACCTGATTGATGATGCGGATACTACCTGTCTCAGTGGCATCATCCTGGTGGCACCTGCGGTGTGGGGCTGGCAAACCATGCCTGTGTGGCAGCGCCTGACACTCGCACTCGCGGCACACACAACCCCCGCGATGACCCTCACCGGTGACGGACTCGACTTCACCCCGTCGGATAATACAGAAATGCTGCGCGCGTTGAGTCGGGATCCGCTGGTGATCAAGGCGACGCGTATCGACACCATTTACGGGCTCACCAACCTCATGGAATCCGCGCTGCATCCGAGCCGGCAGCTGACGCTGCCGGCTCTGATCCTCTATGGAGAGAAGGATGAGATCATACCGTCCTACTCGATGTGCGAAATGATGAAAAGGCTGCCTGACCCGAAAACTGCCGCCGGGTGGCGCATGGTGCTCTACCCAGATGGTTATCACATGCTGACAAGGGATCTGCAGGCAGTCGTGGTTTTGCAGGATATGGTTGCCTGGATGCACGATCCGTCGGCGTCGTTGCCCTCGTTCCTGGAGGTGGAACCCGGGATGCCGCGTCTGCGGACACTGTGTAATGGTGCCTGATGGCGATTTGCTCTCGAACCAAGGTTTGATCTATATCAAATAACCTGAAAATAGATGCCCGAATGCCCTGCAGATATCCCCCAGTGGGTAGGAGAGTGCCGGCAGTTTTGCCTATAATTTGACAGACGTTAGCTGGCCTTTGCGCCGGCAACGGTAATTATGAGTATTCATTGTGTTTGGAGGAAAGAGCATGAACAAATTGACCAAGCTTATTGCCGTAGCCACCGTTGCCGGTACTGCAGCCCTGGCCGCCAGTACAGCAAGTGCGTGGTGGGGTAATGATTATTATGATGATTACTATGGTCCCTGGGGTTATGGCGGCCCCTGGGGCTATGGTGGTTATCCCGGCTACGGCTGGGGCGGTTATCCCGGTTATGGCTGGGGCGGCTATCCTGGCTATGGCTGGGGCGGCTATCCTGGCTATGGCTGGGGCGGCTATCCTGGCTATTATGGCTATGGTGGTTATCCCGGTTACTACGGTTATGGCTATGCACCGGCCGCACCGGCCGCACCCACAGCACCCGCCACAACGCCGGCAAAATAAACTGCAACGACGACCGGTTTAGTCAATATCCTGAGTGCTGAACCGGTAGCCCAGCAGTGCAAGGGGCGCACCCTGGTGGTGCGCCCTTTTTTTTGCCTGCAGGGTGGCAGATCCCTCATGGCGCGCAAGCCAGAAGCTGAATCCGCTACCGGTCGAGAGGCGGGCCCCGGCGTGGCTTGTGTGGCAATGCTTCAATACGGCCTGGCTGCGGGGTAGTCGCGAAACACGGTGGTGGCATCGAATCCCTGGGGTTGCAAGGTCGAGTAGTTGATCAGCTCATCCAGCGGGGGCAGTGTTTCATCCTGGTAGTATGCCAGTGTCCCTGCCACACGCTCGGTCTCTAGGGGCATGGCGCGGCGCGCATAGGACAGCAACTCTTCCTGGATGGCTATCGCCTGTGGGTAATCTCCAGAAGCTGCACAGGCCAGCGCCAGCAATTCCTGATGCGGTGGTATGCGATACTGCTCGTTCAGTTGCTGGGCATATTTCAGTGCCATTTCCGGATCCTGGATCTCTGGATTGCGGCTGCCTGCCAGCAGCAGGATCTGCAGGGACCTGAAACCGGGGTATTCGGGAAAACGCTTGATGGCGGTATCCAGTCCGGCCATCAAGGTTGGGCCAGGCGCATCGCTTAGCAGCAGCGTGCCGATGTAGGGGATGGTGGCCGCGAGATTGCTCGGTTCCCCCTGGATGCTGCTGGCATAGTGTTCTGCAGCGGCGGTGTAGTTGCCCTGACGATAATACTGATCGGCCAGGAACTGATGCGCACCGGTATGCTCGGGTGAGTGTTGAATCGCAAGACGGTAATAATCGGCGGCCTTCTCGGCATCACCCTGCTCTTCCGTCAGTACACCCAGCAGGAACAGGGCGAGCGAGTTGTCTGGCTGTATGGCAAGTGCCGCCTCCAGTGCTTGCCGGGCGGCGGTCTTATCACCGATCAAGTACAGTGTGCGTGCATAACTGATGCGCGCCAGTGCATTGTCCGGCTCGCCGGACAACCCCTCTGCAAAGGCCTCGCTGGCAGCCTTATAGTCCTGCTGCTTGGTGGCCTTCATGGCCTGCAGGAAGTGGTAGCGTGAGCCGGTCTTCTGTGCTTCAAGGTTCTCGATTAGCGGGTCTCTGAAGGAAGGCGGCTGGTCACCGCGGAGTGCCAGTTGTGCCTTTGCCTCCTCATTGCGTTGTGTGGCCCGCAGCGCCTGTGCCAGCGGGTAATGGATGCGGGATGCGGCGGGATCGTACTCCAGGGCACGGGTAAAGGCGTCAATGGCCGTGTCATAATCGCGCTGCAGCAGGGCTATCTGGCCTAGCCCATACAGAGATGCGGCTTCCAGTCCGGTTTCGTTCACGACCTGTTCATACGCCGCCTTTGCCTGCTCCAGTTCATCAAGCTCGAGCAGGATATTTCCCAGTCGCACTGCCACGGCCTTGTAGGCGGAATTTAGTTTCTGGGCCTGCCGGTAGCGCTCCAGGGCCAGCCGGATACGCCCATTTTTCTCGGCGAGATAGGCCGCGTAGTAGGCCCAGCGGAATTCCCCGGGTGCCAGTTGCACGGCATTGTGGTAACAATCTCCGGCGGCTGGGAAGGCAGCGTGGATCTGGTAAAGTCCGCCCAGCTCGCCATAGGCAGCGGCCAGCTTGTCAATCATTACGGGTTGTGTCTGCAGTACCTCGTTGAGTTGCCGTCGTGCCAGCTGGACACTGTCACGGGCCTGCGCATCCAGGTCATCCAGGCTGACCTCCTGGATAGCCCGCAACTGACCTGCTGCCAGGGTTGTTGGCGGATCGGAGGCCGCATCGCCGGCAATGGCGGTAGCAACAGACAGCAGGCAGACGATGAAGGTGAGTAGTTTCATTCTGTAAACAAACGACATGCGACACCTATGAATGGCTGCCCTGCTGGATGGTCAGCATGACATCGACCGCGGGCACGGGAACGGTTTGCTGCTCACCATCCGGCCAGGTGATGTGCAGTTCATCCGCTGCGGTACGCGTACCCAGTCCAAAGGTGACTGGCAGCTCGGACTGGGACAGGTAGCTGCGAGTCGGCATCACCATCCGCCGCTGGGTAACGCCCTCGACCGTCAGTTCCACCACGGCGCCAATGGCGTTTTGATTGGCATGCGCTCCCACCAGTCGTACCCGCAGCCAATGGTGTCCCAGTGACTGTTCGTTGCGGAACAGCACAGCGCGGCGACCATTCTGGGTGACCACCACGTCCAGGTCGCCGTCACCATCGATATCCGCGTAGGCGGCACCGCGGCCAACCATGGGGTTGGCAAAATCACCGCTCTCGGTGACGGGAACAAAACGGTTGCGGCAGGCCGAGCCACAATTCCAGAACAACTGCGCGGCCTGTGCATAGGTCTGGCTGGACTGCATGAGGTTGATCTCTGTTTCCAGATGACCATTTGCCTGGAACAGGTCTAGCCGGCCATCCAGGTCATAGTCAAAAAAGAACAGTCCGAAGGTCAGTGCCAGGCGTGATGCCGGCCCGAAACCCTCCAGGATGGCTTCATCAGCAAACGGCGGCTGTCCGCCGGCCGTGACATACAGTGAGCTCATCTCATTGGCGAAGTTGCCAATGCCGATGCCGAGCTCCTCGTCATTGCGAAAATACGCGGCATCAATGCCCATGGCACCGGTGGCCTTGCCATTGCGGTCGAAGGCAATACCCTCCAGGGCACCGATTTCCTCGAATTGTCCGTCACCGAGGTTGTGATAGAGAAAATTCTGGGTGGTGTCATTGGCCACGAACAGGTCCAGCAGGCCGTCGCGGTCATAATCTACCGGGGCCACAGACAGTGCCTTGCCTAGCGGGGCATGCGTGACGGGGTCCGTAATCAGGATGCCAGCTGATGCGGACACATCAGTGAAATGCTCACCACCATCATTACGGTACAGCCGGTTGGTTGTACCGAAAAAATGATTGGGTGCACCGATGGAACGCCCTATGCCGGTCAGGCGAAAATCGATCTCCAGGTCGATCTCTCGTGACCACTGGACATAATTACCGACAAACAGGTCCAGGTCACCGTCGTTGTCGATATCAAGGAAGGCAGCAGCCGTACTCCAGTCGGAGGTCTGGCCCGCCGTGCCGGTAGCTGTGGTTACATCGGTAAAGTGTCCCTGCCCGTTTTTAAGCAGATAGTTGTCTCCCAGTGCCGTGATGTACAGATCCGTCCAGCCATCGTTGTCGAAATCGCCGGCCGCAACGCCCATGCCAAAGCAGTTGATGGCCAGTCCGGTTTCCCGGGTGACATCCGTGAAGTGGCCATTACCATCGTTCTGGTAAAGTGCCAGTGTCGGTCGAGATTCCTGTTCATGGCCGGGAAACCAGGTGGAGTTCACCAGCAAAAGGTCCTGGTCAGCGTCATTGTCGTAATCAAAAAACGCCACCCCGCTCCCGATGGTCTCTGGCATGAGCTTGTCACCGTAGGCGCCGTTGGTATGGACAAACTCGATACCGGCGGCTGTCGTGATATCCCTGAATGTCACCGCTGGGGGCGTTTGCGACGGTGTGCTCTCCTCCTCGACCGGGCCACTGACGACCGCTTCTTCCAGCGTGACGGTGGCTGTCCTGTCATGGCCCAGGTACCAGCCGAGCGCGGCGCCGATGATGCCGACGACAAGGATGACGGCAAGCGAGCGCAGGAACCAGCGGCGAATGATGGCTTCGCCTGCCCGTGTGCTGTCAGTCTTTCGTGGGTGATTGCTCATGAATGGCGCTCAGTTTTGAAACTGTACGGGGATTCTACAGACCTGTGCCGGTATGGTGAAAGGATGAATGTCATCGGATGCTCTCAAGGCGATCGTGTGCTGGAGGCGGGAGTGGAGCGCAGTCCTGATGTCAGGGTTCGATTGGGTTCTGCATGGGAAGCGCTTCTGCCGCTGTGAGAACCGGCAGGGATTCTGTGCGCCCCAGATCATAAATGGCAACTGCCTCGGCGGCATGATCGGCAGCCGGGTTGTCACGGCGGTGACGGGCGACAGCCTGTTCAACAGCATGATCATCCGGGCGGTACTTCTCATGCAATGACTGGTGCAGCCTGGCCTTGTCGGTGTTGCCAAGCTGTTCATGAATCATGCCGAGGTTGTAGTGTGCGGCGAGGTTTTCCGGGTCTATTTGCAGCGTTTTCTCAAACCAGCCCTGTGCCTGCACCAGCAGTTCGCGTTGCGGTGTGCCACGCAGCTGCCGGCTGCGCTCGTACAGGGTGCGGCCCAGCTCGTTCGGTACCCTGACATCGTAGGAAAAGTCGAAGCCACGCTGACGTGCCTCTGCGAACTGGTTGTTGATAATGGCTTCCAGTTTGTGCGTGGCGGCCTCCAGGTGCCCGTTCTCACGGTCGATGAGTGCGCTGTACCAGTCGATCGTCCACGGAGGCACCTGCTTTTCACTGGCCCGCCGTAGTGCCTCCGCGGCCTCCTCCAGTTGCCCTTCCTTGAAGTAGACACGGGCAAGATTCACGGCGCCACTGTCTTCACCGAGTGCCTCCGCCTGTTCAAAGGCCTGTTGTGCCTGGCGCAGTTCGCCCTTGCTGGAGCCACGGTTGCCTTCACGCAATAACCCGATACCGTAGTCATTCCAGCGTTCACCGGGCTTGATGGCCGGGGTTTGCTGCGCATCGAGTACCGGCTGCTGACCCCGTAGTGGTATCAACAGCCGGTCGGAGGCCATTACCGTGACCGGTAGCTGATTGCCGCTGAACTGTTCGCCCTGCAGGTAGCGCAGGTAGGTGGTGTCAAACTTGCGGTAGTTCAGGTGTGCCTCGATGGCGACTGGCCCCTGTGCATCTGCCGGTATCTCCAGCAGATAATGCACTACAGTCGCGGCGCCCGGCGGGATCTGGTGATCATAGAGTGCGACAAAGATGTCCTGACCGTTGCGCCGGTCAATGCGCCTGCCCTGCCTGTCCAGCACATAGGCGTTGACGAAGTATGACCAGGGGTCAACGTTGCCCTGCGCGTCCAGGCTGCCGCTGCGACCAATGGTTTTGCCGCCGGCTGTGGCGCTCACGTCGAGCCACAGTTCGTTGGAATCTGCCGTTCCCTGGGTGAGGTGGTGTCCGACCCCGGTAGTGCGGACGACGATCTCGATCAGGTAGCGATTCCCCGGAACCAGTTCCGGCACGGATGGCCGCAACGGCGCATGCAGCGTGCCATCGATACGGCCGTCTTCCTTGAGTGCAAAGATATCGATGCGTGTGACGTCACTGAGACGCTTCTGCTGCGCCTGCATGACCCAGTCAGGCAGACCCAGCAGCTGGGCAATGCCGGTATTGGCTGCCGGAAACTGGTGATTGTGCACGCTGCGCTGGCCACTGTGGTTGAAATCGCGTGCTGCCGGGTCCTCTGAGGGGCTCAATGGCATATGGCACTCACTGCAGCGCGAAACGGCCTTTTCCGGGTAGTAAAAACTGTCCACGCGGTGTCCGGAGACGCCACTCTGCAGGAAGCTGTCATAGTGATCCTGGCCGCGTAACCAGCGGTAATGATTAACCTCGAATGGCAGGCTCACCTTGTGGCAGACCGAGCAGAACTCGGCCGAGCGATGGAAGGGTTTCAGCAGGGTCTTCTTGTGGAACGCCGGCTTTGCCTTGATGAGCTGTTCGTTGATGCTGCGCAGCAGTTTCGAGTCGCTGAAGGCAAAGGGGTAGCGAGGTGGGTCGGCAATGGTGTAATCACCGTTGCCAAGCACGCCGTTTACCCGGGTCATGGCGTGGCAGGTCATGCAGGTGATACCGGCCTGTGCCGTCGGGTTTTGTTCGCTATCGTAATCCGGATCATCGAACTGTCCGCTGAACAGGGGTACCTGGTCGTGGCAGGCCGCGCAAAAACGGGATGCCTGCAACGTGCCGTCACGTTGCAGCAAGACATCACGGGCCTCCTCCACGCTGAAGCGGTAGGCCGGGTTATTGAAGGAGCTGAAGCGGTGCATGCTCTGCTCGTGCGTCCTGGCGATGTCCGGATGGCACTTTGCACAGGTGGCGTCTGTCATGAGGTGTTCGGGGGGGATGGGATCGCTGCCCTGCAGGATTGCCATGGAGGGAGGGAATGCCATGCGATTCCCGCTGCTGCCTTCGCCTGGCAGGATCGCCTGCAGACCGATCATGAGGGCAGCAAATCCGACGGTGGCAAGCGACCAGCGCAAACCGCTCTTCCAGCGGATGGGTGGCCCTGCCAGTCGATGCAGCACAAACAACCAGATGACCACAATGGGACTGATGACGTGCACCCAGTAGCCGATGCGCCGTACCTGTGGATCATTGATCTCGAAGAAACTGAAACGGGTTAGCAGAACGCCGGAAATCAGTAACACCAGTGCCGTGAAAAAAAGCCCCATGCCTGCCCGGACAGCATAGCGATTGGGCCGTTGCCAGGCACGCCGCATGTGCGCCACAGCGAACACCACCAGCGGCAGGATGAGCAAGAGTCCCAGCGCCAGGTGCAGCAGGAACATCAGCAGGTAAAAATAGTTCTGCTGGATTTCACCAGTCAGTTGTTCAAGCAATGATATCGCGGCCAGGTATACCGAGTTGAGCGCCAGTAGCGAGAACAGCAGGATGACAACCCCCAGCAGGCGCCCGAGGCGTGCTGTCACGACGGGTATCAGCTTGTTACGAACAGTGCGGGTTGAATTCACCTGAGTATTTCCGGCTGTTGCAGGTAGTCCGTTGTTGCATGGTATTACTAGGAGATTATCGGATGTGACTGGAAGCCAGGTTATGATCCTGATCAAATAGTACTGAATTTAGGGATCCTGACAGCTGCTGGTTGCGGCGATAAGGTCACTAATGGGTTCCCATGTCAGTGACGCTCGATAAAATACAGGAAGAAAGAATTGCATGCTATTGAAATATAGAATAAATACTAGGTAAAGCCTTGCGGCTGCGTGCAGGGTGGCGTCACAGCCAGGCTGCCCCTTCCTTCCGCCCTTTTGCGATGAGGTAGGTTAAAAGATTCATCAGAGATCCTGATAAACTACCGCCGAGACAAAGATCAGGGACGGGTCCCGGTTGCGTTACCCCCATTTCCCGATCCCTCGAGTGACACTTGTTCATGTTGAAGGCAGGACGGAACTTATGAAGTCAATGGCAAGAATTCTATTACTCCTGCTGCTGCCGGCATATTCTGCTTTGGCAGTGGCGCGTACCTTCCATCTGCAGGATGGTGCTGCAGTTAGTGTGGATCCGGATACCAACCGCGCCACGGTTACACGGGACGGGGTCTCAACTCCGTTGTGGGACGGGGCTCATCGAATGCAGGATGGTTCTGTCCTGATTATTAACCGGGGTGTTGCGGTTCCCAACAAGGCCGTTCTGGAACCTGGGCCATTGCCGCCACCGGAAATACAGGAGTGGGAAGGTGCTCCAATCGTGGGTTACTCGCCCTGTGAGAAGCTGGTCCGCCGGGTGTGCGGCAAGGAAGATCAGTGTGGACAGGTCGAGGGCTGTAATCTGGCAAGGCAGTT
>JAJDNX010000067.1 GCA_022340485.1 Gammaproteobacteria bacterium | reverse complement strand
GGCGAAACAATCAACATCAAGGCATCGAAAACACCGGGATTCAAGGCTGGAAAAGCCTTGAAGGATGCCGTAAACTAGCGCGCCTTCGGGTGCTTAGCTCAGCTGGGAGAGCGTCGCCCTTACAAGGCGAATGTCGGGGGTTCGATCCCCTCAGCACCCACCAAGGATCAGGAGTGGTAGTTCAGCTGGTTAGAATACCGGCCTGTCACGCCGGGGGTCGCGGGTTCGAGTCCCGTCCACTCCGCCATATTGGCTAACAGAAGGGCACCTTTTTCAGGTGCCCTTTCTTTGTTAACCAGGCACTGACACCTCATAGCCTAATGCGCTGTTATGACTAATTCCCGAGAGACCGATCATGTTACTGGCAATACGAGAACGAGTAATGGGTGTTGTGGGATGGATCATCCTTGGCATCCTGTTTGTTACCTTTGCATTCTTTGGACTCAACTCCTATCTGCGGAGCACTGCGGCCAACTACGCGGCTACCGTCAATGACCAGGAAATTTCGCTGGCACGTCATCAGCGCGCCTACCAACAGCTGAGGGCACGCATGGTGGAGATGCTGGGTGAGAATTTTGACCCGGCAATGCTCAATGAAGACATGCTGAAAGCGAACGCACTGCAGCAGCTGATCAATGAAGAAGTGCTGGTACAGGCTGCCGACAGGGAAGGTTTTGCAGCAAGCAACCAACTGGTTGCCGCAAGTATCAATGCCATCGACGCATTCAAGGAAAACGGTGTCTTTTCAAAGACAGTCTATGAACGCGTGCTTGGCTACCAGGGAATTCGGCCACCTGCATTTGAATACAACCTGAAGCAGGAGATTATTGCCAACCAGTACCGGGATGCGGTCATGCGTACCGCAGCCGCGACAGCAGAGGAACTAAACCAGGCCTATCTGCTGGAAGGCCAGCAGCGGCAATTCAGTTACCTTGTTCTGCCCTTGCAATCGTTCAGTGAATCACTGGAAATTTCGGATCAGGACATCGAAGACTATTACGCTGCTCATCGTGATGCCTTCATGACCCCGGAACGGACCAGAATACAATACCTGGAACTTGATGCATCGACCATCGTTCCGGACATTGAAATTGACGAGCAGGCAATTCAGGCCCTCTATGATGAACATGCGGCAAAATATGTCACCCCTGAAGAACGGCACGCCAGACACATTCTGGTCAGCCTGCTGCCAGATGCGGACGAAGCAGCAACGGCGGCAGCATTGAAAAAAGCCCAGGGTATTGTTGCTCGACTGGATGCCGGCGAGTCCTTCGAGGATCTGGCAAAAGAGCTATCAGATGACCCGGGCTCTGCTGCCAGTGGCGGGGATCTTGGCTTCTTCGGGCGCGGCATGATGACCCCCGAGTTTGAAGAAGCCGTTTTTGGGCTAAAAATAGGCGAACGCAGCCAGCCGGTAAAATCACCGTTTGGATTCCATATCATCGAGCTGCTTGATATCAAGCCGGAGGTCGCGACCCCACTGGCAGAGGTACGGGACGAGCTGGTCGATCAACTGCTTTCCGAAGAGCGTGGACACGTCTACTACGAACGCTTTGAAAATCTTTCCAGCCTTGCATTTGAACAGCCGGACTCCCTCCAGGGAGCTGCGGATGCCCTGCAACTGGACATCAAGGAATCAGACTGGATCAGCAAGCAGGGCGGTGGTACAGGAATTGCTGCAAACACTGCCATTGTCGAGGCTGCCTTCAGTGAGGATGTGCTGTTGAATGGTAACAACAGCGCGCCCATAGAAATCGGTCCGGACCATGTTGTCGTCATACGAACGCTCGAACACCAGGAGGCTGCACAGCAGCCGCTTGATGAGGTGAAGGCAGATGTCGCAATACGAGTCAAGGACGAGAAAGCCCGTAAACTTGCCAATGCCAGGGGTAAGGAAGTTCTGGCCAGCCTGAATGCAGGTGAAGCAACACTGGATACCATTGCAGCAGCTGAAAAGACCGCAGTTAACAAGACCGAACTTGTACTTCGCAATGCCAGCGAACCCGACCCGGAAATTGTCACTGCAGCCTTCTCCATGCAGGCTCCCACCGTGGGTGGGACAGCCTATGAAGGCCTGGCTACACGTAACGGCGATTATGTAATTATTGCCCTGCAGCAAGTCAAGGATGGCAGCCTCTCAGACCTTCCCGAAGCTGCTCGAAAACAGGCATGGCGTTCCCTGAGCCGCCTGCAAGGCGAGACCGAGCTGGCTGCCGTAATGAACGCACTCAAGCAACAGGCTGTCATCCAGATTCCACCTTCACCTGACCAGTAACACCAGCTGATCGTGTCAATCGCCAGGAAACTGCTTGTCCTTAAGCTTCATTGGCAAATCCTGATCGCACTGCTGCTGGCTGTAATTGCCGGTAAGCTATCCGGAGTGGATGGCGCACTCTTCGGCATCCGTTTTCTTGATATGTATACCTTCCTGGGCACGATTTTCATGAATGCCCTGAAGATGCTGATTGTCCCGCTGGTATTTTCCTCCATCATTACCGGTATTGCTGGCATCGGTGATAGCGGTGCCATGGGTCGTCTTGGTGGCAAGACACTGCTGTACTATCTCAGTACCAGCCTGCTCGCCATTATTGTCGGTCTGACACTGGTGAATATTGTGTCGCCCGGGATTGTCGATGGGGAACCCGCCAGGGAGGTAGTGGCATTATCCGATGAATCCATTGCTGACATAGCCAGCCGTGTCGAGGGACGCGGAGCCGGCGATGTGGTGGATATCTTCATCCGCATGGTACCAACCAATATCGTTGCAGCCGCGGCAGAGGGCAGGATGCTGGGCCTGATTTTCTTCAGCCTGTTGTTCGGTTATTTCATGACACGCGTTGCTGGTCCCCCGGGACAGGTCCTGAAAGACCTCTGGCAAGGGGTGTTCGAGGTTATGATGAAAATCACGGACTGGGTGATGAAATTCGCTCCCATCGGGGTGTTTGCGCTGGTTGCCAAGGTGGTTGCCTCAACCGGATTTTCAGCATTTGAACCGTTAATGGCCTTCTTCTTTACGGTACTCGCAGCACTAGCGATCCACCTGCTACTGGTCCTTCCCCTGCTGCTGCGATTCGTGGCTGGTGTGAACCCGCTGCGACACTTCCAGGCAATGTCGCCGGCGCTATTGATGGCCTTTTCGACGGCCTCGTCATCGGCGACCCTGCCTGTGACGATGGAATGCGTGGAAAAGCGTGCCGGGGTATCCAATCAGACGACCAGCTTCGTATTACCACTGGGGGCAACCGTCAACATGGACGGGACGGCCTTGTATGAGTGTGTGGCGGCGATGTTTATCGCCCAGGCCTATGGCCTGGAGCTAAGCTTCGCTACCCAGTTTACTGTCGTACTGGTTGCCCTGCTGACATCGATAGGTGTAGCGGGTATTCCAGCAGCCAGCCTGGTTGCAATCACTATCATCCTGACATCCATCGGTTTGCCGCTTGAAGCAGTAGGTCTGATACTGGCTGTTGATCGTGTGCTGGATATGTGCCGCACCAGCGTCAATGTATTCAGCGACTCCTGCGGTGCCGTGCTGATTGGACGACTGGAGGGTGAAACAGAAATCCTTGCCAAAGCTCCGGCTTAGTCCCATTACAAAGGCATCACGGCCGTTTCGGAAAGCACTCAAGTTGCGGGCAGGCTTTGTGCCGACTCGCCACGGATATAAAGACAGGCATCACTGCCGTGCCGGTAGGCTGCCTTGTCTCTCCTGTCAAAAATCCTTATTTCTGTACAAACCGGGAGCTGCATTGGTTGCTATTCAAGGGATGACATGCCCACTGTGTTATAGCCACAGTCGACATAGGTAATCTCGCCGGTTATCCCTGCGGCAAGATCGGAGCAAAGAAATGCCGCCGCATTGCCTACATCCTCAATGGTGACGTTGCGTTTTAACGGCGCGGTAGCTGCAAAAACATCCAGCATCTTGCGGAAATTGCTGATACCGGCAGCAGCCAGTGTCCTGATCGGTCCAGCGGAAACGGCATTTACCCTGATCCCCTTGGCACCGAGGCTCTGCGCAAGGTAGCGAACATTCGCCTCGAGGCTGGCCTTCGCGACCCCCATTACATTGTAGTTGGGTATGGTCTGTACGGCACCCAGATAACTCATGGTCAGCAGGGCTCCGTTGCGTCCCTCCATCAGGGGTAGACCGGCCTTTGCCAGCGCAGCAAAGCTGTAGGAACTGATATCGTGTGCAATCCTGAAACCCTCACGGGTAACGCAGTCGAGATAATCTCCCGCCAACTGATCTGCCGGTGCAAAGGCAACGGAATGGACAATGATATCCAGCCCGTCCCAGTGCTTGCCCAGTTGCGTGAACAACTCCTCTATCTGCTCGTCACTGCTGACATCGCAGGGCAACACGATGCTAGAACCACATTCGCCAGCCATCTTGGTGATCCGCTCACCAAGTTTTTCATTGGGATAGCTGAAGGCGAGCTCTGCACCCTCACGTAACATTGCCTGCGCAACACCCCAGGCGATTGATCGATTGCTTGCCAGCCCGACGATAAGGGCACGTTTTCCGCTCAAGAATCCCATAGCAGTACCTTGAATCCAGTGTGAAGTGAGTTTCGGGGTTGCCGCGCACACCAGCTGCCGGAAACCGTGCCGCTACGGTACCGGAAAATGCCGGCAACGTGAAGGGGTTGAAAGTTATGAATCCCGGCACAACGACCATTATAATGCCCGGCCATGCCAATTGTTCTTGCCCAGCGCGCCGCAGCCAGGCTGATCTCCCCTTTGTGGAAAAGCGGGCTTTCTATAGTCCTGACAAGCGTGTGGCTGAGTGCCTGTGACAACCAGCCATGGAACCGGCCATATCCAGCCGCCAGTGCGCGAGACAACGTTTTCTACTCCTTATTCCAGGAACGGCCCAAGCACCTTGATCCGGCACAGTCCTACAGTTCCAATGAAGTCACCTTTACCGGACAGATCTATGAGCCGCCACTGCAGTACCACTACCTGAAACGCCCCTATGAACTGATCCCGCTCGCAGCAACAGAGGTACCGGAGGCCAAGTACTACAGTGCCGGGGGCACGCTGCTGCCGGACAATGCCAGCGCCGCCGACATCGCCTACAGCGTCTATGACATCCACATAAAACCCGGTATCAACTATCAGCCACACCCGGCATTTGCCAAAGACCAGCAGGGGATGCTGCGTTATCATCACCTCACTGATGAAGACTTGTCAGCAATCCATGTACTGGGCGACTTCAAGCATACCGGTACACAAGAACTAACTGCGGACGACTACGTCTACCAGATCAAGCGTCTAGCGCATCCCCAGTTGCATTCCCCGATCTTTGGACTGATGAGTGAATACATCGCCGGACTGAAGGACTATGCCGGTACACTGAAAAGTGCCTATGAAGAAGCGGCTGCCGGGAAAGAGCAGGGTGTGTATCTCGACCTGACGAAATACCCTCTTGAAGGCGCTGAAACGCTCGATCGCTACAGCTATCGCATCAAGGTCCGTGGAAAATACCCGCAGCTGCTTTACTGGCTGGCAATGCCTTTCTTTGCACCTGTGCCGCAAGTGGTAGATCAATTCTATTCACAACCGGGAATGAAACAACGCAATATCACACTGGACTGGTATCCCGTCGGAACCGGTCCCTATATGTTGACAATCAACAACCCCAATCGCCAGATGGTGATGGTACGCAATCCGAATTTTCATGGTGAGAGCTATCCCACGGAGGGCTCTCCCGGGGACAGGGAAGCCGGACTGCTGGATGATGCCGGCAGACCAGTGCCGTTCATTGACAAGGTAATCTTCAGTCTGGAAAAGGAAACCATTCCCTACTGGAACAAGTTTCTGCAAGGTTACTATGACATCTCCGGCATATCCTCTGACAGCTTTGACCAGGCCATCAACATAGGAACAGGCGGTGAAGTCACACTCACCGACGGCATGCTCAGGCAGGGCATCGAGCTGAATACCGCTGTTTCCACTTCAATTCTGTATACCGGCTTCAACATGCAGGACCCGCTGGTCGGCGGCAATTCTGAGGCCGCCAGAAAGCTGCGCCTTGCAATATCGATTGCCATCAACACCGAGGAGTACATCTCGATCTTTTTAAACGGCCGTGGCATTCCCGCCCAGGGTGCGATACCGCCTGGCATTTTTGGCTACGTTACCGGCATCAATGGGATTAACAATTATGTTTACCAGTCCACAGCACATGGCCCGGTGCGCCGTTCCATTGAGGAGGCACGCACATTACTCGCCGAGGCCGGTTATCCGGAAGGCCGTGACATCAACAGCGGCAAACCACTGGTTTTGCATTTTGACACGTCTCAGACTGGGCCGGACGCCAAGGCACAGCTCGACTGGTTGATGAAACAGTTTGCCAAGCTGAACATCCAGCTGGTTATCCGTGGCACCGACTACAACCGTTTCCAGGAGAAAATGCTCAAGGGAAACGCGCAGATCTTCCAGTGGGGCTGGAACGCCGATTATCCGGACCCCGAGAACTTCCTGTTTCTGCTCTATGGTCCGAACAGCAAGCTTGGACATAATGGCGAGAATGCGGCCAACTACCGCAACAGTGAATTCGACCGTCTGTTTGAGCAGATGAAGAGCATGGAAAACAGTCCGCTACGCCAGTCAATAATCAACAACATGATGGAGATTGCCCGCCATGATGCACCCTGGGTGTGGGGATACTTTCCAAAACAGTTCTCCCTGCACCATGCCTGGATTAAAAACTCGAAACCCAATCTGATGGCAAATAACACCCTGAAATACCAACGACTGGAACCCGAACTGCGTGCAGAGTTGCAGAACCAATGGAACCGCCCGGTACGTTGGCCACTGTATATCATGGCCATCATCGTGGTTCTGATTGTGCTGCCGGCCATTGCAGGTTTTCGTCGCCAGCAGCGCATGCCGGCATACCGGGAGAAACGTTAATGTTTGCCTACATAGTCAGGCGCCTTTTGTATGCCATTCCCATCCTGATCGGCGTGAACCTGCTGACCTTCTACCTGTTCTTCGTGGTCAATTCGCCGGATGACATGGCACGCATGCACCTGGGCATGAAGCGAGTGACACCGGAAGCGATCGAGAAATGGAAGGCCAGTCATGGGTACGACAAACCCCTGCTGCTGAATAGCGAGGCACATGCACTTGACAAGTTGACCGATACAATCTTCTTCGAAAAATCGCTGAAGCTGTTCGTGTTTGACTTCGGTTATTCGGACGATGGCAGGGACATCAGTTATGACATTGGCCAGCGCATGATGCCAAGCCTTGCGATTGCCATACCGTCACTACTGATCGGCCTCATGGTCAATATCACCTTTGCCCTGTTAATGGCCTTTTTCAGGGGGACCTATATCGATATTTCAGGGGTTATCCTGTGCGTGGTGCTGATGTCGATCTCCGCCATGTTC
Organism: Gammaproteobacteria bacterium; assembly: GCA_022340485.1. Classification (GTDB taxonomy): domain Bacteria; phylum Pseudomonadota; class Gammaproteobacteria; order UBA9214; family UBA9214; genus UBA9214. The sequence continues at coordinate 24,374 of JAJDNX010000067.1, read as the reverse complement.
TACATCATCGGCGGACAGTACCTGCTGGCGAAGTTGTTGCGTCTGATGCCGATTTCCGGTTTTGACAGCGGGCTGATCGCCCTCAAGTTTATCCTGTTACCGGTGGTGATCAGCGTGGTCAGCGGCATCGGTTCCGGGGCACGCTGGTACCGTACTTTCTTCCTGGAAGAAGCCGGCAAGGACTATGTGCGCACGGCACGTGCAAAAGGACTTTCCGAATCACTGGTACTGTTCCGGCACATCCTCAGAAACGCACTGATACCGATCGTAACCGGTGTGGTGGTACTGCTGCCGCTGCTATTCATGGGCAGCCTGCTGCTGGAATCATTCTTCGCCATCCCGGGGCTGGGTAGCTACACCATTGATGCCATCAACAATCAGGACTTTGCCATCGTCAGGGTCATGGTGTTCCTTGGCTCCGTGCTCTACATCATTGGACTTATCCTCGTTGACATCAGCTATACCATTGTGGATCCGCGGGTACGACTGACATGATGCCGGTCATACTCTGGACAGACGCGCTGATTTTCCTGCTTGCTGCGGTGGTCATTGTCTTTGTCATCTATGCACGCAGCAAACCGCATCTGCGTGCCCCCTGGTACCGGGTTTTCACGGGCCGTATTGCCGCAGGCTCGGTGGTGGTGCTGCTTGCGTTTGTGGTTACGGGTCTACTCGATTCCGTACACTTTCGCCTGCGGCTGGAGAATAACGGTAACCACAATGCCAACCACTATTCCGGTGAGGTACTCAGTATCCTGGATGTCCTGCTGGGCCCGATCAGGACACGCGTGGAAAAAACCTATTCCGCACCGTTTGCGACCCACCTGTTTGCCAAGGAGACCATCGAACTGGATGATGGCACCAAGGTGCGAGACTACCCGCGGCTGCACTACGGCGGGCAGCATTTGCCCGATTCGGGCGAGGGCAAGTGGCAGGATATCCTGCAGCGCAGTCTGCTGGCCATAAGCGAGGCGCTGCTGGCCAGTGCCCTGATCCTGTATGCCACAGCGGCACTACTGGGGCGACGCACAGCTCGCAGCGCTCGCGAGATGGTGCTGGCGATATGGAGGCGTGAAACCGGTTTACCATGGCGCACCCTGCTGACGATCACCACACTGCTGCTGCTGCTCTTCTTTCTCGTCCTGAATCTTGCCAGCGCCTTCCATGTCCTCGGCACCGACAAGGTCGGTCAGGATGTCTTTTACCTGACACTGAAGAGCATTCGCACCGGTCTCGTCATTGGTACCCTGACCACACTCATCATGCTGCCATTTGCGATTTTTCTCGGCATCGTTGCCGGTTATGCCCGTGGCTGGATTGATGATGTGGTGCAGTATATCTATACCACCCTGAATTCCATCCCGGGTGTGTTGCTCATCGCCGCCTCGATCCTGATGTTGCAGGTGTATATCGGCAACCACCCAGAATATTTCGAAACGACCGTAGAAAGAGCAGATATCAGGCTGTTATTTCTATGTATTATATTAGGCATCACCAGCTGGACGGGGCTCTGTCGGCTGCTGCGTGGCGAGTCGCTGAAGTTGCGCGAGGCCGAGTACATCCAGGCTGCCGTCTCCTTTGGTGTTGCGCACGGCAAGATCATTACCCGCCATATCCTGCCGAATGTCATGCACGTGGTGCTGATTACCGTGGTACTGGACTTCAGCGGGCTGGTGCTGGCCGAGGCCGTGCTCTCATATGTGGGGGTCGGTGTCGACCCGACCATGAACAGCTGGGGCAACATGATCAACAGCGCACGCCTGGAAATGGCACGCGAACCGGTGGTGTGGTGGTCGCTGTTGTCGGCCTTTCTGTTTATGTTCGTGCTGGTGCTGGCAGCCAACCTGTTTGCTGATGCCGTGCGGGATGCATTTGACCCGCGTACGCGCGCACGCTGATCTCCTGGAACCCCCTTCATGACACAAACACTGCTCACTCTCGACAATGTCTGCGTAAAACTCGGCCACGGTGAAACCGCAATACAGCCGGTCGACCGTGTCAGCCTTGCCATACAAAGGGGCGAAACCTATGCACTGCTGGGAGAGTCAGGCTGCGGTAAATCGATGACAGCGCTTTCTATCCTGCGCCTGTTACCGCAACCCATTGGCCGCATCACGTCGGGAATGATCCACCTTGGAGACAGGGACCTCACCTCATTACCCGAGTCGGAGATGCGTCGCATACGCGGACGTCGCATCTCCATGATCTTTCAGGAACCCATGACCTCACTGAATCCGGTGTTGACCATTGGCCAGCAGATCGCCGAGGTATTGAGCCAGCATCATGGTATGAAGGGCCGTGTCGCACAGGACCGTGTACTGGAGTTACTGGATGCCGTCGGCATTCCCGATACCAGGCGCCGTTTCCGCGAGTATCCGCACCAGCTGTCTGGCGGCATGAAACAACGCGTCATGATTTCGATTGCACTCGCCGGTGAACCGGATCTGCTGATCGCCGATGAACCGACGACCGCGCTGGATGTTACCATCCAGGCGCAGGTCCTTGAGCTGTTACAGCGTCTGCAGCAGAAAACCCGCATGGCGATCCTGCTCATTACCCATGACCTGGGCATCGTGGCAGGCATGGCTGACCGGGTTGCGGTGATGTATGCAGGACAAATCGTGGAAGAAGCCAGCCGTGATTGCTTCTTCGGCAATGCCCGCCACCCATACAGTCGCAAACTTTTTGAGTCGCTGCCGGAAGTACACAAGCGCGAGCATGCCCTGGACACCATCAAGGGCACCGTACCGTCACTGGATCGGGTGTTCACCGGGTGCCGCTTCGTCGATCGCTGTGACTACGCATGGGACCTGTGCCATAGCCGCATACCCGACTGGAACAGGGCAGAAAAAGGACACCATGCGCGCTGCCATCTGCTGGATCAGTCGCTATCTGTACCAGCTAGCGTTGCAGGCGTGCGCAGTGACAGCGCGATTGCGGCGGCCCACCACAGTCGTGGCGAAAGGCTGTTGCAAATTACCGACCTGAAAGTACATTTCCCGATACACAAGGGTATATTCAAACGGGTTGCCGGTTATGTATATGCCGTCGACGGCGTTACCCTGTCGATTCCCCGGGGTAATACACAAGCACTGGTTGGTGAATCCGGCTGTGGCAAAACAACCGTCGGCAAGGGCATCCTGCAACTACTCAGGCCGACAGCCGGCAGTGTGCGATTCGAGGACATCGAACTCACGACGCTGAAAGGCAGTCAACTCAGAAAGCAACGTTCAAATTTCCAGTTTATATTCCAGGATCCTTATTCTTCCATGAATCCACGCATGATGGTTGGCGACATCGTCGAGGAGGGTATGATTGCACAGGGTATCGGTCGCAACCGGCAGGAACGCCGTGTACGCGTTGAGGAACTGTTCCGGAAGGTGGGTCTCTCACCCGAACATGCGCAGCGTTATCCGCACGAATTCTCCGGCGGGCAACGACAACGTATTTGTATTGCACGCGCCCTTGCAGTAGATCCCCGTCTGGTTATCTGCGATGAACCGACCAGCGCACTGGATGTCTCGGTACAGGCGCAGATCCTGAATCTGTTGAAGGAGTTGCAGAACACACTGGGGCTTTCCTACCTGTTTATCACCCACAACCTGTCGGTAGTGTCCTATCTGGCAGACCGCGTGGCGGTCATGTATCTCGGGCGAATCGTAGAGGAGGGGCCGGTAGCCGGGGTGCTGGAGTCGCCACTGCATCCCTATACCCGTGCTTTGCTGTCCGCCGTTCCGGTGATCGAAGCGGACTCCGCACGGGAAATTATTCGGCTCGAAGGTGACCTGCCGTCACCCTCCAACCCGCCACGGGGTTGCCACTTCCACCCGCGCTGTCCCGAAGCGATGGACGTCTGTCGCACGCAATACCCGGGGGAAACCCGCAACGACGACCACAGCGTATGCTGCTTTCTCCACCAATAGAGGTGGGAATCAGGGGCGGAAATGCTAGAATCCCGGCTTGATATTTCCGCCATTCCAGATAATCCAGCACCAAGAGGCAAACAATGAGCATCCAGTCCTTCCATCCGCCAGTCCGAACCCTCATGGGACCCGGTCCATCCGACGTCAATCCACGCATCCTGGAAGCCATGGGACGCCCGACCATCGGCCACCTGGACCCGGTCTTCGTCGCCATGATGGACGAAATGAAAGAACTGTTGCGCTATGCCTTCCGCACGAACAACAACCTCACCATGCCGGTTTCGGCACCGGGTTCTGCCGGCATGGAAATGTGTTTTGTCAATCTGGTTGAGCCGGGTGACAAGGTGATCGTCTGCCAGAATGGTGTCTTCGGTGGCCGCATGAAGGAGAACGTGGAACGCATTGGCGGTACCGCGGTCATGGTCGAGGATACCTGGGGGGTTGCCGTGGATCCCGCCAGGGTGGAAGCCGCATTGAAGGCTCATCCGGATGCCAAGATCCTCGCCTTTGTCCATGCCGAAACCTCCACCGGCGCCATCTCGGATGCCAAGACACTTACCGAGCTGGCGCATCAGCATGACTGTCTGGTGATTGTCGATACCGTCACCTCGCTGGCCGGTTCGCCTTTGCTGGTCGACGACTGGCAGCTCGATGCTGTCTATTCCGGTTCCCAGAAGTGTCTCTCCTGTGTGCCGGGGCTGTCGCCAGTTACCTTTAACCAGCGTGCCATCGATGTAATTACCTCTCGCAAGAGCAAGGTACAAAGCTGGTTTCTTGACCTCAACCTGGTACTGGGTTACTGGGGTGGTGGTGTCAAGCGTGCCTATCACCACACAGCGCCAATTAATACCCTGTATGCCTTGCACGAGGCCCTTGTCATTCTGCAGGAAGAGGGCATTGAAAACTCATGGACGCGTCACCAGAAGAATCATGATGCGCTGCGCAAGGGTCTCGAGGCCATGGGACTGACCTTCGTCGTTCCGGAAGGCCAGCGCCTGCCGCAATTGAATGCCGTGTCGGTCCCGGATGGTATCGATGAAGCCGCCGTTCGCAGCGTGCTGCTAAAGGAGTATAACCTCGAAATCGGTGCCGGCCTCGGTGCTATGGCTGGCAAGATCTGGCGCATCGGTTTGATGGGATTTGCCAGCAATCAAACCAATGTACTGTTCTGTCTCGGTGCACTGGATGCCGTGCTCAGCAGTATGAAGGCACCGATCACCTCCGGGGTGGCTGTCGATGCGGCACGCTCTGCCTATACGGAGTAACAGAGCGCGGACAGGTTTTTTGGTGTTGTCATTCGCCAAAGCAGACTCTATGCTACCGCGCTAAGTTTTCACCACAACAGAGGAGTATTCGCGATGAAACAGACTATTCTGAAATCAGCATCAACACTGCTTATGGCAGGCATGATTGTCGTGACCCAATCTGCCCTGGCCTACGATTCACGTGAAAGCAGGTCTTACACAGGCGCAGGACCAGGCTGGACACTCAACATCAACAACAAGAGCAAGGCAGTCGAGTTCAAGACCGACGATGCTACCGTTAACTACAAATACCCGGCACAGGGCCCTACCGTTTTCGACAAGGGTGACAAGATTGTCTACTTCGTGCACTCCAGCGGCCACCAGATGAACGTCCAGGTCATGAATACCGCCTGCACAGACAGCGCCGGCAATTCATTCGATACCACCGTTGCCGTGGTCCTTGACGGTCAGGGTTACTGGGGCTGCGGCAGTTACAAATAAGCCTGTATGCATCCCGCTGTCTCCCTGCAGCAACCCGCCGGGTTCATTGCAGGGAGACACTCCACACAAAACCTTTCGCTCGCCTCAGTCCGCGCCACTGTATTTACACAAGGGCGACATTCTCATTCAAACAGACTGAGATACTCTCCGTAACCCTGTTCTACCAGCTGGTCTTTCGGAACAAAACGCAATGAAGCGGAGTTGATGCAGTAACGCAGACCGGTGGGTTCCGGCCCATCCTCGAACAGGTGGCCGAGGTGCGATCCGGCCATACTGCTTTTCAGCTCTGTACGCTTCATGAAGAAGCGGGTATCGGTATGCGTGCTGAGTGCAGATTCGCTGATTGGCCGGGTAAAACTTGGCCAACCGGTCCCGGAGTTGAACTTGTCTGTCGAACTGAACAGGGGTTCACCGGAGACGATATCCACATAGATGCCTTGCTCATGGTTGTTCCAGTATTCATTGTCGAAGGCACGCTCCGTGCCTTCCTTCTGGGTTACCTCATACTGCAGGGGGGTCAGCTGTGCTCGCAATTGCGCATCATCCATTTTAGAAAAGCTGCCGGTCCAGGGGGTAATGGTTGCTGTTGTCATGGTTTTCGTTGCGTCCGCTAGCGGCGGCTCTGCCGCGCTGTCTAATTGCAGCACAAGGAGACTGACCAAGGTAACAACAGCCACCACAGCGAAGACTTTGCCTGGTTTCATAGTGAACACCCTTCTGATGTTAAGGTACCGGCCATCAACCAGTGAGACTGCATCCAGCGGCGCAAGTTCACACTGGCGTGGTAACCCTGCAAGCTTCAGGACGACAGGCCGCCAGTAACCCTGCAAACCGGGGGTATTTCCGGCGCACCGGTTATGCCTCGAAGGGATAGGGCAGGTCCTCCAGGACCATGAGTGGTCCCGTTGAACTGCCAAGGTGCATATCTCCGGCTTCGGCGATCTTGATCTGCAGCACTGCCAGCAGCGCCTGGCCACCATCTGGATGGAGCTGGGCATCGACAACCCGCCCGATGGCCTGTTCACTGTCGGTACTGGTGAATAAGGAATCGCCGGGTGAAGCTGGCTGGTCTGTGTCGATGCGACCAAGATACATGCGTCGTTTCAGGGTACCCAGATACTGCATGCGTGCGACAATTTCCTGTCCCGGGTAACAGCCTTTCTTGAAACTCACACCATTCACCAGCTGCAGGTTGACCATTTGTGGCACAAACAGCTCCGAGCTGGCGGCAAAGATGCTCGGCAAACCGGCCAGTATCTCCAGCAGTCGCCAGGCAGATTCCCCAACCGGTGCACCACGTACATTGAGTGAATCCCAGAGTTTGCCGGCATTTTCAAGCGAGCTGATATACGCCTCAAAGCGCGGCCGCACGCCAGGAACGCGCAACAGGCTAATATCACCGGCATGCACGATCTGGTCTGGCTCGGCCGGCAACTTCGCCATGACCGTACCGAGTTCATCGGCAGCCGCTTCCCCGGAAATGCCGATGCGCACGAAATTTTCACTGGCATCTTCCAGAGTCACGTCTGCACGCAGGACAAACATCCGCAATCGCTGTAAGACTGCTTCTATCGTATCCTGCGGCAATCTCAGATAATAGGTTTCACCGAGCCTGAATACCCGCATCAGTCCCAGCATGCGGCCCTTGGGGGTACAATAGGCACTCAGCTGGCTGCTGCTGCCAGTGACCAGCCTGATGTCGTTACTGAATTGGGATTGCAGAAACGCTTCCGCATCATCACCGTAGACAGCGATAACGCCCAGATGACTGAGATCGGAAAACACCAGTCCGCTGAGAGCCACCTCCCGCTCCTGTTCCGGGTTACCAAAGTGGGCAATATGATCGGCTGCAAATTCGGCACCGGCATCGGCAAGGAAGGTTTTCCATTCAATCTTCATTTCATCCGGCTCCTGGCATTCCCTGAAGGAGTGTAGGCACAAGCGCTGATTCTAGTCCAAGCGGCAGGTACTGTCAGCAGACTGTGACATCGGTGTCCGGCTGGTGTTCCTGCCTAACGGGTGGTATAAATTGCCGCTGCAAACGGAAGACACCATGGCTAACCAGCGATCTGCGCCCGTCTATCTCAATCTACTACGGATTCGTTTTCCGGTAGGTGCCGTGACCTCGATTGCACACAGGATCTCCGGTGTGCTCATGTTTGCAAGCCTTCCGCTACTGATTTATCTGCTCGACATCTCGTTGCAGGGCCCGGCGGGTTTTGAGCGCGCCGCGAATATTCTGCAAACAGGCTGGTTGCGTGCCGCCTCGGTACTTCTCGCCTGGTCCGTGTTTCACCACCTGTTGTCCGGGATCCGCTTTCTGTTGATCGATACGAACCACGGTGTCGACCTGCCCAGGGCACGTCGCAGTGCCTGGCTGGTCAACCTGGCCGCTATCGTGGCAACACTGGCCTGGCTTTGGTGGCTGCTGTGAGCCGTCCTACCCACGGTTTGCGTGACTGGTTGCTGCAGCGTTTCACTGCCGTCTACCTGGCGAGTTTCCTGGTCTACCTGATGCTGCATTTTTATTTCCAGCCGAGACACACCTACCAGCAATGGCATGACTGGATCACACACCCGGCGATGAGCGTCGCCAGCGCCGCCTTTATCCTTGCGCTGCTGGTGCATGGCTGGGTCGGGATGCGGGATGTCATTCTCGACTACGTACGCGCACTGCACCTGCGGCTGCCGTTGCTCTCGCTGGTTGCCCTGATCTTTACGGGCTGTGGTCTGTGGGCGCTGCGAATCCTGCTGCTGGCAGGCGGATAACCCCGTGATCATCCCGCGGCGACAGTTTGATACCCTCATCATTGGTGCCGGCGGCGGCGGCCTGCGTGCTGCGTTACAGCTATCGCGGGGGGATGCCCATGTGGCCGTGGTCTCCAAGGTTTTCCCAACCCGCTCCCACACGGTTGCCGCACAGGGCGGTGTCAATGCCGCCCTGGCCAACGTGCGCCCGGACAACTGGCACTGGCACATGTTCGATACCGTCAAAGGCAGTGACTACCTCGGCGACCAGGATGCCATCGAATACATGTGTCGCGCCGCCCCAAAGGCGGTCTACGAACTCGAACACTTTGGTGTACCGTTCTCGCGACTGGACAATGGCAAGATCTACCAGCGCCAGTTCGGCGGGCAAAGCATGAACTTCGGCGGCGAGCAGGCTGCCCGTACCTGCGCCGCGGCCGACCGCACCGGGCACGCGATCCTGCACGCCCTGTATCAGCAAAACATTCGTGCCAGAACACATTTTTTTGACGAGTATTTTGCCGTCGACCTGCTAGCCAACCACGAGGGCACAGTACTGGGTGCGTTGTTGCTGAATATCGCAAATGGTGAAAAACTGGTCATCGAAGCGAAGACCACCTTGCTGGCGACCGGTGGCGCTGGCCAGATCTTCCGCACCAACACCAATGCCCTGATCAATACCGGTGACGGCATGGCCATGGCGCTGCGAGCCGGGATCCCTTTGCAGGATATGGAGTTCTTCCAGTTTCATCCCACCGGCATTGCCGGCAAGGGGATGCTGGTGAGTGAAGGCGCACGCGGCGAGGGCGGCTACCTGATTAACCGTGAAGGCGAGCGATTCATGGAGCGCTATGCACCTAGCGCGAAAGACCTCGCCAGTCGTGACGTGGTCAGCCGGGCCATCGTTACCGAGGTGCGCGAGGGGCGTGGTTGCGGTCCCAACAGGGACCACGTCCTGCTGAAACTGAATCACCTTGACGCAGCGGTCATTCGCAAACGACTGCCGGCCATTCGTGACCTGGTACTGACCTTTGCCCGAGTGGACCTGTGCGATGAACCCGCGCCGGTATTCCCCACCGCGCACTACACGATGGGAGGGATTCCCACCAATCGCTTTGGTGAGGTGGTCGCTCCCATTGAGAACGGACCGGAAGAACGTGTCCCGGGACTGTACGCGGCTGGCGAATGCGCCTGTGTTTCGGTTCACGGAGGCAACCGTCTTGGCGGCAATTCACTGCTCGATATTATCGTCTTCGGACGTGCCGCCGGTAACCAGATCATCGAATACCTTGGTGAAAACCGCTATCACCAGCCACTGGCGGATGAGTACCTTGAGCCGGCCCTGCAAAGACTGGCACACTGGGAACGACCGGGAGAGGGTGAATCGGTGGATGCCCTGCGCAAGGAACTGACCTCGACCATGGAAGCGCACTGCGGCGTCTTTCGTACTGCCGAGGTGCTCGACGAGGGGGTAGCAAAAATTCTCGCTCTGCAAAAACGACTGCCGGATGTCCGTCTCCGGGATCACAGCCGGGTTTTCAATACTGCACGTATCGAGGCGCTGGAACTGGAAAACCTGATGGATGTTGCGGTTGCCACCATCATGTCGGCACAACAGCGACAGGAAAGTCGCGGTGCACATTCGCGGATCGATTATCCTGAACGCGACGATGCCAACTGGCTCCGCCACAGCCTTTATCACAAAAGCAGTAACAGTGTTGACTACAAACCGGTACGGATGAAACCGCTGACAGTGGACAGCTTTCCACCGAAGCCACGAAACTACTGACAACCGCCATGAAATTCTCCATCTATCGATTCGATCCTGACAGCGACCAGTCCCCGGGCAGGCAGACCTATGCGTTGAGCGAGGAACAGCTCGACAGGGACATGATGCTGCTGGATGCACTGTTGCTGCTCAAGTCACAGGACGAAACACTGAGTTTCAGACGTTCCTGCGGTGAAGGCGTATGCGGTTCCGACGGGATGAATGTCAATGGCCGGAACCTGCTGGCCTGCATCACGCCGTTGTTCAGTCTCAAGTCACCCGTGGTAATCAACCCGCTGCCAGGTTTGCCGGTAATACGCGACCTGATCGTGGACATGGAGCAGTTTTACCGGCAATACCGCTCCGTCAAACCCTACCTCATCAACAAGGACCCGGAACCCGAGGTAGAACGCCTGCAGTCGCCCGCAGACCGGGACCGCCTCGACGGCCTGTACGAATGCATCTTGTGCGGCTGCTGCTCCACCGCCTGTCCCTCGTTCTGGTGGAATCCGGATAAATTCCTCGGACCTGCCGCATTACTGCAGTCATGGCGCTTCCTGGCAGACAGTCGGGACCAGGCCACGGATGAGCGGCTCGCCCATCTGGACGGCCCGTTCAAGTTATTTCGCTGTCACACCATCATGAACTGCGTCGAGGCCTGCCCCAAGGGTCTGAACCCGACGCGTGCGATTGGCCACATCAAAGAGTTAATGGTCAAACGTTCCCTCTGATGCAGGCACCAGGCATGAAACAAGCGCTCGACAGCAACCGCAGGCGGCTGGCCTGGCAATGCCGGCGAGGCATGCGGGAACTCGACGAGCTGCTTGGTTGTTTCATGGAGGCAGGCTATGAGCGGCTGGATGAGCAGGGCGTGAAGCACTTCAGCACCTTGCTGGAATACCCCGATGCCGTCCTGCTGGAGCTACTGATGGGCCGGATGGCAGCGGCTGACACGGATGTCACACACATTGTCGAGCAAATACGCAGCTCCCTTGCGCCTTGAACTGGGTCCCTCCCGGACATTGGCGACCTGGCTAATCGTGATGCATGCCAGCCCGTTATTCGTGCTGCCACTGCTGCAATTGCCACACTGGCTCAAGCTGCTAATTTCAGTCGCCGTGCTCTACAGCCTGTTTGCTGCATGGCGCAGACAGGTACGGCGAGTGCATCCGGATGCCGTGCGTACGGTTCAGTGGAAACACGCAGGGCACTGTTACCTGACCCTGAATTCGGGGCGGCAACTGGTTGTCTGTCTGTCCACGCAGGCCTTCATTCTGCCCTGGATGGTCGTGTTGCAGTTCAAGACACCGCAACGGCGGTTTCGCTACCTGCTGGTAGTATCCGACATGCTTGATGAGGAAGTCTTCCGCCGCTTGCGTGTGCGTCTGAGGATCGCAATGGACCGGGGAGAGGCATGACGTGGCGGTCGCGCATTGTGTTCTTTTGCCTGGTGCTATGGGTTGCTGCCTGCAGTCCGCTGCAGGATGACGTCATTCGCTTCGGACTGGCCAGCGCACCGGCCAATCTCGACCCCCGTTATGCCACCGATGCGACCTCGGCACGCATCAATCGCCTGCTCTACCAGCGTCTGGTCGATTTCGATGAAAATGCCCGACCGGTCCCCGCGCTCGCCAGCTGGGAGCGGCTGTCACCCCTGCAGTATCGTTTCCACCTCGAACCGGCTCGCGCACCCTTTCACGATGGCAAGCCACTCAATGCCCTGGATGTTGCCGCAACCTATCGCTCAGTGCTGGACCCAGACAGGCCTTCTCCGCATGCCGGCACACTGCAGCTGATCGAGAAAATAACCGTCCTGGATAAGGACACCCTGGACTTTACCCTCAACCGCGCTGACCCGTTGTTCCCGGGTTATCTGGTCATCGGCCTGCTGCCGGAAGAGGCCATCAAGGACAATCATCCGTTCCACCAGTCGCCACTGGGCAGCGGGCCATTCCGGCTCGCTGCCTGGCCAGAGCCGGGCAGGCTATCACTGACCCGCATCGCCGATGGCCAGGTCGTCGAATTCCAGACCATCGGCGACCCCACGGTACGTGTACTGAAACTGCTGCGTGGTGAAATCGACATCCTGCAGAACGACCTGCCCGCCGAGCTGCTGGCGTACCTGGCGGATCAAGCGGAGATTCAGGTGCGCTATGACAAGGGCAGTAATTTTTCCTATATTGGTTTCAATCTCGATGACCCGGTCACCGCCAGTCTGCCCATTCGCGAGGCGATTGCGCATGCCATCGACCGTGACGCCATCATCGAGCACCTGCTGGGTACTGCCGCCAGGCCTGCAGCGGCACTGCTGCCGCCCGATCACTGGGCCGGCAACCCGGCACTCCGTCCGCTTCAATACGATCCGGACCGCTCCCGGTCACTTCTGGCCCGGGCTGGGTACACCAGCCAACACCCCCTGCAACTGAGCTACAAGACATCCACCGACCCGGTACGTGTCAGGATCGCCACCGTCATCCAGCAACAGCTGCATGATGTTGGCATTGACTTGAAACTGCAGAGCTTTGACTGGGGTACCTTTTACGGTGATGTCAAGGCAGGACATTTCCAGATGTACAGTCTTGCCTGGGTGGGTATCAAGACCCCGGATATCTTCCGTTATGCCTTCCACAGTGCCTCGCTGCCTCCAGTGGGAGCAAATCGCGGCCACCTCTCATCCCCGGAAGTGGATACCCTGATCGCGACCGCAGAGCAGGGGACGACCCTGGAGCAACAGGCCCTGGCCTACCGCCAGCTACAAGCCAGCCTGCTGCAACAGTTACCCTACATCCCGCTCTGGTATGAAGACCACGTGTTTGCTGCCCGGCAGGATATCCGTGGCTACCGGCTGTCCTATGATGGGAACTACGATGCCCTGCGCGACATATCGAGAAGCCGCTAATCCCGTGGCAGCCATGCATCCCATGCACCACATCCGATGCTAACCGCTCGACAGAACCCTGATTGCGTATAATCACCCCATGCAGCCCGAATCCCGTCTCATCAAGATCAGCATCCAAGAACAGCGCCTGCAACTCCTGGAGGCTGGTCGCATCGCCATGGATGTTGCCGTTTCGACGGCGGCCAACGGACCGGGGGAAATCATGCACAGCGAGTGTACCCCGCGGGGCCAGCACCGGATCCGTGCCAGGATCGGTACCGATGCACCGCCCAATACCGTGTTTGTCGGGCGTCGTCCCACCGGTGAGATCTACACACCCGAACTGAAACAGCGCTATCCCGGGCGGGACTGGATGCTGACCCGTATCCTCTGGCTATGTGGCATGGAGCCTGGTAGGAACCGTTTTGGCGAGCGGGATTCCATGCGCCGCTACATCTATATTCATGGCTGCCCGGAAGAAGATGCCATGGGTACACCCTCGTCACACGGTTGCATCAAAATGCGCAATGCAGAGGTCATTACGCTATTTGACCGGGTACCGACAGGAACCCGGGTATTGATTCAGGAACAGCCACTGTAAGCTGCTGCGGTCATTTATGGCACTGTCGTGCTACAAATCCTGGCAGAAACGTGTGACTGCCCTCATAAAAAACCCCGACTGTCCCCCATTTCCCTGGTGTTCTTAATGTTCCGATAAGGATGCGTGCTCACAATAGCCGCATTCTTGGGAAACCGGACACTGCAATGCAGCCGTTACACAGCAACCTGCTAACCGCCCCGGCACCTGGCCGGGACTGCCTGCCTGCTCGGTCACAGCCACTGTTACTGGCACTGATGGATCCACTGCACCCCGGGCGTGCCCGTGCCGAGGCCTTTGTGCAGTTGATCTTCAGGCAGGCCTACGGTGCACAACTGCAGTCCTTTTACCCCCTCCTCATGAGTATCCTGTTCCCCGATGGGGATTATGCTGCTGTTGCTGGGGTGCGCCCGGCCGGTAGCGAGACAGTGTTCTCTGAACACTATCTGGATAAGCCGGTAGAGCGCATCCTCGGGGTCACGCGCCAACAGATTGTTGAAATAGGCAACCTGGCACCCGCCAGCGCCGGACAGGCACGCTGGTTGATTTGCACCCTAACGGCGTTTCTGGGTGGCGCGGGATTTACCCACGTGGTCTTTACGGCCATCCCGAAGCTGAAGAATGCCTTTGGACGAATGGGCCTGCCACTGACAAAACTTGCAGATGCCAGCGCGGAGCAGCTGCCGCCCGGTCAGGACCGGATCTGGGGTTCCTACTATGAATGCGGTCCGGCTGTTTACAGTGGCGATATCCGCATTGGTGTACAAGCATTCCGCAAGGCAATCGGAGTGGACCAGGCACTGCGTGAACTCTGGACACAGGCCCGCGACCTCGGCAGGGCCTTTGCAAACAGCGGCGACCAGCGATGCCTGTGAGCGAGATACTGCAATCGCTTGATCGTCATGCAGCCTCACAACCTGAGAGACCTTTCATTTTCGGTAGTTCAGGCACCCTGAACTGGCAGCAGCTGCATCGCGAGGTCCACGCCCTCGCCACACAATTGCGGGGATGCCGTCGACTTGGCGTCCTGATGGAGAACGCCCCCGCATGGATCGTCACCGACCTTGCGGCAATGCAGGCCGATATGGTGAATATACCGGTACCGGTGTTCTTCAGTGATGAGCAGTTACAGCATGTAGTCAGGGATGCCGGTATCGAACGGCTGATCACCGACAGACCGGAGCGGGTCACTGCGCTCCTGCCGGTAGACGGCCTTGCTACCATGGAGATTGCCGGCAGACAATATACCTGCCTGTTTCTCTCCGGCTATGCTAGTGATGAGCACTACGGCGACACTGCCAAGGTGACGTACACCTCGGGCACAACCGGCGAGCCCCGTGGCGTACGCCTGCCGCTGCGGGCCATGGAAACGGTTGCCGCTGCACTGGCCACAGCGGCCGGAGCCAGCCGTAACGATCGTGCACTGGTGTTGCTGCCACTGTCCATCCTGCTGGAAAACATCGGCTCGGTGTATGCCCCGATCCTGGCAGGCGCGGAGATCCATGTCCCGGATCCGGCCGAGACTGGCATCAGCGGTTCCAGCCAGGTGAATGTTGCCGCCTTTGCCCGCATGTTGCAGCGCATTCGGCCCAGTACGCTGATTGTTCCCCCGCAGTTATTAAAACTGCTGGTTGCACTCGCCCAGGCCGGACAACTGCCGGATTCATTCCGCTTCATCGCCGTGGGCGGTGCGCCCACCGGCATGACCCTGCTTGAGTCAGCACGCGATGTTGGCCTGCCGGTCTATCAGGGGTATGGATTGTCCGAGGCCTGTTCAGTGGTCGCGGTAAACACGGACAGGGACAATTTTCTGGGCTCTGCCGGCCGGCCACTGCCGCACATAAAGGTCAGGATCAGTGAGCAGGGAGAGATCCTGCTTGCGGGTGATAGCTGCTGTCAGTATCTGCATGCACACGCTGAATCCCCACCGGAGGAACTGGCAACCGGTGATCTGGGTTACCTGGACGATGACGGTTACCTGTATGTCACCGGTCGCTGCCGCGAACGCATCATCACTGCCTACGGGCGCAATGTCTCACCGGAGTGGCTGGAATCCGAATTAATTTCACACCCAGCCATCGCCCAGGCGGCATTGTTCGGCAACAACATGAGCCGTCTGGTCGCAGTACTGGTTCCTGCAGACTCAGGATTGTCCAGCAATCTACCGGCCACGCTGGAAAAGGCACTGGAGGAGGTCAATGCTCAGCTGCCTGACTATGCCCGTGTGGATCGCTTCATCATAGCGGCAGAACCGTTTGCTGCAGCGAATGGGGAGCTGAGCAGCAGCGGCAGTCTGCGGCGTCGGGTTATCGAGGAACATTATGCCGAGCGCATACATCGACAGTCAGAGGAACCACGTGAGTACATTCTTTGAACGCCTGCAGGCAGAAACCCGTGAAGCACGTGAACGCTTCTTGACCACGGAACAGCTGCTGCGCGGCAGTCGAGGTGACATTTCACTTGCCAGCTACCGCGCCTACCTGGTACAGGCCTACCATCATGTAAAACATACCGTGCCGCTGCTGATGGCCTGCGGCAGCCGTCTGCCGGCAGAAAAGGAATGGCTGCGTGAGGCCATTGTTGAGTATATCGAAGAGGAAAACGGTCATCAGGAGTGGATTCTTGATGACCTGCGTACCTGCGGCGAAGACCCCGAGCAACACCGTTACGGCATGCCCAATCCCGAGACGGAGCTGATGGTGGCCTATGCCTACGACTGCATTCAGCGTGGCAATCCGGTGGCATTCTTCGGCATGGTGCTGGTACTCGAAGGCACCAGTATCCAGCTGGCAACCCATGCGGCCAAGGCGATCCGGAATTCACTGAAACTACCTGCTACCGCCTGCCGTTACCTGAGTTCGCACGGCTCCCTCGACATTGGCCACATGGAATTTTTTACCTCGCTGATGAACCGGCTGCAGAGCGAGGCGGACAAACAGGCGGTCATCCACATGGCGAACATGATGTATCGGCTGTATGGCGATGTGTTCCGCAGCATCCCACTTGACTAGATCCCGATGAACAGAGAGAACTGAAGATGAAACGACTACAGAGTATTTTCCTGCTGGCACTGATGGGCTTCTGCCCGACACTACAGGCCGGTCTTAACACCGACCTGCTGGCTGTACAGAAGCAGTGGGCACAGGCAAATTATGCAACCCCGGAGAAGGAGCAGGAACAGGCCTTCGAAACACTGGTGAGCCAGGCCCGAAAGCTGGCCGAACAGTATCCCGACAGTGCCGAGCCCAGGGTCTGGCTGGCCATTGTGTTGAGTACGGACGCCGGAGTGAATGGCGGACTGGGTGCGCTTGGCAAGGCCAAGGAGGCACGCCGGTTGCTGGAATCGGCCTTGCAGATCGATGCGACAGTCCTGGACGGTTCGGCCTATACCTCGCTGGGCTCGTTGTATTACCAGGTGCCAGGCTGGCCGATCGGTTTCGGTGATGATGCAAAGGCAGAGACAAACCTGAAGAAGGCACTGGCGATCAACCCGGACGGTATCGATCCCAATTATTTCTATGGTGACTTCATGCTGGAGCAAGACAACTACACCGAGGCAGTGCGCTACCTGGAGAAGGCCAATGCGGCCGCACCGCGTCCGGACCGGCCGCTGGCAGACCTCGGCCGCAAACGGGAGATCAGTGCAAAGCTGGCCCAGGCCCGCAGCAAGCTGCAAGCCCGTAAGTAAGCGGAGATCAAACGAACATGCACGGTAAACGCATCCTACTGACCGGTGCCGGTGGCGGCATCGGATCACAACTCGCCAGCATGCTGTCAGACAGGGGTGCCGCCCTGTGCCTGACAGACATCAATGAGCAGGCACTGCAGCGGTGCCGTGAATCGATCACTACAGATGACATACATATGGTCGCTGCGGATATCTTCAATACCGCTGACCGGCAACGGATCGTGGACGAGACACTGCAGCACCTCGGTGGCATCGATATCCTCATCAATGCAGCGGGCATCAACCCCTTTGGTGTCTATGCCGAGCAGGATGCGGCGTTAATACAACGAACCATCGAGATCAACACCATCAGTCCCATGCTGCTGGTCAGGGCGGTATTACCCGTGATGCTGGAACAAAACAGCGGCCAGATCGTCAATATCGGTTCGACCTTTGGTAGTATTGGGTTTGCGTGGTTTTCAGCCTATTCTGCCAGCAAGTTTGCCATGCGGGGATTTTCACAGGCACTCAGGCGCGAGCTGGCAGAGACCGGCATCGATGTCCAGTACATTGCCCCGCGCGCGGTCAAGACCGCAATCAATTCGCAGGCAGTCTATGATATGGCCGCCGCGGTCAAAATGAATATGGACGAACCCGATGAGGTTGCCCGCATGATCATCAGCAAGATACACAAGCGCGAGAAAGAGTCCCACCTGGGCTTTCCGGAATCGCTGTTTGTACGGATTAATGCCATCTTTCCCGGCCTGGTGGATCGCGCAGTTCGCAGCCAGAACCGGGTTGCGCACGAGCATGCCAAGAAAACCGGCTAATGCAGATACTGCTGGTCGAGGATGATCTTTCACTGGCTGACGGGCTGCGAACCGCACTGAAGCGGCAAGGTTTCAGTGTCAATCATGTTGCGACCGGGAAAGCAGCCTTACAGGCGATCCGGGCAGAACAACCGGAGATCATCATCCTTGACCTGGGGCTGCCGGACATGGATGGCCTTGAGGTGCTGCGGCAACTGCGCGCTGCTGACGGCAAGTCACTGGTAATGGTACTGACGGCCCGCGACGCCACTACAGACAAGGTCACAGGCCTGGACCGGGGTGCAGATGATTACCTCGGCAAGCCATTTGATATGACGGAACTGCTGGCGCGACTGCGCGCCCTGGAACGACGCGTCACTGCTGTGCAGACTGCAGACATCACCATCGGGGCAGTTACCCTGGACATCCTGAGACACAAGGCATGCACGGGCGGCCATGACATCGACTTGCCAAGGCGTGAATTCATGTTGCTGAAGGCATTGATGGAACACCCGGGACACATTCACTCCCGGCAGAGCCTGGAGTCCAAGCTCTACGGGTGGGGCGAGGAACTGGCGAGCAATTCCATCGAGGTTCATATACATCACCTCAGGAAAAAACTTCCGGAGGATTTCATCAAAACGGTACGTGGCGTCGGATACACGGTACGTGACGCGTGAAATCAATCAGGATATTCCTGGTTGTGGTACTGATGGCGACCATCGCACTGACCGTGTTTCTGTCATCGTTGCATGGCTACCGCTCGAGCATCGCCGGGGTCCAGCAATTATTTGACTCGGAACTGGCGGACCGGGCGCGCTTGCTGCTTACGGTTGTGGATGAACGCACTTTACCCGGCAACAGGGTGCAGGTATCAGATAAATACGCCTTTCAGCTATGGCAAGACGGTGAACTCATCCTGCATTCAAACAATACCCCGGACACGGCGATTGCCGCTTTCGAGAACGGTTATCACAACACCAATTTTGGGCGCCACCGCTGGCGCACCTATACCTGGCATCATGCAGACAACAGTGACCGCTGGGCAATTGCCGCAGAGCAGCTGGACGCACGCAATGCACTGGCAGAGAAAATCATCCTCGAGTCGGTGCTCCCCGTACTGACCGCCTTGCCAATCACCGGCCTGCTGGTATGGTTCGTGGTCGGCTATGGCCTGTCACCATTGCGGCGACTGGCTGGACACCTGCGGAATCGCCATGCCAATGATCTCGCACCACTGCCACAGGAGCGGCAACCTGTTGAGTTGATGCAACTGGTTACGTCAATCAATGAACTCTTGCATCGCTTGCAGGCATCTTTCAAACGGGAAAAGCGCTTTGCCTCTGATGCTGCACACGAGTTGCGCACACCGCTCAGCGCGCTCAAGGTGCACCTGCATAATATTACCCAGCAATTGCCGGCGGCTGATCCTGAGCTGCAGCAACTGGTTGCGGCCACCGGGCGCATGGAAAATCTGATCGAGCAGATCCTCAGTTTGTACCGTACCGCCCCGGACCAGTACATGGCCCGCTTCGAGGAGCTTGATCTGTATCCGCTTGTTCAGGAAGTCATGGCATCTGCTTACAAGAATTTCGAGCAAAAGTTTATCCAGCTGGAATTGTGTGGCGATTCAACCCACATGGCGGGTGACCGCTTTGCGCTGACGACACTGGTACAGAACCTGCTCGACAATGCCTGCAAATACACACCGCCGGGGGGCAGTGTGCGGGTAACCTTGAGCGGCGACAGCAACCGTGTCACCCTGCAATTTGAAGACTCGGGACCAGGTATCCCCGAAGAGCTGCGGGTCCGCGTCTTCGACCGATTCTACCGCTTGCGCGGCGACCAGAATGAATCCGGGGTGATTGGCTGCGGCCTGGGTCTCGCCATTGTCAAGCATATCGCCGCGCTGCATGCTGCCACGATCCAGCTGGGGGTTTCCAGCCTCGGAAACGGCTTGCTGGTGCGCGTAATTTTTCCGCGCATCACACCAACAGCCGACAACCAGACAACCGCTATCGGGAACCCGCCATGCGAATCCTTATGAGGGCAGCACTCATCGTGCTGCTATGGCTTGCCGGTATCCGCGGGGTACTTGCTGACAAGCCAGTGTTCAAGCTGGAGATTCGCAACCACCTGTTTTTTCCCGAGGTGCTGGTCGTCCCGGCCAATACCCGGATCAAGCTGCTGGTCAGAAATCACGATCCTTCACCGGAGGAGTTCGAAAGTTATGAATTGAATCGTGAGAAGGTCATCATGGGGAAACGCAACGCAGTGATCTTTATCGGGCCGCTGCTGCCTGGAGAGTACCCGTTCTTTGGCGAGTTCCACCCGGAGACGGCCCTGGGTACGGTCATAGCAGAATGAAGGTGTTCGTGTGCTGCTGACATCCGTAATTATTGTTCTGCGTGAAGTGCTGGAGGCCGCATTGCTGGTCAGCATTCTGTCCGCCCTGTCCGGCATAATGGGTATCTCGCGACACTGGCTGATGTGGGCCTTTGCCTGCGGGTTTGCCGGCGCGGTCTGCTACGGCCTGGGGATCAATACGATTTCCGATCTGTTTGACGGTACCGGACAGGAACTTAGCAGTGCAGCCATGCAATTCCTGATTTACTGTCTGCTGATCCTCTTTGCCTTCCAGGCGGCAGGCTCTGTCTACGGTCGGGAGACCAGTGGCACATTCACAGCCGCCATCATGGCCGCCATTATCGCGCTCGCCATTACGCGTGAAGGCTTTGAGGTACTGGTGTACCTGTCCGGGTTCATGAACGAATGGCAGCAGTTTCTCCCTGTGCTGACGGGGGCACTCATCGGTGCCGGCCTCGGTATCAGTACTGGTGCCCTGATCTATTACCTGTTCAGCAACCTGCCTTCCCGTTATGCATTGCCCGCCGGTCTGTGCCTGCTGTCACTGGTAGCCGCTGGCATGCTTTCCCAGGGTGCGCTGTTACTGATACAGGCAGACTGGCTACCGGCACAATTGCCATTGTGGGACACCTCGCCATGGCTTGCAGAGCAATCGCTCAGCGGGATCCTGCTTTACGCGCTGATCGGTTACGAGGCGACACCGACCGCGATCCAGGCTACCTGTTACTTCGGGGGGCTGCTGCTGTTGCTGATGGTGGTACTCTACGCCAGACGACGATCGCGCCCGCTCCACAAAACACCGGACTGATGGCTCAAAAACTGTACATACTGCGTAGTTACCGGGTCCTCTGCCTGGTGCTTTGCCTCAGCAGCGAGGCGGTGGCAGATGGCACCGTGATCGACAAGGTGTACCACCCCTACGTACAGCCGCTGGAGCGGGAGCTCGAACTCCGCAGCAGTATCGAACGGGACAGTGCAAAGACTGCAGCGGAGACGCAGGTCTATCGCCTTGGTTACGGACAGTCACTGAATGACTACTGGTTTGCAGAGGGATATCTGATTGGACAGCAGCAGCAGGATAACAGCCTGCGGCTGCAGGCCTTTGAACTCGAGGCACTGTGGCAACTGACAGAGCAGGGTGAATACTGGGCAGACTGGGGCATGTTGTTTGAACTGGAGAAGGCCCGCTCCCAGAACATCATGGAGTTTTCCAGCGCGCTGCTGATCGAGAAAGAATGGGGACGCTGGACAGGCACCGCCAATCTTCACGCAATCTATGAATTCGGGGAAGAAATCAATAACGAGTTCGAGACGGCCCTGGCTACACAGTTACGCTACCGCTACCAGCGATCATTTGAGCCCGCGCTGGAGCTGTACAAGGGTCAAAACACCTTGGGACTCGGCCCGGTGGTCACCGGTACCGTTCTGCTCGGTGACCGGCGCCAGCTCTACTGGGAAGCAGGTGCCATCCTCGGGCTGGACAGTGATACTGCAGACCAGACCTACAGGCTGCTGCTTGAATACGAGTTTTAGGAGCCGATCTCAAGGTCCTCCGGCCTGTTCCTTGCGCGTAAGCGGCAGAATTACTTCCAGAAACTGCACCAGTGTTTCCCGATAGACTTCATGGCTGATCTGGAAACCATCATTATGTCCTCCATTCAGCTCCAGAAACCGCTTCGGCTCATTCGCCTTGGTAAACAGTTTCTCGCCCTGGGAGTAGGGGATGATCTCATCCTCGTGGCTGTGTATTACAAGTACGGGCGCTGAGATCCGCCCGATCTTGGCAGCACTGTCGTAGCGGTAACGGACCAGAAAGCCCACCGGCAGCCAGGGGTACAGGTGTGCCGCCATATCAGGTACGGAGGTAAATGCGGACTCGAGTATCACGCCGGCCGATGGCACCTGGCTCGCAAGATCGACGGTAATGGCCGCGCCCAGCGAGCGGCCAAACAGGACAATCTCCCTTGCTGCAATACCACGATTTTCACGCAGATAATTCCAGGCCGCCCGTACATCCCTGTAGGTCCCTTGCTCGGACGGCTTGCCTTCACTTTCACCAAAGCCACGGTAATCGAAAATCAGGACATTCAGGTCAAGGGAGTGAAACAGTCGGATGGTTTCCAGCCGATGTGCAATGTTGCCGGCATTGCCATGGCTAAACAGCAGCGTACCGCGGGGGACAACCGCCGGTATAAACCAGGCGTGCAGCTGCACGCCATCTTCGGTCGTTAAGCGCAGGTTTTCATACGGCAGGCCTATGTCTGCAGGGGTTGCATCAACCGTCCGCGAGGGTAACCCCGGGTAGTACAGCAAGCGCGACTGCGAAAGGTATAAATACAGGGTAATACCGCACCAGGTAATGAAGATAACCAGCAGGAAGTGAAAAACGCCTTGCAATGACATGGCCTACCTGTTTCCTGCTAAGGACAACAGCGGCAGGACAAGGCCCTGGCGGTGTCATTTCCTGTGCGCATTACTCTTTCGGGAGACCGCATCCCTAAGGATACGAACGGCATTCGACGCCTTGCGCCAAATCAGCACGGTCAGTTTATGAACGCCCCGCAGCAGCCACAAGCCAACCTTGCCGGAAAAGTCGTATAACTCACCAACCCAGCGCCCGATAACATAGCGTGGCAAATAGGCAAGCAGAAAGGGGCTAATCAGGCTAACAAGGCCGGTTAATCCCTTTGTGTAATACTCCAGTTGTTGACTTGCCAAGCTGTTCGCGGGATCAAAAACAATCATGAACCTGCCGTAAGCATCTCCCAGTGTTAGCCAGAAAAAGGGGATCAGCACCACCATTCCGGCAATATAGCCAATCAGCGCGGAATCTTTATCGCTCATCATTTGGTCAGGGATAAACCAGTCAGGCAGTTCACACGACTAAATCAGCCAATCGATCCCGGTCGCACGCATGAGTTTGAAGATGGCGCGCTGATAGCGGGTTGACCAGCCTTTGATGCCACCCAGGGCGATGACTTGCTTGCGCATTTCCAGCCATTCCGTTGTTCCCCAGCGATAGGAGTCCGCCTTCAGGTCGTCAAAGACAGCGACCAGATCCTGCTGCACGGCATCACTGCGGTAGAAGAAACCCATTTCATTGTTAAACAGGCGGGAGCGGTAGTCAAAGTTCGCCGTGCCGACAAATCCCGCCTCATGTCCCGTAAAGAATTTGGCGTGTAGCTTGCCATAGTGCGCGGAGCCCTTGCCCAGTATCGCAGCATCCAGCCTGCCGGTCTGGTAAATAAAGATTTGTGGATTAGTCACCAGGCGTTGCCATTCCTCACTTCCGACAACCGCCTCGTTCAATTCACCTCCCTTGAGGCTGGATAACCAGGCGGCTTCCAGATCCGGACTCAACAGCAGGCGCGGTCCCAGGTCCATGTCAATAATGGCTTGTGCCATGAAGTTGTCACTGGTGAGTACCGAATTGGTCACGATCTCTATCCGGTTGCGCGGATGCTGTTGCAGCCATTGCCGGATATCGGCGGCGCCATCATGAATGACGTTGCCGTCCGCATCGTAGAACCTGGCAATGAACAGATAGGGTGAGACGATGCGTAGTGTGCCGTCTTCTTGCAACTCACCGCCGTACTTTGCGATGATGTGCATGATGGAATTGGGGTTATCCGCCAGATTTGTGCCAACATCCGTAACCACGTTACGATTGGTCAGGTTGGCCAGTTCATGTGCCAGCAATATATCTGCCGCATCGAAACCACTGTTCATATACTCCGGCATTTCGGCCAGGTAGCGTTTGATCGTTGCTTGCGATTTCAGAAATTCGAGGCTCTCTCGGGCACGCTCCCGGTCAACCCGGAACGGATCCGGATCTTCGCCTGGCTCTTCCGGATCATCGAAATAAACAGGT
>JAJDNX010000112.1 GCA_022340485.1 Gammaproteobacteria bacterium | reverse complement strand
CAATATTCCCATTGTTGCCGGCTGCAGCCACAATCACCACGCCATTATCCCATGCCGCCTGGATCGCATCGCACTCTGCATTGGACGGGTCCGTCGGAGTGATTTCTCCACCAGGAGCAATCGCGTCACTGCCATAGCTCATGGTGATCACATGGTACTGGCTGCGAAGCAGGGTTCCATCACCAGCAAGCTGATCGGTAGACGCCCGCATAATGGCATCCGCGGATGCAGAGACCGGGCACAGACCAACAATTGCAGCGCCGCCATCGATTATAACCAGCTCCGCATAACAGACCTTGAATGCGCCGAAACTGGTATTCCATGCGACCCCGGCAATACCGATATTATTATCGGTGTCAGCAGCCGCCTCAGAGGCCACGAATGTTCCATGACCCAATACATCACCATCAACGCCATCGAATAATTGATCTGCCTTGGGAACGTAATCCTGTACCACGTTCACTTGCTCCAGGCACTTGGATTGCAAATCCAGCTCCACGCAGGAGGCCCCGCTGTCCAGGACGGCTATCTTGGTTGTTTGCGCTGTGGGGGAAGTTGTTGCCGTTCCCTTGGCGTGTTCCCAGCCCTCCGGTGCATCGATATCGGCATCGCTTGTTCCAGTTGTCGTCGTCAATATTGGGTTCCCCCATATGTCGGTCGCTTTCGAGGTATGCGGCTGTCCTGTGTTATTCAGATACCACTGGTCCGCAAACACATCGCCACCCGCTGGCGTTGTTCCCGGATCCTCATTGGGGATGACCAGCACTCGATAGTAATCCGGTTCGGCATACTCGACATTGGGATTGGCTCTGTATACGGCAACCTTGCCCGGTACCGTGCCTGCCGGCACCCGGACTACCTGCACACCAATACCTGGAATCGTACGTATTGTATGACCTTGCGCCTGCCTATGCGCCTCGCCGATGGCCGCTGCAGCAGAGCCGGGCTTGAACTTAACCAGCACTCGGTCGGGTGCAAATTTAGGTATTTTTTGTGGTTTTGTCTGAGCGGGTTGGGCAACGGATAGAGTGTTGAGGACAAGCAGTGTAAATGCAAGAAACGCGACCACTAAGTTTCTTATTCGCATGTTTAGGTCCCTTACGGCACAACTCTGCCCAGTGCAAGTACCCTGTCTGAATCTGTATAGGTAGAGAATCAGGGTATCGACAAAATAATGACTACGCAAGCTGTGATTGAAATACTCATTTGTTGGACGACAAAAAACGCATCAAATCGTTGCCTCACGCCTCACGCCTCACGAATGGCAGTCGTAGCATCGGCATCAAGAGAGCAGGGTGCCAAGGTTTTGGTGCACGCTGCTTAGCAGAACAAGGCTTGGGGCTGCAGTCAGTCGCCGCAGGAATACAGTTGGTAGTGGCCGCTCCCGGTTGTTCTGCCACGGCCCCAGTGTCTTTCATGCTACTTCATTCGTCTCGGGGATATGCTCAACTGCTAGTTCGTGAAGTGGCTTAAAGGTATGAATTTAATTATCTGTGCCTTAGGGGGCGGTCGATACCCCTCTTTGCGTGGTAACCAGAGGCGCGCGAGGCGCCAGGCGCATCGGTGTGCTGGTATTCGTCAGATTGACGGATAGCGGTGAGTCCTGCACAGGCCACCGTCCCTTGAGGACATTGTCAGGCTCATTGCCGGAGAAGGCGAGGTAGCTGTAACCGCCGTAATGTGGCAGCTTGCGGCCCAGCCCCGTCAATGTGGCTGGCTCATCCGCTGCCAGCCACGCCAACGCCTGCTCTGGGTTGCCGGGGTGGCGCGCCATGACGACCGTTGCATGCTGGGTGCGTGACAGTTGCCTGCCCGCGATCGTCAAGGTGTCACCATGATCGCTGAAGGCATAGCCGGCGAGGGCCTGAGTCAGCTGTGTGCGAAAACGGTTGTCCCAACCGAACAGCCATACGGCACGGTCATCGGGTAGTTTCTCCAGATCACGATCCAGCGCGATGCTGAACCGGTCCGGATCACCGGCCTGCCAGGCAGCAGCCAGCGCCGAATAGGCAGCACGCAGTGCTGACGGTGACGCGGCTGGCAGTACCATCATAACCTGATCGGCACCCATGGCCTGGCTAATAGCCGGCGGGATCTCGCTACGCTCAAGGCGGCGAAACACATCGAATTCCGGATCGACTTCGAGTCGTAGTGGCGCGGCCGGCAGTTCCCGCTCCAGCTTCACCGCTTTGCTATCAAGCAGCACCTCGGTCTGCCAGGCCATTTCTGTACCCTCGAGCTGCACGGCCAGTGGCACTCGCAAGGTATAGCCCGGTCCGGGCTGCGTCTGCTCGATCACGGCGCTGAGAAAATTGCGTTCACCCTCTCGCCACGCATGGACATCGGTGACCTGTAGTGATGGTGCGCCGCTGCGGTCCACCCACTGCGCGAAGAAGGGATCCAGAGGGTCTCCAGCCACTGTGCTGAAGATGCTTTCCACATCCTCAAAGCCGGTTACCTGGTAGCGTCGCTGGTGGTACAGTGCCTGCAGTCCCTCTCTGAAGGTAGCGTCCCCGAGCTGTCGGCGCAGCATGTGAAACAGCATGAGTGTCTTGCCATAACCGACGGCCTCGCTCACTTCGCTATGGCGGCTACGAAATTCCGACAGCGGAAAATCCTGCTGGTGATGTACGTAATCGGTGTATTTCTGGAGTACGCCGCGGCGGTAATCGGCGCCCAGCCCGCGCTGTTCCTTGAAGAGGTGATCAGCCAGGTAGCTGGTAAGTCCTTCCGCCCAGTTACCGCTTTCATAATCGACGTAGACACTGTTGCCCCACCAGTTGTGCAGGATCTCATGGGGATAGGAGGTATGCAGGATGAAGGGAAAACGGATCACCCTCGGCCCGAGAAGTGTAAACGATGGCATGCCATAGCCGGTCTCCCAGAAATTTTCCACCAGCGCGAACTTGGCGTAGGGATAGGGAGCGATCAGGTCGCTGTAGAGCTGCACATACTCAGCGGTTGCATCCAGGTACTGCTCTGCCAGTATAGCATCGGGTTCGCGCAGCAGTACCATGGCTTCAACCCCGTGGGTCTTGCGGGTGTATTCACTGAAGCGACCCGCGATCAGATAGATCTCCTGCTGTGGGGGGTTGCAGCGCCAGTGTTCCTCGATCTGCTCCTTGGCTGCTGTCCGTGCCAGGCGCTCGCCCTGGGTCATGCCGTTCCAGTCCGGTGGCAACAGCAGATGGAGTTCGAAGCTGACCTGTTCTCCCTCGACATGCGGATACCAGTAACTCTGCCCGGCAAGAAATACACCCTCGGCATCGATCATCCCGGATGTCTCGCGAAAACCTCGCGCATACTCTTCGCCCTGTTGCCGGAGGGCATGGTGGATGTGACCCTGGTAGCGCAGCACGAAATGCTCTTGACCGGCAGGAAGTACCACACGGTAGCGGCGCGGGAGCAGCTCAGCATCCTGTGAGGAGACATACGTTGTCGCTCGCTTCTCACCTGTCCGCGAGGACAGGGCCTCAAGATGTCCCGCGCTGCCCATCAGTACGGGGGTCAGGTCGCGATGTAGCTGGAATTCCAGCTGGGGGGTGCGGGTATCGGTTCTGGTGATGTCATCGATCACCACGATGCTGTGCAGTTGCGGGTTAAGCTGCACCTGCAGTCGGTGATGCAGCTGGGCCTGCAGCGAGAGCGGCAGCAGGCAGGTGGCCAGCAGCAATTGCTGCAGGATGCGCTTCCATGTCATTAAGGCCTCACGCATGGGAGTTCAAAACCGCTAATACAGCACGATCTCCTTACTCAATGTTTGTGCATTACCCAGCCCCAGCCAGCGGCGGCGATTCAGCACAAGGGTAACACTGTCGCCCGGCTTCAGGTTCCACATGATGAGGTGCAGGTCCGCTGGTTCGTTAATGGGCAGCTCATTGATGCTCAGGATACGGTCACCCGGTTTGAGCCCAGCTTGCTCGCACGGACTGTCCTTCATGCAGTGTTTGACCAGGAGCCGGTCTTCCTGCTCCTCGAGCAGGGCGCCCAGCTTGCCGGCAGGTGGTAACGACTGCTGTTTTGGCAGTAACAGATAATCGGCAAGCCCGGGACTCAGTTGGCCCTGCCAGTCATTCAGTATGATGGCCATGTCAGCTCCCAGGCGACGCTGCAGCCGTTGGGGTATACCGCTGCCATAGGCCAGGTGTCCGCTCCCGGCAAGCAGCACCATGTGGTAGTCGGGGTGTGCCTCGAGATATTCGGCAGCGCGTTCTGCCATGCCCTCATCCCAGATCAGCTGCACCTCGAGAAATCCCTCAAAGCCGCGTCCATCAGTAGTCGGGTGCTGCTGATAGATATCCCGGAGCCGCTCTGTGTAAGCCATGTCGGATCGGTCGATTACCGCAGGCAGTTGCTCATGCTCGGATTCCGTCAAGCCGTCGATGCCGACACGGCTCACCTTGTCAGTGAGTTCAACCGGGAGATTCAACGCTACCACCGGTAAGCCATGCTCACGAGCGAACGCCAGGATTTGGGCGTAATGACGAAAGTCATACTTCCAGCGGCGGTAATACTCTGTGCCGCGCAGCAATTCCTGCTCATCCAGCTCGCCTGCAATATAACCATCGAGGATATCCTGGAACGGCTGCTGGAAGGCCTCCATTCCAATGACCAGTTGCGGATTTAGAGCATGCAGGTGACGGATGATTTCCAGCTGCATCTGATGGTGGTCATAGCGATTATGGGTCTCACCGACCAGCACCACCCGCATTCCGGACAGATCGGAAATAATGTCCTGCAGCTGTGGCATGGTGCGCAGGTCCAGCACCGGGGTAGTGGACGCCAGCGCAGCTTCGTCACCTGGGTCATGTGCCGAGTCTGCTCGAATCTCTATGCCACTGGTCTGCTCGGCAGCTTGCCCTGTCTGTATGCCGGTTGCGCACATCACCAGTATGATCCATGCCAGCCAATGGGTGGGCATACGCCGGTGGTGATGACGGTTTGACTGTCGAAACCTCAACGCCATACTAAGAACGCCTGGGGGGTGACCGCACGGTCTTGATTTATAGATATTTTCATTTTGTCTCCTGTGCCTCGTCAAAGCCTGTAGCAAAAATTGATCTGATTCACGAAAAGTCAGATCTGCAATTTTCTATTTGCAGCAGAGGCGTCTCAACCTAAGCATGTCAAACCCTGAAACGACGGTCAAAGACTTCCGCCGCAAGTACCACCATTCACATACTATCGAGGAAAAACTCCGCTTTGTCTTGAAGGCCTCCGGCGTTAGGCAATGATGGCAGCGCAATACTGCCGGGGAGGCCAGCCTGTGTTGGCGGTGTGTTCATGCCTCTATCCCCTCACATTCTGAATCAGTGATGCAGTCCAGCTCATAGAAGAACTCGCCGGTAGCCTCTGCACCCTCCCGCCACGCGTACCAGGTACAGGCCGTGTATCCATGTCCCCTGCATCAATACCCATACCCGCAGGATGGCTGTCAATGGCTTGTTCGTCGTGCACACTCAGTAACGTCCCTCCTGCATGCGAATGGTTATGCGTCTGGCTTCATCAACCAACTCATCACGTGCCTCGATAAGTTCACTGTCAATCACCTTACCCAGCACGCCTAGGCGTGCCTGGTAGGTCGTCAGTTTGCCGTCCATTCCGGCACGCTCTGCCTCTCTCATCTGTACCAGCTGGGTTAACAGGAGCTCTCGCAGGGTCTTTATCTCGTGTGCAGTAAGTCTCATTACGATGCCCCTTTGACCGCCACTGATTCTGTCGGTGTTGCCGTTGTATTGCAGCTCTGAGGCATCACCGTTGTACTGCATATCGCGGGCCAGTCTGGCGTAATCGGAGTAGAACCCCATTTGCTCCGGTAGTCCCTCCAATACTCTCCTATTTTCGATCAGTCCTTCTACATAACTGGTCACATCTCCCTCACGAATAATCACTGCATCGATATGCACCGGGGCGTCACCTCGCAAGTGTCCAGCAAATGGAAAAGAGCAGAGCACAGGTACCCTTCGACTTTATCAAGTAGCTCGAACCACTCAGCTACGTTGTCTTGGCAGACCTCCGCAGCGTTGAACAGCGCCGCGTTATCACCTCCAGACAGGATTATAGCTCCCACTCTTCACAGTCTCGCTTACGCAGGCTCTCAGCCTTCCTGTCGTACTCTTCCAGAGTCTCGAATCGTGTTCCTCCGTAGGTGCCGGTAACAGCGACCTTGTAGGTGCTCTTTGTGTTTATACGGTTGCTGTATTGAGGGGAGGGGCGTGGAAAGTGCTTCGTTTGTGCGTTGGTCTCGGTTCCGGTCCTAAAAGGACCTTCCCTGGCGACTAGCGGACTGCAACTATGCCGCAAGTTAGGATGTCCATGCATTTTTACTGCGTAGACCATCTGCCTATATACGACATTACAATTAGGAAATACTGCACCCAGGCAAAGAGGTATTACATATGCCCGCACAAACATGTGTGATTGTATGTGACATTTACAGTGCATTTTCAAGTTGTATTCACATCAAGGATGATTTTCCCTCTTTAGTAACACTACGTGTGACATTAACCTGAACGTGATTGGCATGGACCGGGATCAGGGCAATCCGAATCCCAACGGCAACGGTCATCGCATTTTCGTCAAGCTCTGGGGTAACCCCCGGATCATGCTGACGGAAGGAGACTTCGGTGTGATCGACTACAACGGCCTTGATGGGGAAGCCACATTCTCGCTGCCTGCAGCGGACGCCGACTGCGATGGCAGTTCTGACTATTCGGCGTATGTTCGGGGTGTCGGCATGAAGGGTTCATCCACGATTGAAACCTGTTTCGTCGACAAGGCAACCGGCGACTTGTTGTGCTCTGGCGAGGAAATCACCGTTATCGAAGGTGGAAAAAAGCCAAAGTTCACCAATGTCAGCAAATCGCTACTCACGGTCGTGTTTGATGCGGATGATGATGGAGATCGTCACTCAATTATCCTTCAGTCGGGTGATGTCGGACCAGTCGGTCGAGCAGGTTGTTACTTTCGACAACCCGACCAGCAAAAAACTCACAGTAGAGAATATCCATTTCACGCCGCCTTTGGTTGTGAGCAATATCACCCCGGTGATTGAACCCGGCGGACAGGTAATATCCTCACACAATAGTTATCTGCTTATTTCCAAGGCTGTGTTGAATTTAAGTTTTCATCATGTGTATATGCCCATTACCAATAAGTAACCAAAAAACATGTTTCAGTTGTTTCCCGTCTACTCCGCAGGTCGATTGGTGCATGCTAAGGGGGAATCTCGCTGACTGCTGTGTGTTCAGTCTCATAATCCTTCATTTTTTATTTCCAGTTACAGGGTCGGTGCCCTGGTTGCTGTCTGAAACAGGATAAGTTAGTCGATTACGAGCAGGCAGAGTGTGGCGATTTTGAGGCGTGTTCCATGGTTAGAAGCCAGCTTTATCGAAAATGACAAACACTATCGGAGCAAAGGCCGCAATAAGGATTAACGCACCATAAATGTATGTAGCGATTAAGTTTCGCATCGTAGGAACCCCCCAGCCCTAGATACCCATATTGCGCGTATATCGGCCAACCTGGTAAGTTATTGATTGGTGAATCAGAGTAACCTTACGATCGCTGCAGGACATTGTCCTAAGAGACATCACAGGATCATGCAATGACACTGCACCGGCACCCGGGGCGACATTAGTCTGCGATCCAATGCTTTGGGAGAAGGCTTACGCCGTCGTTTATTTATTCAGTAAAGCATCTAATTCATGCATGTTGATAGCAGGTTGTACTCTTCTGTTGCCAGGCTTATCAAGTTCACGAACTTTGATGTCGGTCTGTACGATTATGCTGCCTTCCTTATCCAGTACACCTATAGTGCCGTCTTTGGTGTTATGCACTACTGGCACAGGTTCCTGAAACAACGGCCTCCGTACGAACCAAAGCTCCCAATCTGAGTGTTTCATCCCACTTAGTGCCTGTAACTGATTATTATTTAACAGTTCTTCCAGATTATCCGGAACCTGATTGCTTTCTTTACGTCTTTCTCTATCCACAACATAGACCTCCTGAACTCGATTGATTCAACATCGATATCGGTGTTATGACATGCTCCTTTAGGAATTGATCAAGTTGGCCGTACTGCTGTCAATTGACTTGTTATGTCAGCCCGTAGTTCTCTGACACCAGAATCAAACGAATTCTACCTAAGCCAATGATAACGTCAGGGGAATGTCGGCGAAGCGAGCGTTGTAACATGACACGGCTGAAAGTAGTGGTCAATCGGAGTGGGTAGGACTGTTGTTGCTAGATTCTGAAAACTGCTACTTGACCAGGAGGGCCGAAGACAACGGGCCGATGGATTACCTCCTGGGTTCCTCGACCACCTACAACGGTTGGTCATGCAGTAATCTGCTAAACGACGGAGAACACCGTGCGAATGCGACATTCCCAGCAACCCAGCTAAGGTCATAAAGGTAGAAGCGGTCCCTTGTAGCATTAGTATTGAGCAGTGCGCGACTCATGGCGTATCCGCTTTCTATTGCGTGATTAGGCAGGCAGTGTTTTATGCCGATCACCGTGACACAGCGGTGCCCCAGTAGTTGTAACTGGCGGGGCGCCATCCTGGTATGTACATGGCGTCCATGTGCTTGATCCTGAATCCGCCTGCTTCTATTAACGCCGGGATTTGACGATTCAGATTGCAGCCACCCCCGAGCCGCTTCCATATTGGATTGAGCCGATCCTGCCAGCGGCGGACGGCAGCATCTGGCGCCGCGCCATGCTCGCAGAAAATCAGTTCGCCGCCGGGTCGGAGAACCCGGCTCATCTGTCGGAGTGCTGGGCTTGTATCAGGAATGGTACAAAGTGTGTACGTCACTACCACGGTATCGACACTGCTATCCTCAAGCGGAATCTCATCACCAGGCAAGCCGATGAACTCCACCTCGAAGGGTAATGAGCCAGCGGCCCGCCTGGCCATGCGGGTCATCTCTGGTGCGGGGTCAAGGCCCCAGATCTTGGTGATCTTCGTCACGTCATAGTACGGAAGGTTCAAGCCTGAACCGATACCAACCTCAAGAACACGCCCACGAGCGTGTGGTACTACCTTTCCGCGCTGGCACATGTTCGGTTTCAAGCCGCATGTAAAGTGGACGACTTTTGGAAGAATGTACCTGTTATAAAGGTCCATAGATGCTCCACGGGTTAGCCGCAGGTGTAGATCGACTGAACAGAATCAGAGGGTCCAAAAAAGTCATATTACTCATGCGACTGTTCGGTTGTGTTTGAATTGCGACCCTCATTTTGTCAACCACTCAATTTCATAGTAGATAGCGTGAAAGATTTTACAAATCCGGATCAACAGAATATGCAGAACAGCAGCTATTAATTACGGGCTCCTGCCGGGTCCAGCCCAGGAACGACTGTTTCCAATACCAATGAGACACTCCCAGCAGCCCTGTTAAGGTCGTAAATACCGGTCGGCATTGGTGACCTACACAGAAAAAATGGGGATGTCCATTGTTTGTGGCCGTAATCGCTTTGACCAGGTGGGTCTATATTTCGCATACTCTTCCCGGGCGACATTCTCTAAGCCGTTGGCGGCGCTTTCGGACTGTGCTGACTTCGTGACTTTGCGGTGCACTGCCAGGTCGATGCCGTCTGCCAGCAGGCACCTGGCATCATCCCGCTTGTCGCGGGCTTTTTTGAGTTTTATATCCGGGTACACGCCTAGCGACAGGCGTTTCTCCTTGCTATTGAATCGGTACTTGTATCGCCACCATTTCCCACCTTTGGGAAAGACCTCCAGGTACAGTCCATTTCCGTCGTAGAGGCGGGTTGTTTTGTGGCTTGCCTTGGCATTTTTTACTTTGGTGTCTCTCAGGGCCATTTGAGGGCAACTCCTTTTCCGTTTTGTCAGTTGCCCCCAGAGTTGCCTTCAGCAGCATTTGGCTGTTGCCGGACATGTTTAGCCCAAGATGGAGAAAAAACAAGAAAAGCCTGCAGTTACGCAGGCTATTGGATGTTACTGGACGTCCTTGGATTAGTGAATGGTGGAGGCGGCGGGAATCGAACCCGCGTCCGTAAGTCCTCTGCCATCGGCTCTACATGCTTGTCCCGGTCTATTAATTTAACTGATCACTACCCGACGGGCAGGGAAGATAATCAGCGATTTCGGATAAGATTTAACGACTCAACCCCGAACGAGCCTTGTCGCGATCATGTGAGAATCGACGCCTGAATGTTCCGAAGAACCTGGACGCACATGCACGGCTCCAGTCAGACGGCACCCTACAGGGGTTTAAGCTGCGAGTGCGTAGTTGTCGTCGTTGGCAACTAATAGTTTGCAGATGGTTTTACGAGGTATCCTGCACCTCGGCATGCACCTCAGGTTTCGCGACCCACGTCGAAGCCATGTCGCCCCCATTGGTAACTTATAAGATAGCACAGATCGGGAAAAGTTCCGCTGGTCTCTTGATATTTGCAGAACCGCCACCATTATTTTAAGGGCGTCAACCAGGTTCATTTATACTGTTAAGTGTGGATAACGATCCCCGGGAAGGAAGTGCGCTATGATGAGAATTGTCCTGTTTCTGGCCACCAATGCGGCCATTCTGGTCTTGATCAGTATTGTTTTTCAGCTGTTTGGCTTCGAGGGTATTCTCGCCGAGAACGGTGTTGACCTGAACTTGCAGGCTTTACTGGTGATGTCTGCCGTGATTGGTTTTGGTGGCTCGTTTATCTCGCTGGCCATGTCCAAGTTCCTCGCCAAGCGATCGATGGGGGTTAAAGTCATCGAACACCCGGCCAACAGCACCGAACAGTGGTTGGTCAGTACCGTGCAACGTCAGGCTCAGCAGGCAGGCATTGGAATGCCGGAAGTGGGTATCTTCGATACGGAGGCACCAAACGCCTTCGCCACGGGTATGAGCCGAAACAATGCTCTGGTTGCAGTGAGTACCGGGCTGTTGCGGAATATGTCTTCAGATGAGGTTGAGGCGGTTCTCGGCCATGAGATTACCCATGTCAGTAACGGTGACATGGTGACCATGGGGCTCATACAAGGAGTAATCAATACCTTCGTGATCTTTCTGTCACGTGCGATTGGGCACGTGGTTGACCGGGTGGTGTTTAAAACCGAACGCGGCTACGGACCGGCCTATTACATCGTTTCAATCATCGCTCAGGTGTTCCTGTCGATCCTGGCCTCGATGATCGTGATGTGGTTTTCCCGTCGGCGTGAGTTCAGGGCCGATGCGGGCGGGGCATCGCTGGCGGGTCGCAGCAAGATGATCGGAGCCTTGCAGGCGCTGCAGCGGCAACATGAACCGCACGACCTGCCGGGTGAATTTGCTGCCTTTGGTATTTCGGGTGGCCTCGGGGAGGGCGTCAAGAAACTTTTTATGAGCCATCCGCCTCTAGAAGAACGGATTGCAGCGTTACAATCGAGCGCCCGCTAAGGGCAATGTCAATGTGGCTACCTGCTCCGGGGAGCCAAGGCAGGTTCATCAGGGAACAGTTCGCGCAAATCATCGTCTGAAAGGGCCTCGCCTTTCTCCTCGAAGGGTTGCCAGATCCTGTCCCAGCGTTCATCGTCAAAATAAAATCCGGTCTGCAGGATACAGACCGGTTTCCGGCGATGGTTGGTAATGACCGGGGGTTCTTTCAGTTTGTCTGCCATGACCTCCTTTCCGTGCCCGAGGTTAGCTTGACACCACGGTAGTGAGCAGACATATTCAAGTCTAGGGAATGCAGGTACGGCTGCTATCTCCTAGGAGCTTTATAAATATCTTATAGCTTTCTGATTATGCTAGAGAATGTTCCTCTTTTTTCCGGGCTGTCAAGCGCTGCGCTCGCTGAGATCGAACAGCATGGCATGATCAAGTCTTACAAGAAGAATACCATTGTAATCAATCAGGATGATGAGACCTATTCGCTGTATGTCATCCTCTCCGGGAGTGTGAAGGTCTATATCAGTGGTGAAGATGGTCGTGAAGCGGTCCTCAATCACCAGAGTGCCGGGGACTATTTCGGCGATCTTGCTTTGATAGACAAGCAGCCCAGGGTTGCTTCGGTAATGACTACCGAGGACTCCAGTTTCATGGTGATCTCCCGTGAGGACTTTATGCTGTGTCTGTCGAAGAACCCCGAGATTGCCATCAATCTCATTAAACCCATGACCAGTCGCATGCGCATGCTGGCCAAAAACGTCAGTAGCCTGGCACTGCTGGATGTGTACGGTCGGGTAGCACGCGTGCTACTGGAGCAGGCGAAAGAACAGGGAGATGGCACGCTGATCACTGAAAAGATAACCCAGCAAGAAATTGCTGACATGGTCGGCGCATCGCGTGCCATGGTGAGCCGCATCCTCAAGGATCTCAAGGTTGGTGGTTATATCTCGATCGATAAAAAGCGGATCAGCATTCACCAGAAGCTGCCATCCCGCTGGTAGTCCACCGATAAGGGATCAGGCATCCCGGGCAGGGCGATGTGGTCCTGTGTATTCTGTTAGTCGGAACCTGTCTTCGTTGATCGTTCATGGTGCTGTTCAGAGGCGATGAACGCATTGACGGCATCCAGTATCCGGCTGGCGCCCCCCGCCAGAACCGGATCAGTGCGATACTGGCCATTAACCACAATCGCCGGAACACTGTCGACACCGTAGCGACGGGTGAGTACAGCCGCTTCCTGAACCTTCCTGTCTACCTCGCTGGAGGTATAGGCCTCTTCAAAGCGGGCACGATCTATGCCCTGTGCAGTAAAAAGTTCTGCCAGTGTGTCTATGTCCTCCAGATCCTGGTCCTCTTTATGGATGGCTGCAAACAACCGCTCATGTAACGGGTCCAGAATCCCAAGGGTTTCAGCCGTGTAGTAGGCGCGTGCAAGGTTTGACCAGCCGGGCCTTATGACCGCCGGTATGCGGATGAAATCCACATTCGTGGGTTTGTTTGCCAGCCAGCTTTCAAGTTGCGGCTCAAAGAGGTTGCAGTAGGGGCAGCCATACCAGAAGAAGTCGATCACCTCGACCCTGGCCGGATTGGGAACGCTCGTTGCTTCCTCGACTTGCCGAAAACCTGCCGGTGTTTCTGTCGCTGCAGCCGCCATTGCAGACAGGAGAATCGTTAATAGTATTGCCAATAGGGATGATTTCATCAGGGTTCTCCGGGTGCTGATTATGTATAGGCGCTGCTTACCCGCGGCTGGTCATGTTGCTGTTTCAGAATCCGCTCTCTCTTACCAGCACGGCGCTCACGAACTGCCAGGCGCGGCCCAGCAGGCTTTCCGCTTCGCCTTCCAGGAACACGGTACCACGCGAAATCTGAGTCACACCGGACAGTGGTGATTGCAGTGCAAGATGCAGTCGAAACAGGCTGCTGTCGCTGACCAGTTCACCCTTTTCTGTACGGTTGACCGGGAGAGGGCCATCATACACCGAGGCTAGATAGGGCTCATCCAGTGAACTGGAGTTCACCTGATCAATGGAGACGAGTTGTACATCCAGTGGTTCCTGATCCAGGTTGTCCGGGAAAAAGCGGCCACTGCGTCCAACCTCAAGGCGCCCGACATCCTTCTCCTCTACATACCCCTGGATGGCTGCACTGTTTTCATCAACCAGTAAACCAAGACGCAGGTTTTCGTTGATCCAGCGCCCTGGTTGGACATCGGCGTCCCACTGGATAACAGTGGCGGGATAGGGTGCAGTGACTTGTAACTGAGCCTGTTCGCGTCGGTAGCCATCCAGCTCGGTCATGGCCTCGACCAGTTGTTGCTGCACGACCTGCTGTGTTTCCAGCAGTGCCGCATCGGCGCTCTGGCGCAGCATGTGCTCTTTCAGCGTGGCGACCCGCAGTTGTGCCTGGGTTTCCTTGTAATCAAGCTCCGGAGATCCCAGGCTAATCAGTAGCTGCCCTGCCTGTACGTGGTCGCCGGCGCTGACATAGACGTTCTCGACACGGGATGGATTGGGGGCATGAATCTGTGTATAGGTAGCATACTTCAGCACTGCCGGTACGTGCACGGAGGTGCTCATGGGATAGGCCAGTGCAAATATCAGCAATACGACCAGCAACACGCTGGTAATGGTGTGGCGATTCCACGTGATCCTGTCGCGCATTTCATACCAGACGCGCAGTTCCCGGTACACCGGCCGGGCAATGAACCAGGTCACTTCGGTAACCATCAGGAATACCCCCGCAACCTTGAAAAAGAAGTAGTAGACCAAAAGGGCAATGCCGAGAAACAGAAAGAAGCGGTAGATCCACACGCTGTAGGCATATGCGATGATCAGCTTGCGCTGCTGGGCATTGAAGTTATCAGGTGGCGGTTCCTTGCTGCCAAGGATCCACTGGCGCAGTTTCCACTTTCCCACGGCAAACGAGCGATTCTGCAGGTTCTGCACTTCCACAAGGTCGGAGAGCAGGTAATAACCGTCAAAGCGCATGAACGGATTCAGGTTGATGAACAGGGTGACTACCCAGGAGGAGGTCGCGATCATGAAGACTGCGGAGCGCAGCGGGCCATCCGGCAGGAAACTCCACAGCAGCGTGGCCATGCTGGCGAGCGCCAGTTCTGCAGCCATGCCGGCAGCGGCAATTGCCAGACGCTGGCGACGGCGCGGCAGTTTCCAGGCCTCACTGGTGTCCGTGTAGAGCACCGGCCATAGCACCAGCAGGGCAAGGCCCATGGTAGGGATCCTGACACCGTATCGTTTCGCGGTGTAGGCATGTCCAAGTTCATGGATCACCTTGGCAATGAATACGGCGACGGCAAACAGCATCAGACCTTCGAGGGTGAAGAAATACAGAAACGTCCGCTGGAAGGACTCCCACTGACGCATAACCAGGTACAGGCCAAGTAACGTCGTGGTAACCAGGGCCAGGGCAAAGCCTCGGGTATAAACAAACTGGATCCAGGGCAGGGTACGGGTCAGGAACCTGTCCGGTCGTACCAGCGGGATACGCAGAAAGAGGTAGTTCTGCAGCAGCCAGCTGGCAATGTGCTTGCGGCCAGCCAGGGCCTTGCCATAGAGCTCATTGATGGCTTCCTTGCCACGGACCTGAAGCAGTTGATTGGTCTTCAGGAAGTCGACCAGTGCCAGCACATGCGAAAGTTCAGCCTGCAGGGTCGTGCCATCGTTGATTTGTTTGATCAGTGCCTGCGCATTGCCACTGCGCCAGCGAGACAACATTTCAAATTCCAGCCAGCCAATCCGGAAGAACCGATTGTTGACCGGGTCGTGCAGCGACCAGGTCGGGGAACCATCCGGCTTGTCAGGTCCCGGGTACAGGTTAATGTCCTGTCGCAGTGGCGGCAGATTGAAGTTCCGCTCCGCAGTCGGCGCCTGCAGCTTCAGCGTATAGGTGGCCGCCATACTCAGATACCGAGCGTCTGGCGCAGGGCGCCAATAGGTCTGCGCATCAGGTAGTAAAACAGGGGCACCTTGTTGCCGTAGATCTTTGCGGTTCCCTTCAGCCCCATACGGGGCAAAGGCGTGTCAGCATCAAAAGAGGCCTTCAGGCGGAAAGCGAGGATATCCTCAGGGGTGATCTCTGCCTCGTAACTCGCCTGGCGAAGCGTTGCGCCGAGTGGGCGGGTCGGATCGATATTCAGGAACATGCGTACCTTTGCACCGCTTTCCAGGTTGATGGCATCATCCACCGGTAGCTGGATCTGCAATTCCGCATCCTCGGGATCCGCCAGGGTCAGTACCTTTTCACCAACCACGACGGGCTTCCCCAGCCAGTCGTTGGCATCGGAAAACACCGCAATGCCGCTGTGCTCTGCGCGCACATGGATCTTTTCCAGTAATTCCGCGGTGTAGCTGACTTCTGCCGACTTCTCCTCGACCTGCGCGTTCAACAGCGCCAGTTCCGCCTTGCTTTCCTCGTCGGTGAAGGCCTTCTGTGCAGAACGCATGTAGTTTGCCTGTGCCACAGCCACTGCCTTCAGGGCAATTTCGTGGCGATTGCGCAGGGTTGTATCGTCCATGCTGAACAGCAGGTCCCCCTTTGTGACGACCGTATTGGGTTCGACATGGAATGTCTTGATGACACCGTCCAGCGGGGCGCTGACGATGTCCGGTTGATAGGCGATGACCTCTGCCGGTGCCAGCACCGTTTGATGTACCGGCAGCAACAGCAGTACCACAATCGTGGCTGCAATTCCCCAGCGTACCTTGCGGGTATGCAATCGATGTGACAGGCGTTCCCGCCACGTTTGCTGGTGGCCGGTCAGTGCTGACCAGGCGTGACCGTAGGCGTCGCACAGGTGTTCCAGCAGTGCGATCTCGCCGGGTTCCCATTCGCGCTTGCGATTAAGCCACAGACCGCCCAGCAGTTTGCCCGATGGCGTGAGTATGGGGCACCACAGGCACCGGCCCAGCGACCACTCTGACCAGCCGTCATGCAGTGCCGGTGGCAATGCCTCGCGGCCGATCGGGTGTGGCTGACGGGCATCCGGCTGCTTCAACAGATGTCTGAAGACCTTCTTCAGCCAGATAATATAGGGTGCATTGCGGTCAAACTCGGCAAGGCCGGATACCGCCTTGATACTGGCCTGCCCGGAAGGTTCGAGTTTCCAGAGGACGGCCTGGTGGAATTCGATCAGGCGACGGGCATCATTGACCACAAGGAAATTAAACTTGTCGATATTGTCCGCGTGACGAATGTCTTTCTCAAGCTGTAACAGGGTGCTGAGGCCCAGCAGCTTGCTATCCGGGGCCTGGGTGCTCATGGCTCCGCGGGCACCTGGAAGCGGGCATCACCACTCATGCCGGCAAGCAGTTCGGGGTGTTTGCCGATGATGGTCGCCGTGATTGCAATCGACTGGCTGACGGCATCGACACGGGCGCCTAGCGTGGTCATGCGTGCCGCATAGGTCTTGCCGGTTTCATCGATGTGGACAGTAAACTCGGTATCATCCTTGAGCCACAGAAGCCACTTGGAAGGGACATAGAGTTCGACCTTCAGCTCGCTGTCATCGAGGATCTCGATCAATGCCTCACCCTGGTTGACAGTTTCGTATGGCTTGGCGATACGCTTGACAACGCGCCCATCAAAGGGTGCAGCGATGATACACATCTCGACCTGGGCCTTGACCAGCGCGTATTCAGCCCTGGCCTTTTCCACTTCCGCTGCAGAGATTGCTACATCGAGATCACCGATGGACTTGAACTCCTGGAGTTTCAGGTTGGCCTCGTGTGTTTTCCTGGAGGCAAGTAATTCCGAGCGGGCTTTCTGTAATTGTGCTTTCTGAATGGTGCAGTCGAACTCGATCAGGGGTTCACCTTGCTTGAATCGCTCACCATTGCGCACATTGATCTTCTCGATCCGTCCGGCAATCTGGCTGGAGAGGGTGGATTCGACTTCTGGTGTCAGCAATGCACGGATAGGTTTCAGACGATCTTTCTGCTGATCCTCATACGACTCCTGGGAAAACGCGTGAGTGCCAAAGGCCAGCATGGCAGTCAACAGTAGTAAGTTGCTCAGTCGACCCATGAGAGTACGCATGTCTTGCTCGATGTTGATTGCCTTGTCCCGGTTTCTTGTGAAGCCTGTTACACAATAACATAGTATATCGACGTCCGGGTTAGTGCCTTAACCAGACGACAGCATCGGGACAAAGCAGCACCGCTGTCGCCGGTCTTCGTCCCTCGCGAGCCGTTATGAACACTGTTGGGTCTATAGTGACTTTTGAGTGAGGTTTTGCTGGATAATCGTTGCGAGTGTGCTCACGTCCTGATTGATATCGACGCCAGGTAACGGGTCCACGCCGACGGAATTCAGGATACGGCCGATGGAATTCTGTACTTCGGCATAGCCGAGATCGTGCTGCATCTCGGCGACCAGGGTGCTTGCCATGGAGCGAATGACTTCCAGTTCGTTCTCCACGGCGGCCTTTTGCTCGGCCTCCATCAGGGATTGAATGCGCTTTTCTACCGCCACCAGGTCTTCTGTCACTGCAAAATCGCTGAGTGCAACCTGGTAACGCTGATGGGCCAGATGTACCTGCGTAATGACCGCCATACTGAGTGCCAGGCGCCTGGCATCATCCAGCCTGACCTGGGTTTCGGCGACCCGCTTGTTTGCCGGTCCCTTGAAGATATTGAATAGGTTCCATGAAATGTTGACGCCCGCTTCTGACCAGGAATTTTCCCAAAGCAGGTAATTGCTGTTGTAACGGCCCCCCACGTTGAACTCCAGGCCGGGCAGCATCTCGAGCATGGCCTTTTTGACTTCCAGGGTGCTGATGCGCACCTGGTAGTGTTCTTCCATCAGTTCCGGCCGGTTCAACAAGGCCTGCTCCTCCAGCTTGTCCAGGGCGCCAAACTGATCCGCTGTGGGCCGCGGGGCATCCATGGAAGGATCGACCACGGTGTAGGGTGTACCTGGCTTGAGGTTCATGAGTGCCGCAAGCTCGGTCTTGGCAGTGGCCAGATCCTTGCGATACAGCCACATATCCTGAATGATTTCCAGCAGTGCCTTCTGGTAGCTCAGCGACTGAATCGGTGCCTGTGCACGCAGCCCTTCAAGCTGGCGGGAACGCTGCAATGCCGAATACGTCCGGTCCAGCAGGGCATCCATATTGTCCAGCAAATGCTGGGCACTCACCGCACGCCAATAGGCATAGCGGACATCCTGCACAATGTTTTGCACCACCTTGCGGCGGCGTTCCTCGGTGATGAGTGTCTCGTTGGATTGCTGCTGTGCGCGTACATAACTGACGCCGAAATCCAGGGCGTTCCAGACAAGAATGCCGTTCACATCCTTGACCTGTTTCTCCGATGAGGTTGACGCGATCAATGACTGTTCTCCCTTGTCGGGTCCCGTCAGTGCGATA
Organism: Gammaproteobacteria bacterium; assembly: GCA_022340485.1. Taxonomy (GTDB): domain Bacteria; phylum Pseudomonadota; class Gammaproteobacteria; order UBA9214; family UBA9214; genus UBA9214. Next base: position 42 of record JAJDNX010000112.1, on the reverse strand, counting down.
CTCGTGCCACCACTGTAGTTATCACGCGCGTAGTAGCCGGCA
>JAJDNX010000061.1 GCA_022340485.1 Gammaproteobacteria bacterium | reverse complement strand
AAAACCATCGGTACCGGCATCGATACAACGACGGGCGTTGTCAGTGATATCGGTCTGGTTGGGCGACAGCTTGGTGATCAGTGGTTTGCGGGTGACGGCACGGCAGGCAGCGACCACGCGTGCCGACATGTCCGGGTCATTGCCGAAGGTGACCCCGCCTTCCTTGACATTCGGGCAGGAGATATTGATCTCGATGGCATCGATGGGGGAATCATCAAAACGGCGGGTAACCTCCGCGTATTCCTCTACCGTGGAACCGGAGACATTGGCAAAAAAGCGTGTTTCACTGAAATCCAGTGAGGGGAGAATGTGACTGACCACGTGGTCAGCCCCCGGATTTTGCAGTCCAATGGCATTGAGCATCCCGGCTGGGGTCTCTGCAATGCGGTGTGGCCGGTTCCCGAGACGGGGTTCCAGCGTGGTACCCTTCAGGCAGATGGCACCGACATCGCGGTTGGAGAAGCCCGCAACCCGGGTATATTCTTCGCCGAAGCCGACGCAGCCGGATAACAGTACCAGTGGTGAAGTCAGTGGTAGTCCGCAAAAGTCCACCGCCAGTTTTTGCCGCTCATGCTCTGTCATTGCCGTACTGTAACTTGTAGATTGAAAGGGGTTAGCCGATGTTTCACGTCGTGCTCTATCAGCCTGAGATAGCACCCAACACGGGCAATATCATACGCCTTTGCGCAAATACCGGCAGTGCCTTGCACCTGATACATCCGCTTGGATTCGAACTCGAGGATCGCAAGTTGCGCCGTGCGGGTCTCGATTACCGAGAGTGGGCGACACTGCGCGAGCATGCATCACTGCAAGCCTTTAATGAGACCGTGAGGCCACCACGGCTATGGGCAGTGTCGACCCGTGGTACCCGTTCATATACCGGGCCGCGCTACGAGCCGGGTGATGCCTTCCTGTTTGGACCGGAAACACGTGGTTTGCCCGATAATGTGCTGGATGCAATAGGCAACCATGCTGTATTACGCGTGCCGATGACTTTTAACAGCCGCAGCCTGAATCTCTCGAATACCGTATCTATACTGATATACGAGGCCTGGCGACAACAGGATTTTGCCGGTTCAGTCGGTTGACTCTGAGCGGATGTCACGCGCCAGCAGGTTATGCAGCGCCTCTGCAGGTGGCAGCCCCTCATGCAGCACCCGGTAGACCTGTTCGGAAATAGGCAATTCAACCCGGTACTGTTTCGCCAGTTTCACCACTTCGCGGGCCGTATTGAATCCCTCGACGACCTGTCCGATGTCTTGTAATGCAACAGCTATTGTTGCACCGCTGCCCAGCGCCAGCCCCAGTCTCCGGTTGCGGGACTGGTCATCGGTACAGGTTAGGATCAGGTCACCAACGCCGGACAGACCCATCAATGTTTCACGGCGTGCGCCCATGGCATCACCAAGACGAATGATTTCCGCAAGTCCCCGTGTGATCAGCGCCGCGCGGCTGTTGGCACCCAGTTGCATGCCATCGGCAATACCCGAGGCAACGGCAAGGACATTTTTCACCGTTCCGCCGAGCTGCACGCCGATCATGTCGTCACTGGTGTAGACACGCATGGTGTCACCATGCAGCCGGCTTGCCATGTCATTGGCAAAAGTCGGGTTGTTGGAGGCAACGGTCAGCGCCGTTGGCAGTCCGGCGGCGACCTCCCTGGCAAAGGTGGGTCCGGATACCACAGCTGCCGGGTATTTGCTGTCCAGCACTTCTTCAAACACCTCGCTCATGAATTTGCCACTGCCATATTCAAGGCCCTTGGTGGCCCAGGCGATGCGAGAATTTTCTCCAAGCAAGGGCACCATCCTGGTCAGTACTTCCCGGAAGGCATGGCTGGGCACCACCAACAACAGATCACGATTCGCGTGAACAGCTGTGGCCAGACTCGATTCGATGCACAGCTTTTCAGGAAATTGAAAGCCGGGTAGAAATTGCTGGTTATGGCGCTCACGTGACAGCGTTGCCATGAATTCCGCTTCGTGGCCCCACAGGCAGGTGTTGTTGTGATTGGTTGCCAGCCGGATGGCAAGCGCCGTGCCCCAGGATCCTGCACCGAGAACCGTTATTCCATTATCGCGCATTGATTTGCAGGGTCGTTAGAGAGTGTTGTCAGCTTGGCCGCGAACAGCTAATGGTCTGCGCGCGCTGACTCTGCGTCCCGGGCGCTCTCGAGCCGCTTTTTATACATGAAGTCAAAGTTGATGGGCTGCAGGAGTAACTGGGGAAAACCTCCCTTTGTTACCAGATCAGACAGTGCAGCACATGCATAGGGATAGAGGAATCTGTTGCAATAGACATTGTGAATCTGCTGGGTTTGCTCGGGACTGGCACCACTAATGGTAAAGATTCCTGCCTGGTGTACCTCGGCAAGATACGCAGTTTCACCATTCACCGTTACCGTGACGGTCAGTACCAGTACCACCTCGTGGTGGCCATCCTTGGTCATGGCTGCACTGTTGCCGATTTCCAGTTCAAGATGAGGATTCCATTCCTTCAGGAAAATGGCTGGCGAGTTGGGTGTCTCAAACGATACATCCTTGAGGTAGATTTTCCGGGGTTGAATGGTTTGTTGTTCTTCCTGGTTTTGAGGATCTGCCTGCTGTTCATCCGCCATGGTTAGGATTCCTTGTCGTCGCTGCTGATCAGCAAGACGGGTTAACGGTTTTTGGTCAAGGGCAATTCCGCTTTTTGCCAGGCCATAACACCGCCCTGCAGGTTATATACCGATTCAAAGCCCTGTTTGCTGAGCTTGTTGCATAGAGCTTTTGAGCGCTGTCCACGCTGACAATAAACAATCACCGGTCGTTTACGGTGCTTGTCAAGGGCAGCAGGGACTTCGCCATTGCTGGCCGGCACGTTAATAGCGTTCAAGATATGGCCCTCACGATAATCCTTGTCAGTGCGCATATCAACCAGGGTGGCCTGCTCGTGATTGAGTAGCCGGGTGGCCTCAGACGGACTGACCTCTTTGACACGACTCAGACGCTGCTGTATCTCGGATACAATCAGCATGGCGAGGATGGCAAAAAATGCCAGCACCAGCAGAAGATGGTTGCGGGTAAATTCGATTAGCTGGTCAGGGTCCATCGATGCGTTTTTCTGGGATCGGGTTGGTAAGACAGGAAATGGCGGGTGATGAATTAAAGAGGTATTACTCAGGGGCTGTGGCAAAATACTTCGCGCATCATGCCAATCAATTGCAAGGTACGCCCGTCACCGACACGGTAGTAAACACGGTTGGCGTCCTTACGGGATGCGAGAATGCCCTTGTCCCTCAGAATGGCCAGGTGCTGTGAAATGTTGCTTTGTGACGTGCCGACACGTTCAACGATATCTTGCACACTGAATTCCTGATCGCCCAGGGTACAGAGTATTTTCAACCGCAGGGGGTGCGACATGGCCTTGAGAGAGCGTGAGGCGCGGTCTATGTCTTCATCACGCGTAATGAGTATTTCACTAGTTACTACCATTCTAATGCCCCTCAAATAACTGATTTAATTGTAGCTTACTGCATTCATTATTAAAACATTATACAATAATAAGCCGTTTCGGCTACAGCTTAGATACTGAAACGTTGATATATTCATCTGGACCAGACAGTTTTGCACGTCTGTTTACCAGCCTTACTGGAAATCAGGTAGAGACTTGATCTAGACTCTTTCCAAATAAATGAGCGAACCGCGACAAAAGACATCCAAAACCGGCGCCGCCAGGCCAATGCTACTGCTTATCCTCGATGGCTGGGGATATAGCGAGAAGCCACAACACAATGCCATTGCAGCAGCAAACAAGCCTGTCTGGGACAGGCTCTGGAGCAACTATCCACACACCTTGATACGGACCTCCGGTGCGGCGGTTGGTTTACCCGCCGACCAGATGGGAAACTCCGAGGTCGGTCACCTGAATCTCGGTGCCGGTCGTGTGGTGTATCAGGAGTTCACCCGCGTCAGCCGGGCCATCAAAACCGGTTCCTTTTTCAGGAACCATACCCTGACCGACGCGGTTGATCTTGCCATAGAACATGACAAGGCTGTACACGTGCTTGGTCTGCTGTCACCCGGTGGTGTGCATAGCCATGAAGAACATATCCATGCGATGCTGGAACTGGCGTTGCAGCGCGGTGCGAAAAAGGTTTACCTGCACGCCTTTCTGGACGGACGCGATACGGCACCGCGCAGTGCTGCCGCATCCATCGAGTCGACACAACAGCTGTTTGACAAACTTGGCGGTGGCCGGTTTGCCTCGATTATCGGCCGCTATTACGCCATGGACCGTGACCACCGCTGGCCGCGGATTCAGGCCGCCTATGACCTGATCACACAGGGAAAGGCGCAATACCTGGCAGAGGATGCCATGACGGCGCTGAAAATGGCCTATGCACGTGACGAGGGTGATGAATTCGTCAAGGCAACCGCCATTGTTCCGGCTGGATCCCGTCCTGTCAGTGTCGAGGATGGTGATGTCGTTATTTTTATGAACTTTCGCTCTGACAGGGCACGCCAGATAACCCGCCCGTTTATCGAGCCTGATTTTGACGGCTTTGTCCGGGAACGTGAACCGAAGCTCGGAAGCTTCATCAGTCTGACCGAATACAACGCCGACTTCGATGTCCCGGTTGCCTATCCCCCGGAACGTCTCAAGGATGTCTTTGGTGAATACATAGCGAAAAGCGGTCTGCATCAGTTACGGCTGGCTGAAACAGAAAAATATGCACACGTGACCTTCTTCTTCAACGGCGGGCAGGAAAAGCCATTTGAAGGCGAAGACCGGATACTGGTGAAATCCCCCATGGTGGCCACCTATGACATGAAGCCGGAGATGAGTGCGCCCGAAGTAACCGACAAACTGGTTGCGGCGATAGAAGGCAACAATTATGACGTGATCATCTGCAACTATGCCAACCCGGATATGGTGGGGCATACCGGTAAATTTGACGCGGCTGTGAAGGCCATCGAGGCCATTGACGTATGTCTTGGCCGGATCGTAGCAGCGCTTGAGACCTATGGCGGTGAAATGCTGGTGACCGCCGATCATGGTAATGCCGAGCTGATGCTGGATAATCACTCCGGACAGGCGCATACCGCTCACACAACCAATCTGGTGCCACTGATTTACGTCGGGCGCCCGGCGCATATGCTGGAAAATGGTGCCCTGTCTGATGTTGCGCCGACGATGCTGGCGTTAATGAACATGCCAATACCTCCGGATATGTCCGGTACCCCGCTGGTGGAGCTGCTGTCGGAAGACAGTGAGCCCCGTGATCAGGAAGTGGGCGCAGACGCGCATGGCTGAGGTATGCCGGCCTTCAGGCCGGTCGTTTTTCAACACGGTAGTAGCACGCGCGATTTTGTCAGTGATTCATTTGCTGCTATTGGCACTGTTGCTGACATCACTCCCGGTCATTACAGTGGCTGAAGACATTGCGGTGCAGACAGAAAAACTGCAGAAGCTGCGTCAGCATATTCATGAAATCAAGTCTGATGTCGATTCCATGCGTGGCCAGCGCACAGTTACACAGGCTGCGCTGGAAAAGACTGAAAAGGAAATTGGCAAGGTGGTCGCTGAGTTGCATCAGCTTGATGCGGACGCAGCGGCTACCGACCAGAAAATACAATCACTGAACAAGGATCGAACCACTGAACGCCAAACGCTGGCTGACCTGCGCCAGACCCTGATGCTGGATATGCGATCGGCCTATACAGCAGGAAGGCAGCAACGAATCAAGCTGTTGCTGAACCAGCAAAACCCTGCCCAGCTTGGCCGGATGATGACCTATCATGGCTATTTCACCCGCGCACGTGCGTCACGAATGCAGGAATTGCGCGCCGCGCTTGCCAGAATAGATGCGATCGAGCGTGAACTAGTTGAGCAGCAATCAGAAATCGAGCATTTACGCTTGCAGAAGCGGGAAAAATCACAACTTCTGGTGGTTGAGCAAGGCAATCGCCGTAAAATACTTGCTCAGCTACAGCGTGATTTACAGATCAAAACAAGTGAGTTATCGAGCTTGCAGCAGGATGAGCAGCGCTTGCAGGCGCTGCTGCAATCATTGCAGCGGGCCCTGCGTGAGGCTGCGCTGGAAGGTGGTGATAGCACATCCCTGCGTAAGCTGAAGGGAAAGTTACAATGGCCCGTGGCGGGGCGGATAATACAGCCTTACGGCGCCAAGCACGCTTCCGGTGATTTGCAATCCAGTGGTGTACTCATTGCCACAGTTGCTGGTGCTGATGTACATGCCATTGCGAATGGCCGTATTGCATTTGCCGACTGGTTGCGGGGCTTCGGACTGTTACTGATTATCGATCACGGTGACGGTTATATGTCTCTCTACGGTCATAATCGGAGCCTCTACAAGGATGTCGGTGCACGGGTGAAACGAGGCGAGGTGGTGGCGGCAGCCGGGAGCAGCGGCGGTCGCACGCAGGACGGACTTTATCTGGAACTGCGCAAGGATGGCCGGCCATTCAACCCGACAGCCTGGTTTAGCGGCCAGCCGCTGGCGCTACAGGCCGGTCACCAGTAATACGCACAGGTACAATGGAATCATGTCGCTGAAGCGTTGTCTGATGAATGGCCGGCCAATGAAAGCTTTGAGTGCGGGCGCCGATACCGCTGTAACCGGTGCTGTGATATTGTCTCCCTGTCTTGACAGCGATGATACTCAACCATTAATAGCAAGCCAGTTTGCATTGCCCGTTGACCCTGAATGGAATAAATAAATGAAACCCAACCTACAAAATTATCTGCTGGTGCTGACCGGGCTTGTCGCCGGCGTGCTGGTTTCAATTGGACATGGTGTGTTTGCTGAACGTGAAGCTGTCCAGGCAACCTTGCCGGTAGAGGAATTGCGCACGTTCAGTGATGTATTTGGACGCATCAAAAACGACTATGTGGTCGAGGTGGACGACAAGGAATTGATAGAAAATGCTATCCGCGGCATGTTATCCGGTCTTGATCCACATTCTTCCTATCTGGATGCAGAACAGTTTACCGAATTGCAGGTTGGAACCACCGGCCAGTTCGGTGGCCTCGGAATCGAGGTTGGCATGGAGGATGGTTTCGTCAAGGTCATCGCACCAATCGATGACACACCGGCACAACGTGCCGGTGTACAGGCCGGTGATTTGATCATCCGGCTGGATGATACCCCGGTCAAGGGGATGACACTCAATGACGCCGTGAAGATCATGCGCGGCAAACCCGGTTCTGATATTGAACTGACCATTGTGCGTGAAGGACTGGATCAGCCACTCAAAATTTCCATTACGCGTGACATCATCAAGGTAAAGAGTGTCCGGGCACGCCTGCTCGAGCCAGGTTTTGGCTACTTGCGCATTTCCCAGTTCCAGTCGAAGACGGCAGAAAACATGGTTGCTGCCATCGACAAACTGAATCAGGAGAACAAGCAACCGTTGCAGGGTTTGGTGCTGGATCTGCGCAACAATCCAGGCGGCGTATTGAATGGCGCAGTTGCCGTTTCTGATGCCTTTCTTAAAAAGGGCATGATCGTCTATACCGAAGGGCGTATCGCGGACTCCAGGCTGCGATTCAATGCGACACCGGATGACGTACTCAATGGCGCCCCACTGGTAGTACTGGTAAATCAGGGTTCAGCCTCTGCATCGGAAATTGTTGCTGGTGCGTTACAGGATCACAAGCGCGCCATCATCATGGGGGTTAAAACCTTCGGCAAAGGCTCGGTACAGACGATATTGCCTCTGAGTAGCGAATCTGCGCTGAAATTAACTACTGCACGCTATTACACGCCTTCAGGCAAATCCATACAGGCGGAAGGCATTACGCCTGACATTGAACTGGAGAGTATTGAGGTTGCTGCCATAGATCGGAAATTCGAGCCTTTAAAGGAAGCAAATCTGTCGGGCCACCTGGAAAATGGCAATGCAAAAGACAAGGAAAAGGGCAAGGCAAAGGATAAGAAAGGATCCGAGGAAGCCGAGGAGGATGACACGCTGTCCGCTATCGAAGACTACAATCTCTACGAGGCGTTGAACCTGCTGAAGGGTCTGGCAATTCTTCAGGGACGCATGCAGTAATAAATAGCGGATGCACATACGCACGGTCACAAGGTATTTCCCCATTACACTGTGGCTGTGTTTTCAGTCCGCTATACTATTCTCCCCAAATGCCCAGTCCGGCGAAGCGCAAGAAAATCTGCCTGGTATTGCGCTGATTATTGATGACCTGGGTAACCAGCGTGAACTCGGCATGCGTGCTGTAATGCTGCCCGGGCCGGTTGCGTGTGCCTTCCTGCCCTATGGCCCTCTTACCAAGGCACTTGCCAGTCAGGCATATGCCTATCACAAGGAAATCATGCTGCACCTGCCGATGCAGGCTGTTGATCAGGGTAATGCGCGCGTGGATGAAGGTACACTGACGCTTGACATGACGGAACAGCAATTCACGGATGCACTGGCGCATGAGATCGCAGCTGTTCCGTATGTCAGCGGGCTGAACAATCACAAGGGCAGTTTGCTTACACGGCACCCCGGTAATATGGCGTGGCTTATGCAGGCTATTAACGAACGTGGCGACCTTTTTTTTGTAGACAGTCGCACTACCAAGGAGACGGTCGCCAGCCAGCTGGCAACCGAGTACGGTGTGCCAAACATTTCCCGAAATGTGTTTCTCGACAATGACCCTGACCCAGAGGCGGTCCGTCTGCAATTCAGAAAGCTGATTGCAATTGCCAAGCGTGATGGCACGGCCCTGGGTATCGGACATCCGCAGACTGGTACCCTGGACGTCCTCAGGGAAGAGCTCGAAAACCTGCAGCGGTATGGTGTACAGTTGCTGCCAGTATCACGCCTGATCGAACTGCAGAATGAACGGAGACTTGCATGGCAAATGTCCTTGTCCCACTAGCGCAGGGCTGTGAGGAACTGGAAGCAGTGACCGTCGTTGATCTGCTGCGTCGCGCCGGTATCACAGTCGTCACGGCCGGTCTGGATGAACAGACGGTGCGAGCCTCCCGTGGCATGCTACTGCAGCCTGATATGACCCTTGACAGGGCATTACAGCAGGAATACGACATGATTGTGTTGCCTGGGGGGCTGCCGGGAGCGGATAACCTGAAGGCCGATGAGCGCATTATTCACCAGCTGCAGAGTATGTCTGCCGCTGGTAAATACACGGCAGCGATTTGTGCTGCACCCAGGGTGCTGGCGCATGCCGGATTGCTGCAGGGCAAATGCGCCACCAGCTATCCCGGGGCACTGGATACCGACACCATTGCGGGTCTTGATTATCAGGAGATGCCAGTCGTTATTGACGGCACACTCATTACCTCGCGTGGCCCGGGCACTGCGATGGACTTTGCCCTTGCCTTAATTGAACTGCTTGCAGGCAAGCAAAAGCGTGATGAGGTCGAAGCGGGTCTGCAGCGCGCCTGACATCCACCCTCAGTCTGCGCCTGGCTGAGTTCAGAATATATTCAGGATTCGCTGCTATCCGGCCAATTAAACGCCAGCAGGAATAGTCCTGCGCCGACGCAGATCCAGCTCAGCAGGGGAGCGCCCAGGACCATGAAAGGCTGATGGCCATCAAGGCCATAAATAATGGCGGCGGTTACAAAAAGCCCGGTGCCAATGATGGCATTGAAGCTGCGCCGATTGGCGCGTCGTACTTCAAGTCTGAGACGTTTAAGATCACGAGAAGTCCATTCCACCTGCAGCTTGCCGCTGGTCGCCTGGTCCAGGAAGCGGTGCACCAGAACCGGTATCTCTGGAATGCTCTTGTTCCACGCAGGAATGCTTTCCCGCAGGTTGCGCAGTAATGAACGTGCGCCCAGCTGTTCACTCATGGTGCGCTCCAGAAACGGTTTGGCGGTTTTCCAGAGATCGAGTTCGGGATACAGCTGTCTGCCCAGACCCTCGATGTTCAGCAGGGTTTTTTGTAACAGTACCAGTTGTGGTTGCACCTCCATGTTAAAGCGGCGTGCGGTCTGAAACAGCCTCAGTAAGACATTACCGAACGATATTTCATTCAGCGGTTTTTCAAATATCGGCTCGCAAACCGTGCGAATCGCAGCTTCAAATTCATCTACACGCGTACCTTCAGGGACCCATTCCGACTCCACATGCAGCTCGGCGACACGCCGGTAGTCGCGGTTGAAGAAGGCCAGAAAGTTTTCGGCAAGGTAGCGCTGGTCAACGGGATTGAGGGTACCCATGATGCCAAAATCTACGGCCATGTAGCGGCCGTCGGTACCGACAAAGATGTTGCCGGGGTGCATGTCGGCATGGAAGAAATTGTGGCGAAACACCTGTGTGAAAAAGATTTCAACGCCGCGCTCCGAGAGTGTTTTCAGGTCGATATGCTGTGCACGCAGTTTGTCGATATCACTGACCTGTATGCCATATATCCGTTCCATCACCATTACGTCGGGACGGCACAAGGGCCAGTATACTTCCGGAACATAGAGCAGGTCGGTGTTGCTGAAATTGCGCCGCAGCTGCGAGGCATTGGCGGCCTCGCGCAACAGATCGAGTTCGTCATAAAGGATCTTTTCAAATTCGGCAATCACTTCGCGCGGTCGCAGTCGGCGGCCATGTTGCCAGTAGCGTTCTGCCAGTCGTGCAACGGTGTACAGCAGGTTCACATCACGGGTGATTTGCTGGCGGATGTTGGGCCGCAGGACCTTGATGACAACGGCTGTACCATCCTTTAGCTGTGCAGCGTGGACCTGTGCGATAGAAGCGGAGGCCAGCGGCGACTCATCGAATTGCTGGAATAACTCCTCTACCGGTGCGCCCAGTGCGGTCTCGATGACGGTGCGTGCCAGACTGCCGGGAAACGGCGGTACATCATCCTGCAAGTGTGCAAGTTCCTGTGCGATGTCATCCGGCAACAAGTCGCGGCGTGTTGACAGGATTTGTCCAAACTTTACATAGATGGGTCCAAGGTCTTCCAGGGCGCGCCGGATACGCACTCCCCGCGGGCCACGCGTACGTGGTATCCAGTTCCACGGTGCTAGGTAGTAGAGAAAGCGGAAAGGGCGGAACAGGTGTGTCGCAAGGATGATTTCATCAAGCCCATGGCGCACCAGTACAAAATTGATATGTACCAGACGAATGATTTGTGCCGGCCGTATCATGTCAGTCGCAGAAATTCCTGTTGTGCTGTGTCTGCAGGCGCTTTAGCCGGGCGCTGAGCCGCTCAACATCCATGCTGAAGCGCGTAACGTCTGCGCTGAAGTTTGCAACTTCTATGCGTGTCGGCAGTACCCGCAGTTCCTCCTGAAGGTATTCCCCGAGATCCTTTTCCAGGGTATCAAGGCCCAGCCGAAAGACGCGGCGGCCACGGCGTGCTGCATTACCGAGCTGATGAGCGATGAGGTCGCCGGTCAACCTTGACAGCTGTTCTTCCCAGTCGATATCCAGACCATCCAGAATGGCCTTGAAGGCCTGTCCGGTTTCGACATCACCGTCGATGACCACGGCCCCGGAAAACAGGGTCTTTTCTGTATTGCCGCCGAGACCGAGGCGCAGCAGGCCCAGCGGGGTTCCTCGCAGCACGGTATCCGGCTCGCCTTCTACATGGCCCTTGAGATGAATACCGCTTTCATCCGGCAATACATACAGCATCATATCCAGCCCGCGAAGGTCTATAGCGATGCAGCGTCCTGACAGCGTGGCCATGCGTGATCCGATCGCCGGATCGAGCCGCAGGTAACGGTTAATAACCGTTTCAAGTCCGGAGATGGCACTTGCGGGTAGCTGCATCAGTTGCCTCCGGATGGTACTGGCAGCATCTGCGCTTGTTGCCATGAGGGGATCATAATTTGTAGCCGCGGTGAATGGCCACGATACCCCCCGTCAGGTTGTGGTAGTCACAGCGTTCAAAGCCGGCTTGTTCCAGCATGCCTTGAAGTGTTTGCTGGTCAGGGTGCATGCGTATGGACTCGGCCAGATAGCGATAGCTGGGCGCATCGTTGGCAATGAGTTGCCCGAGTTTTGGCAGCAATCTAAAGGAATAAAAATCGTAGGCTGGTTTTAACAGTGCCACCGGCCTGGAAAATTCCAGCACCAGCAAGCGCCCACCTGGCTTTAGTACACGAAACAGAGCATCCAGTGCGCGTTGCTTATCGGTAACATTGCGCAGGCCAAATGCCATTGTGGCCAGATCAAAACGGTTATCCGGGAACGGTAATTGCTCGGCATTGGCCAAGACAAAGCTGACATTCCCGGAAATGCCCTTGTCCAGTAATCGTCGGCGTCCGTTTTCAAGCATGGCGGCATTGATATCCGCCAGTACCACCTGTCCGGAAGAACCGACAAGGGGGGCCATCAGTCGCGTCAGGTCTCCGGTACCACCGGCCAGGTCCAGCACCTGCTGCCCAGGTCTCAGGGCGGCCATGTTGATGGCAAAGCGCTTCCACAAACGGTGGATGCCGAACGACATCAGGTCGTTCATCAAATCATAATTGTCTGCAACAGAATCAAATACTTGACGCACATGCCGGGTCTTTTCAGAGACCGGCACGCGCCTAAAGCCGAAATGTGTGGTTTTGTCTGGCATGGTTGCTTTTATTATGGCCTTATTTGGAAAGCAATCGCAAAGAAGCCCGCTCAGTGAAAAAAGCCCTGGTGAACGGCCTTAGTCTCTTGCCTGGTAGGGGTGACCGGCCTTTTCGAGTTTTTCCAGATATTCCTTCCAGTACCTGTCCCTGTTCCTGCCCAGGTCGTAGAGCGTTTCCCAGGAGTAGATGCCGGTATCGTGGCCGTCATCAAAAGTCGGCTGGATCGCATATCTGCCAACCGGTTCTATATGGGTGATCATGACGTCTTGTTTGCCGATCTGCAGCACACCCTGGCCAGGTCCGTGACCCTGCACCTCCGCAGAGGGTGAATACACACGCAGAAACTCGTAGCTGAGTTCGAAACGCTGACCATCCGAATAGCTGATTTCCAGCTTCCGGGATTTTTGATGCAGGTTGATCTCAACGGGTGTGGGTGCGTCTGTCATGGTGTCCTCTGGGGTATCTGCAGTGATGGCGATTGCACAAATGGAATTACAGTATGTAGCGGCTCAGATCTTCATCCTTGACCAGTGCCTCAAGATGTTCATTGACGTAGGCAGCGTCGATGACCAGTGAATGGCCGGCACAATCGGTAGCCTCAAACGAAATCTTTTCCAGCAAACGTTCCATGACGGTGTGCAGGCGGCGTGCACCGATATTTTCAGTACGCTCGTTGATCAGGCTGGCAATCTCCGCAATTCGTGCAATGCCGCTTTCGGAGAATTCCAGGGCGACGCTCTCGGTGGCCATGAGTGCACTGTATTGTTCTGTCAGGGAGGCATCCGGTTCGGTCAGGATACGGGTAAATTCAGCAGCGCCCAGGGCGTCGAGTTCAACACGGATGGGCAGCCGTCCCTGCAGTTCCGGTATCAGGTCCGATGGTTTGGAAAGGTGAAATGCACCGGAAGCGATGAACAGGATATGGTCGGTTTTTACCATGCCGTGTTTGGTTGAAACGGTACTGCCTTCAACCAGTGGCAACAGGTCTCGCTGTACGCCCTCACGTGAGACATCCGGCCCGCTGGATTCGCCACGCCGGGTTACCTTGTCGATTTCATCGATAAACACAATGCCGTTTTGCTCGACGTTTTCAAGGGCGCTGTGTTTAAGATCGTCCTCATTGATCATTTTGGCGGCCTCTTCATCACACAACAACTTGCGGGCGTCCTTGATGCGCAGCTTGCGGGACTTGGTGCGGCTGCCACCGATGTTCTGGAACATGCTCTGTAGCTGGCTGGTCATCTCTTCCATACCGGGGGGAGCCATGATTTCTACGCCCACGGGAGTGACCGAGACCTCGATCTCGATTTCCTTGTCATTGAGCGTGCCCTCGCGAAGACGCTTGCGAAACTTCTGGCGGGTTTCGGATGCACTGCTGTCTGCCGTATCGGTAGTCATGCTTTTGGGTGCGGGCAGCAGTGCATCCAGTATGCGCTCTTCTGCGGCATCCTCAGCGCGATAACGCACCTTTTCCATGGCAGTTTCACGCGCCAGCTTGATGGCGGCATCGACCAGGTCACGCACGATGGACTCGACATCACGCCCGACATAGCCTACTTCGGTGAACTTGGTGGCCTCGACCTTGATGAAGGGCGCATTGGCGAGCCGTGCCAGGCGACGGGCAATCTCGGTTTTACCCACGCCCGTGGGCCCGATCATGAGGATGTTCTTCGGGGTAATCTCGCTGCGCAGCTGCTCATCGACCTGCATGCGTCGCCAGCGGTTGCGCAAGGCAATGGCCACCGCACGTTTGGCAGCATCCTGGCCAATGATGTGTTTGTCCAGCTCCTGGACAATTTCTCTGGGGGTCATTTCGGACATAATCTAATTCAATGTTTCAATATTTGAAGATGATAGCTGCAGATGGTTGACACTCAGACGCTCAATACCTCGAGTGTCAGCTGCCGGTTCGTGTAAATACAGATATCCGCAGCAATATTCAGGGCGGCTTCCGTGATGGCGCGGGCATCCAGGTCGGTATTTTCCAGCAGTGCACGTGCGGCGGCCTGTGCAAAGGGCCCGCCAGAGCCAATCGCCATGAGTGAGTTTTCCGGTTCGATCACATCTCCGTTGCCACTGATAATCAGCGAGGTTTCCTTGTCAGCCACGGCCAGCAGTGCCTCAAGATTGCGCAGCATCTTGTTGGTGCGCCAGTCCTTTGCCAGTTCAACCGCGGCACGCGTCAGATGGCCGCTGTGTTTCTCCAGCTTGCCCTCAAAAAGTTCGAACAGGGTAAAGGCATCGGCGGTACCGCCCGCAAAACCAGCGATTACCCGGTCATTGTACAGGCGTCGCACCTTGCGGGCATTGCCTTTCATGATGGTATCACCCATGGTGACCTGGCCATCACCACCAATGGCGACGGCAGAGCCGCGCCGGACTGACAGGATAGTTGTGCCGCGAAATTGATCCACGTTGTGCCTCCGCAAAAGGGCGTTCGATTGTACACCATAGGATTGGGGCAATGAGGCTGAATAGAAAGGGGTTTTTCTATAAAAATGCGCTTATTTTGATTTGCGCGCGCGCGGGTGCGCCTTGTCATAGACCTGCGCAAGGTGCTGAAAATCAAGATGGGTATACACCTGGGTGGTGCTGATATCCGCGTGTCCAAGCAATTCCTGCACGGCCCGCAGGTCGCCGCTGGATTCCAGCAAATGACTGGCAAAGGAGTGCCGCAAGGTGTGCGGGTGAAGGTTACCCGGGACACCCTGACGGCGCGCCATGTCCTTGACGCGTTGTTGCACGGCGCGCACCCCCAGGCGCTTGCCGCTACGGCCGGTAAAGATGGCTGAATCGCTGCCGCGTTGCGGACGCACCTGTTGCCAGGCTTGCAAGGCACTGATGGCCTTGTTCCCCACCGGTAAAACCCTTGTCTTCGCACCCTTGCCGGTAACGCGCACGGTGCGGTCGGTAAAATCCACATCGCCGAAATTCAGGCCGACCAGCTCGGAGAGCCGCAGGCCGGATGAATACATCAGTTCCAGCATGGCCAGGTCACGCACTACCAGCAGTTCCTCGCTGCTGATATTCAGCAGCCTCGCGATGTCATCCACGTTCAAGGTGTCCGGCAGGTGCCGCTCTGATTTGGGTGCACGGACATCCAGTCCGGGGTTCAGGGCAACCGCCTGCTCCCGCAGCAGGTAGTTGTAGAAGCTGCGCAGGGCTGACAGCCGTCGCTGGATGCTGCGTCCGCCCAGGCCGCGTCGGTGACACTGCGCTGCATAATGCCTTACCTGCCGGGTATCAAGATCACGCCAGTGGTCGATCCCGGCCGTTTCACACCACTCCTGTAACTCCAGCAGATCACGCTGGTAGTGTTTGCGGGTATTGTCAGACAGGCGCCGTTCCGTCTGCAGATGATGCAGGAATCTGTCGATCCAGTGCCGCTTGGAGTTCGCCACGGGTTACACGCAATTCAGGGCGTCTGTACGGCCCCGTTCAGTCGGTGAGCGGGATGTCGGTATTGAGGTGTTCGGTCAGCAACAGTTCCATCAACTCGCCTAAATGGGTCAGGAACAATGTGCCCATACCGGGATGGAAGCGACTCGCTTCCTGGCTGCCGATTGCCATCATCCCGACCTTGCAGTGATGACCCAGTGGTATCAGGGCCGCCGATTCAATCGCCTGTGCCTGGTCACCAAAGAGGTATTGCATCTGCTCCCGTTTGAAGCGTCCGCACTGTGGCCGTGAAGTCTTCAGGAAGGCTTCAAAATGCTGCAGTTCGGCGGCAGCGGGATCGTAATAATCAACGCCGCATTCTCGTGTCTGTGCCTCGGTCATGCCTGCCAGGCGCATGATGACTGTATCGGCCTTGAACTCACCGAGCAGATTTTCA
This sequence comes from Gammaproteobacteria bacterium, assembly GCA_022340485.1. Classification (GTDB taxonomy): domain Bacteria; phylum Pseudomonadota; class Gammaproteobacteria; order UBA9214; family UBA9214; genus UBA9214. Next base: position 5,100 of record JAJDNX010000061.1, on the reverse strand, counting down.
CGCAGGGTATCGAGCAGTGCTTCCAGGGAGGATACCTTGATAAGGCCGAGCGTCAGCTGGTGCATGCGCTCGTTGAGGCGATTGTTGTCACGGGCGACCTGCACCAGATCCATGAGTTTGCGCTTCAACTGGCTGTTTTGATCTCGCAGCACCTTGACCTGGTATTCAACCAGTGAAACCGCTGGACTAATGGCATGCGGGATTTGCAGGGAGGCCAGCAGGCTGGCGTTGTTTTGAAAGAATTCAGGATTGTCACGCAGATAATCGGCAACCGTTTTTTCTTCCAGGGGCAGTGCCGGTGATTGCGTCTGCTGAGATGTCGTCATAGTTCAATGCGCCCTTGATAGACTGTAGTCGCAGGTCCGGTCATCAGCACCGGCTGCCCTTCCCCGGCCCAGCTTACCACAAGTTCACCGCCTTTCAGGACTACTTTGACACTTTCTGACAGACGTTCCCACAGCCTGCCGGCAACTACGGCAGCACAGGCACCACTGCCGCACGCCAGTGTTTCTCCGGCACCGCGCTCGAATACACGCAAACGAATGCAGTCAGCAGCAACAATCTGCATGAAACCGACATTTACGTGAGCGGGGAAGCGGGAATGGTGCTCGATAGCGGGGCCGATACGGGTCACGGGGGCGCTGTCGACATCATCGACCAGCAGTACGGCATGCGGGTTACCCATGGAGACGGCCGCGATCTGCAGGTGCTGGTCAAGTACGTCCAGTGCATAAGTGCAGGCGCGGCCGGGTGCGATAAAGGGGATGTCAGCGGGTTCCAGTCGCGGCACGCCCATGTCAACGGTTACCTGGCCATCTGCCTGTTGTACAAGTTTTAACGGGCCACCGAGGGTTTCTACCGTTAGATGCGACTTCTCTGTCAGCCCCTGGTCGCGAACAAACCGCATGAAGCAGCGCGCACCATTACCGCACTGTTCCACCTCACCGCCATCGGCATTGTAGATCCGGTAGCGAAAGTCGGCCCCCGGGCTTGTGGCGGACTCCACCAGCAGCAGCTGGTCACATCCGATGCCAAAGTGGCGGTCAGACAGCTGCCGAATCTGCTGCGGTGTCAGTGACAGCGCCTGGTTGATGCCGTCTATGACGATAAAATCGTTGCCGAGGCCGTGCATTTTGGTGAAGTTGATTATCATTGTTCAGGCGGGCAAGAGCTGTTCATGACGGTAGAGATCATCCAGTGTTTCCCGCTCGCGGATGACGAATACCTGCTTACCCTCCACCATGACCTCGGCCGCGCGTGGCCGGGAGTTGTAGTTCGAACTCATGCTAAATCCATAGGCGCCGGCTGAGCGTATTGCCAGCAGATCACCCTCGGCCAGTAGCAGTTCACGATCCTTGCCAAGGAAGTCGCCTGTTTCGCACACCGGTCCAACGACATCATAGCGCGTCGCAGTCCCTGCGCGTGGCTGTACCGGCACGATGTCATGCCAGGCGTTATAGAGCGCCGGGCGCTGCAGGTCATTCATGGCTGCATCCACAATGGCAAAGTTCCTGTGCTCGGTATGCTTCAGGTATTCCACGGTTGTCAGCAAGATACCGGCATTGCCGGCGATGGCGCGGCCCGGTTCCAGCAGCAGCTCCTGCGAACGGCCCGCCATGTGTGCCAGCAGCTCACGAGCATAGGTATCCGGCTGTGGCGGGGCGTCCGTGGCGCGGTAGGGAATACCGAGGCCGCCACCGAGATCGATATGCATCAGTTCGATGCCATCCGACCGCAGCTGATCCACCAGATGCAGGATCCGCTCAAGTGCATCCACAAACGGTGCCGTATCGGTGAGCTGAGAGCCAATGTGGCAATCGATACCGGTAATTTGCAGGTGTGGCAGTTCCCTCGCACGGTGATATACCTGCATTGCCTTGCCGACATCGATGCCGAACTTGTTGTCACGCAGACCCGTGGAAATGTAGGGGTGCGTGCGTGCATCAACATCCGGGTTGACACGGATTGATACCGGCGCTACCTGTCCGGTTTTGGCAGCAACAGCCTCAAGGCGCAGCAGTTCGGCCTCTGATTCCACATTAAAGCAGCGGATGCCGGCCTCGAGTGCACGCTGCATCTCGGTGGCACGTTTGCCAACACCGGAAAAGACGATGCGAGAAGGATCTCCCCCGGCCCGCAACACGCGCACCAGCTCCCCCTCCGAAACGATGTCGAAACCGGAGCCCAGACGAGCGAGTACCTGCAGCACGGCCAGGCTGGAATTGGCTTTTACGGCATAACAAACCAGGTGTGGGTGGGCACCGAGTGCTTCGTCGAAGACATGCCAGTGGCGTTCAAGCGTTGCACGTGAATAGACATAGCAGGGCGTGCCAAAGCGTTTGGCCAGTTCGCCCAGATCAACCTCTTCGGCCCGCAAGTGGCCAGCATGGTAGTTGAAGTAATCCATACGGGTGGTGTCAGGTGTCAGGTGTCAGGGGAATCGCTGGTTTTGTTCTCTGCAGGCGGCTCTTGTTTATCAGGCAGGTACAATGGTCCTTTTTGCCCACAGCCGCTCAACGCAACGGCGCAGAGCAACAGCAGTCGGATTGCAATTTGGCTATTCATGGCAGGTATCCTGATAACATTGCGCCAGTATACGGTGAGAATTCGGCAAACCCAACGCTAACGCGGCATACTATAGACCATGAGCACAGCTCCCTACCTTGATGCGGTTGAAATCGATCCGACCGACACGCCGCGTGCCTGCATAATCTGGCTGCATGGGCTGGGCGCAGATGGCCATGATTTTGAACCGCTAATCCCGCAACTGGGCCTTGTCGAGGCATTTGCTGTGCGCGTGGTCCTGCCACATGCGCCACGCCGCCCGGTAACGATTAACGGTGGCATGGTGATGCGGGCATGGTACGACATCAAGACTGCCGATATCCGCCTGGGAGAGGATCGGGAAGGTATTCTTGGATCCGCTGAACAATTATCTGCACTGATCGAGCGGGAGGTGGCTGCTGGCATCCCGGCTGCGCGAATCGTACTTGCGGGATTTTCGCAAGGTGGAGCCATCGCATTGCATGCCGGGCTGCGGTATCCGCATGCACTGGCCGGCATCCTCGCCTTGTCTACCTATGTCCCGCTGGCTGATACCCTCGCGGCCGAGGTGACAAAAGCAAACAGCAAAGTACCCATTATGATGGCGCACGGCATGCAGGACCCGGTGATACCCGTGGTGCTGGCGTTGCAGTCCCGCGACAGGCTGTTGCAGCTTGGTTACCACGTGAACTGGCACAGTTACCCGATGCAGCATGCGCTGTGTACGCAAGAAATCGGTGACATGCGTGACTGGCTGTTGCAGCACCTGGGCGAGGAGAACGGCTGACGGGTATGCTCACCTTGCTGCATGACGACACAGCGGGTTGTTCTTCAACTAGACTGCAATTGCAGTACCGCTGTCATTCTGGCGTGCTTCAATCAATGCCGATTCCGCACGTTCCAGCATGGAGTCTGCATCGTCATTACGCTGGCACTGGGTAATGCCAAAACAGGCACGGATTTCACTGTCTGCCGTTTGGTTCATCTGCGTGATACGCGACACCAGCTTGTCGACCAGCTGCAATGCAGCGTCCTGCGTGCTTTCCTGAAGAATCAGGATAAAGTCGTGATTCTCATTGCAGCCCACCAGGTCTGCCCAGCGGGTCTGGTCCTTTAACAAATAGGTGATTTTGGTGACCGCCTTATCATACTCCCGGTCGGTGTCGATGTTGATACACACCAGCGACAGGGGACTGTTGTAACGGCGGCTACGGGATACCAGAGGTTGCAGCGAAACCTGCAGCCCGTATCGACTCAGCAGACTAGGACGCTTTTCATCGTAAATGGAGTGCCTTTTGAGCTGGTCTCGCAGGATGTCACGTTCCTTTTTAAGGCGCAGCTTTTCGCTGACGTCCTGATAAAAACGTGCGTTTACACCCGGTGCATGATCGATTGTGGTCGACTCCACCGCGAGCCAGCGCTCATCGCCATCCGGCATGATCCAGTTGACGACGGTACCCGTTCCCAGCAGCGGCGCAACCAGTCCATTTGCGGACTCTGTATCTTCCAGCGTGGCGGCAGCCACGCCGAGCAGTGCAGCGAATGCGCGGTTAAAACCCTGTATTTTGCCATCATCTGTAATCAGCAGCATGGCTATCGGGCAGTTTTGCAGCAAGGCTTGAGCTGCAGTAGGTGAGAGGTCTTTCATAGGCGTAAACAAGCTCCGGTTACTTTTTTCAGGTGTTGTCTAGATCATAGCGGCTTGGCATGGATGTACTTGTTTCCCGGCTAGTACTGTTGCAGTCGCCGCCTGGCTGCGGACACCGCTTTACGCACCTGTTCGGGTGCGGTGCCGCCGGTATGGTTGCGAGCTGCCATGGAACCCTCCAGCTTCAGCACCGTAAAGACGTCCTCGTCTATCTGGCTGGAAAATGTGCGCAGTTCTTGCAGTGACATGGCAGACAAATCCCTGTTGCTGTCAATGCCAAAGCGCACCGCCCGGCCAACGATTTCATGTGCATCCCTGAATGCGATCCCCTTGCGTACCAGATAGTCTGCCAGGTCGGTTGCCGTGGAAAAACCCTGTAGTGCAGCAGCAGCCATGTTCGCATGATGGACGGTGACAGCCGGCATCATGTCGGCGAACACGCGCAGTGAACCCTGCAGGGTATCGATGGTATCGAACAATGGCTCCTTATCTTCCTGGTTGTCCTTGTTGTAGGCGAGTGGCTGGCTTTTCATGAGCATCAACAGGCTTACCAGGTGGCCGGCAACCCGGCCGCTCTTGCCTCGCACCAGTTCCGGAACATCCGGATTTTTCTTTTGTGGCATGATGCTGGAGCCGGTGCAGAAGCGGTCCGGCAATTCAATAAAGCTGAATTGTGCCGATGACCAGAGTATCAATTCCTCTGAAAAGCGTGACAGGTGGATCATGGCAAGTGACGCTGCCGCACAGAATTCTATAACGAAATCACGGTCACTGACGGCGTCCAGTGAGTTGGCGGCGACACTGTCGAAGCCAAGCAGTGCAGCCGTGTATTCCCGGTCAATGGGGAAGCCGGTGCCAGCCAGTGCCGCCGACCCCAGCGGCATTACATTGACCCGTTTGCGCACATC
>JAJDNX010000025.1 GCA_022340485.1 Gammaproteobacteria bacterium | reverse complement strand
CGGGACAGCTCCCTGTTTGGCAGTTTTGCCGGGGCGCAATGGGAGTGGATCAATCTGTGGTTCATGATCGGCGGCTTGTGGTTGCTGCAAATGAGAGTGATACAGTGGCAAATCCCTGCCGGCATGCTGGGCGGCCTGGCGTTCATCGCCTTTGTCTTTTATGCCATCAACCCGGACATCTACACTTCGCCGTTATTTCAACTGTTCAGCGGGGCTGCCATGCTGGGGGCCTTTTTCATTGCCACCGACCCGGTATCCGCCTGCACCACGCCCCGTGGACGTTTATATTATGGTTTGGGTATCGGTCTGCTTACGTACCTGATCCGTACCTGGGGTGGCTACCCTGAAGGCATTGCCTTCGCGGTATTATTGATGAATATGGCCGCACCAACCATTGATCACTACACCCGGCCACGTGTGTTTGGCCATAAGTAGTCGCTCGCCATGCCCTATCGCCAGATAGCCATTACCACCATTATCCTGCTGCTGTTTGCCATTTTGGGTACTGCCATGGTGGCCTATACCTATGACCAGACCCGTGAACAGATCGCTGCCAATGAACGCGCCACCCTGCTGCGCAAACTACATCTCCTGATCGCGCCGGACCGGCATGATAACGTGCTGCTGGAAGATACCGTGTCGGTACTTGATGAAACGCTGCTTGGCAGCGAGAAACCGGTCATGGTTTACCGTGCCCGCAAGGACGGTGAACCGGTCGCGCTGGTCATTGCAGCCGTTGCACCGGATGGCTACAGTGGCTCCATCAAGTTACTGGTCGGCATCAACGTTGACGGATCCCTGAGTGGCGTACGCGTGGTCGCCCACCGTGAAACCCCCGGCCTCGGGGATGCCATAGATGAAGCCCGCTCTGACTGGATACACATTTTTGATGGCAAATCACTACACGCGCCCGAATTGAACCGCTGGGCCGTGAAGAAAGATGGCGGCGACTTTGACCAGCTGACCGGTGCCACCATCACGCCCCGTGCCGTGGTGAAGGCGGTGCGAAATGCCCTGTTATACTATCAGGAACATGAGGAGGAATTGTTTGCGCCGGCCGCAAAACACTAGGCTCAGTGCCGGACTTTCTACAAGCCAGGCCAGGACACGAACATAGACTCACCAAGTCTTCTTGTCCATTCGCGCTTACCTGGACTCGGTGGCCAGTCTATTTTCGCTTGAACCGGTAGCCGCACAGGAAGGACAGCGAGTTTTTTCGAATCACCAGAGATATCACCTATGAGCGAACCAGCTTACACACACATACTCAAGGAAGGCCTGTGGGCCAACAACCCAGGCCTGGTGCAATTGCTTGGACTGTGTCCGCTGCTGGCAGTCACCACCAATGCCATCAACGGTCTGGGACTGGGTCTTGCCACCCTGCTAACCCTGACCGCATCAAATGTCACTGTGTCTCTGATCCGTAACCTGGTCCGCCCCGAGGTACGCATCCCGGTATTCGTGCTGGTAATCGCCTCCATTGTCACGGTCATCGAACTGGCCATGAATGCCTGGCTGCATGAACTGTACCTGATCCTGGGGATCTTTATCCCCTTGATTGTGACCAATTGCTCCATTATCGGCCGTGCGGAATCCTTTGCTTCCCGACACAGCGTGGACCGGGCACTGCTGGACGGATTGGCAATGGGCGCCGGCTTCACACTGGTACTGTTTACCCTGGGTGGCCTGCGCGAACTCGTCGGCCAAGGCACCTTGCTGTCACAGGCCCACCTCATGTTTGGCGAGCAGGGTCGCCTGCTTACCCTGACGGTCATTGACAACTACCGCGGCTTTCTGCTGGCCATACTGCCGCCAGGCGCATTCCTCGGCCTGGGCTTCCTGATCGCCGGCATGAATATTATTAATGCACGCCGTGCAAGAAAGGCAGCTGCAAAAGCAGTGCCGCTCGGCCAGCCATCACGAGCCTGAGGGTACATGAACCGCGCCAAGCGTCAGGAAATCTTCACGCGGCTGCGAGCAGCCAACCCTAAACCCGCCACCGAACTGCAATACGGCAACCCGTTCCAGCTGCTGGTCGCCGTCATGCTGTCCGCACAATCCACGGATGTTGGCGTTAACAAGGCAACCCGCGCGCTGTTTAAAAAGGTCAAGTCGCCACGCGCCATGCTGAAACTCGGCGAAGAGGGTCTCAAGGAATACATAAAGACCATTGGCCTGTTCAACACCAAGGCGAAAAATATCATCAGGGCCAGCGCCATCCTGGTCGAGCAGCATGGCGGCAAGGTACCGGAAGACCGTTCCGCACTGCAGGCCTTGCCGGGGGTCGGGCGCAAGACCGCCAACGTGGTGCTGAACACCGCCTTCGGTCACCCGACAATTGCCGTGGATACCCATATCTTCCGGGTAGCCAACCGCACCGGCATCGCGCCAGGTAAAAATGTTGCCGAGGTCGAACAGCGACTACTACGGCTGGTGCCGGATGAATTCAAACAGGATGCCCACCACTGGCTGATCCTGCATGGTCGCTATACCTGCATTGCGCGCAGGCCGCGCTGTCAGTCATGCTGTATAGCTGACCTTTGCGAGTACAAGGCCAAGAACCTGGAGTAATCTAACATCTAGAAATGTAGTTTAAGTTAATGATATTTCATGCATATAAACAAACCCGATCGCCCAGCGACCAGACAAACACCTTGCTTTACTTTACTATACGCCCAGAAACTTTTTGAATGAGTCAATGTCGTATTGCTTGAAGACACAACAGGTCGAAACAACCGATCGCAAAAATCAGGGCGCCTGCCCTGCTCTTAACAACTCACATGGAGAACCATCCAATGTCACAAGAATCCACAAAGAAACCCCTGGCCATTGCACTCGGTGCCGCATTTGTCAGCTCACTGGCCGCTACACCCGCTGCCAATGCAGCAGCGAACCCGTTTGCCATGACCGATCTGTCCAGCGGCTACATGGTTGCAGAAATGGATGAAAGCAAGAGCAGCAGCGGCATGATGATGGAAGAAGGCAAGTGCGGCGGCAACAAGAAGATGCAGGAAGGCAAGTGTGGTAGCGGCAAGTCGATGGATGAAAGCAAGAGCAGCAGCGGCATGATGATGGAAGAAGGCAGCTCCGGCAGCGACAAAGCCAAGGCAGAAGGCAAGTGTGGTGAAGGCAAGTGTGGGGCTAAAAAGTAACCGCAACATACTGTCACTGTGAGCGTTCCTCGATTCTGTCCTGTTACAGGAGCGGGACTTGGCCTGCGACGGTCCCTGATGGGACCGTTGCGGGACAATCCGCCCGAAATGGTTGATTTTTTCGAGCTTGCCCCTGAAAACTGGATCGGTATTGGCGGCAGGATGGGCAGGAACTTGCGTTACTTTACCGAGCGCTATCCATTTGTCGCACATGGATTATCCTTATCCATCGGCAGCCCTTCCCCGCTGGATGTACCCTTCCTTCACCGGATCAAGCAGCTGCTCGATGAACATGACATCCACTGCTATTCCGAACACCTGAGTTATTGCAGTGATGACGGGCATCTCTATGACCTGATGCCCATCCCCTTTACCGAAGAAGCTGTGCACCACGTTGCCGGGCGCATACGCCTTGTGCAGGACATACTGGAACGCCGCATTGCGATGGAAAACGTTTCCTACTACGCAGCACCGGGCAAGGAAATGGAAGAGATTGCGTTTTTGAATGCAGTGCTGGATGAAGCGGACTGCGACCTGTTATTGGATGTAAACAACATCTATGTCAACAGCATCAATCACCGTTATGATGCGGAACTTTTTCTCAAGTCACTGCCGGCTGATCGCGTTGCGTACTTCCATATAGCCGGTCATTATGATGAAGCCGACGACCTGAAGATCGATACCCACGGTGCCGCGGTGATCGATCCAGTCTGGTCATTACTGCAGACGGCCTACCAGCATTTCGGTGTGATACCGACACTGCTGGAGCGAGATTTCAATATCCCGCCATTGCCGGAACTCCTTGCTGAAGTCAGCCATATTGCACACTTGCAGGACATCTGGGGCAACCGCCACAAGCAGTCTATCCGCCATGGCATCCACGCCTGATTTTATCCGGCGGCAATACGAATTTGCCGCGCATATCCGTGACCCTGAACACCAGCCTGCTCCAGCTGATGTTGAAGACCGGCGCATGTCAGTCTACCGCGAGTTGTTTTACAACAATGTCGAAGGCTTTCTCAGCAACACCTTTCCAGTTTTGCGCGCGATCCTCGAGGACGCACACTGGCATGCCCTGGTGAGAGATTTTTACAGCCAGCATCATTCGCAGACGCCGCTGTTCCTGGAAATTCCGCGTGAATTCCTGGTGTGGCTGGAACAGGTGCACAGCCACTATGATGCTGACGTGCCATTCCTGTATGAGCTGGCACACTATGAGTGGGTTGAACTGGCGCTTTCAATTTCCGAGGCAAGCTGTGAGGAGGACGGTATCAATCCAACAGGTGATTTGCTGTCAGGCATACCGGTACTGTCACCTCTGGCCTGGTATCTGAGCTACCGCTTTCCAGTACATGAAATTAGTCCGGACAACCAGCCACGGCACCCCGGTGATGCCGTCACCAACCTTGTTGTCTATCGTGACCGCAATGATGACATGGGTTTCCTGTTGATCAATCCGGTAACCAGGCGTCTGCTGGAATTGATTGATGCAGGCAACGATCAAAGCGCTGAACAGCTATTGCACCGTATTGCGAAGGAGATATCACATCCACAGCCTGCAGTCGTCGTCAATAGCGGCTTCGAGACCCTCGAGGAACTTGCACGGAAAGACATCATTCTTGGTGTGAAAAGGCAGTAATCCGATCGTCACACAGAGGGTAGCTTTGCATGATCGGCATACTGAATTTTTGCCAGACGCTGCTCGACAAGACCCGTTCCCTTGATTTTCTCGCCCCGCTGGCACTGCGACTCTACCTGGTACCCGTCTTCTGGATGGCCGGCACCAAAAAATTGAATAATGCAGGACTCGACTGCCTCTCAGCTAGCAGCGAGCCTTGCGACTTCACCCCCAGACAGGACGTTATTGAATGGTTTGGCAATGCAGAGTGGGGACTCGGACTGCCATTCCCCGGGGTGCTCGCCACCATCGCTGCCTATAGCGAATACTTCGGAGCCGTTCTGCTGTTAATCGGTCTGGCAGTGCGCTGGATATCGTTGCCACTGATGGCCACCATGCTGGTGGCAGCTGTTAGCGTCCACCTGGAGAATGGCTGGTTGGCAATTGCCGATGGCACTGGCCTGTTTGCCACTGAGCGGACTGAGGGGGCTATCGAACGTCTCGAGGTTGCCAGGGCTATACTACAGGAACATGGTAACTACAGCTGGTTAACCGAAAATGGCAGCTTTGTGGTCCTGAATAATGGCATCGAGTTTGCTGCCACCTATTTCATCCTATTGCTGGCACTGTTTTTTACGGGTGCAGGCAAATATTTCAGTCTCGATTACTGGGTCGCGCGCAAGTGGCGACACTCATCCAGGGGTCCCGAGATCAGTACAGACTAGCAACTCAATTCAACTGCAATAACCCCATTCATCACCTATAAAGGAATGAAAATGAACAACTGGCGCACCGCAATGCACTCCCCTGCTGCTTTTTTTCACCGTCCACAGGCAGGAATACTGCTGCTCATGGTCCTGCTGCTCGCAGGCATGGCAGCCTGCGCAACCCGGCAAGCGATAACACTGAAGGTAAATCCGCAACGGGATGAAGGAGTCCAGTATTCACCACAGGAAGTGTCCCGCATGATGACAGAACTCGGTTATCAGCAGCTGCGAATCACCGATCCGGTGACCGAACAGTCGGTAACCGTTGCAGAAAAATACGGGGAGTACAGACTACTGTTCCAGTCGCTGGAAGATGACAACGTCCGGGTTGATATCCATATCGTCAAACAGGATGGCCGCATAGCCCTGTACCTGTACAATGCCAACAGCAGCCCGCTGGACGATTCAGGATTACGGTTATATGAACAACTCCTGCAGCGGTTGAAATTTGAGTTCGGGGCGAAAAATGTCCAAAGCAGCCGCCCCTGACCGGCACGCAAACCGTAACAGATTCGGCGAACCGTGACCCTCGTCCCGGATTAGCACCCCATCAGTACGCAATACTTGATCACGACCCGGGGCATTCATGGCACGGGTCTGCAGCGGGGACTGGGTTCCTTGTCACACATTGCACACCCCTGACAGAGTGACAAACAGGATTCAGTCCCCGTATTTCTGTCAGTGAGAAGGTGATTCCTTCAAGGCACGCACAGTGTCGAGTAGATCCCTTGCATCCCACTCCCGGCTGCCAATGGCACGATAGGCAATCGTGCCATCCGGCGCTATCACAAAGGTTGTTGGCAGGCCTTTCACCGGCCACTGTTCAATTACTTCGCCCGACCGGTCCATGAGGACAGGGAAATCTGTCGGATAGTCCGCCGAGAAAATGAAGATGGTATCTTCATCTTCCCCCATGTTGATTGCCAGCATGGCGACCCCCTCTTCCTTGATCTTGTGCCAGGCTCGATTCATTGATGGCAACTCTTCCCGGCATGGCGGACACCAGGTCGTCCAGAAATTAATAATGACAGGCTTGCCCCTGTAGTCGGACAGACGGTGCAGTTTGCCATGGGTATCCTGCAGCGAAAATTCAGGCGCCATCAGGTTGCCGGGAATCGGTGTCAATGTTTGCTCTGCCAGTGCCGCACTAGCCAGTGACCAGCAGAGTACAAGTCGAATTATGTGTTTCATGACACTCCCGTTCTGCAAACCAGCTGCAGGTGTACGTCCCGTACATGTCTGCAGTGATTCGTTTCAGTACGTCGTTTCATTTCAATTTGTCGACATCCGGCGCGCACACGATACCCCTGATTTCGCCGCTGCGCGGCGTCTCCCCTTCCTGCCAGGTGACGACAAGATCAAACCTTGAACCGGGTGGTATCCCGTAGGCCGTCAGGCCCCAGTTATAGTCACCCGGCAGATACTCCTGGTGCGTGGGAAACATGCCCCAGCGCATGACCAGTTTTGCAGCAGGATCGGCGTCTTCATCCGACCATGAGGCAAGCAGCGGCTCTTTCAGCAGTATGCTGCCTGTTTTACCGGCGTATTGCATACGCCATTTTGTCAGGTCGATGGTGACCGCCTGCCCTGTCAGTGAATTCCCCGAATTACGAATAATGGTCTGGAACATGCAGCTCAGCGCAAGCTGCTCAATCACCGCTTTTGAGAATGCATGGTTCATTAACAGGGCACGTGTCTGGTCTGGCAAGCGTTGCACCAGTTCAATTTCTATATCACCGTCGATAAAGTGCCACTTTTCCAGACCATTCTCCTCATTTGCGCTATGCAGCACTTCAGCACCTGACAGCAGTGGCAATAACAGCAGGAAATATAGCGAACCTGAAGCACGCCTGCGCAAGCAACCACAAGAAAAAAATCCGAACATATGCCCTCGTCAATCCTTGTCAC